>NC_014217.1:2541345-2859013 GCF_000092925.1 Ancylobacter novellus DSM 506 | reverse complement strand
GCTCCCGGCCCGAAAGGCGCGTATACATATCCACCTCGCGCCCGCCCCGCAACGGCACCGCGCGAAGCTGGAATCGCTATTGGAAAGCTGCCCTTCCGTGAGTGCGCCGATGACCGAGACCGCCACAACCGTCGATCCCCGCGAGGTCGAGCGCTTCGCCGCGCTGGCCGCCGAATGGTGGAACCCGCGCGGCAAGATGAAGGTGCTGCACAAGTTCAACCCGGTGCGGCTCGCCTATCTGCGCGAGCGAATCGTCGCCCATTTCGGCCTCGACCCGAAGGCGATCCGGCCGCTGGAAGGGCTCTCGCTGCTGGATATCGGTTGCGGCGGCGGCCTTCTCAGCGAGCCGCTGGCGCGCATGGGCGCCTCGGTGACGGGTATCGACCCGGCGGAGAGGAACGTGCGCATCGCCTCGCTGCACGCCGAGGAGAGCAGCATCCCCGTTACCTACCGCGCGACCACGGCGGAGGCGCTGGCGAATGAGGGCGCGCGCTTCGACGTGGTGATGGCGATGGAGGTGGTGGAGCACGTCGCCGATGTCGGGTTGTTCCTCGCCCGCGCGAGCGAGATGGTGAAGCCGGGCGGGCTGCTCGTCGCGGCGACGCTGAACCGCACCAAGCGCTCCTTCGCCCTCGCCATCGTCGGGGCGGAATATGTGCTCGGCTGGCTGCCGCGCGGCACGCATGACTGGAACAGGTTCATCACGCCGGACGAGCTCCAGCTCGCGCTGGAAGCCGGCGGGCTGAAGGTGACCGACCGCGAGGGCGTGGTGTTCAACCCGCTCACTGACGAGTGGCGGCGCTCCAGCGACCTGTCGGTGAACTACATGATGGTGGCGGAGAAGGGGGCGTAAGCGTCTCCTCGCACGACGTCATGGCCGGACTTGTTCCGGCCATCCACGTCTTCCCGCCTTCGCTACCGTCCAAGTCGTGGATGCCCGGGCCAGGCCCGGGCATGACGGTGTTTCGGGTGGGGCCGGCGCGGCCGAGAAGAAATCCCGCCTTGACCCTCCTCAAGGCCCTTCCGTTGCCGATGGGCAACACTACATGAGGCTGAGCGGGTCGCCATGACGGGGCCTGCCGCGGCGGCCGGGATACGGGCGCCGCAATCCCGATAACCGCTCGTGCCTCTGAAGAGGGCGAGGGGAGGGGTCTGGAGGGACGACATGAATTTCGAAATCTATACCGAACGCGCGCGTGGATTCGTGCAGTCGGCGCAGTCGCTTGCGCTGCGCGAGGGCAACCAGCAGTTCACCCCCGAGCACCTGCTGAAGGTACTGCTCGACGACCCGGAAGGGCTTTGCGCCGGGCTGATCCAGCGCTCCGGCGGCGACCCGCGCATGGTGCTCGCCGACACCGAGGCGGCGCTGAAGAAGCTGCCCAAGGTGCAGGGTTCCGGCGCCGGGCAGGTCTATCTCGCGCCCGCCACCGCGCGCGTCTTCGACGCCGCCGAGCAGGCGGCCAAGAAGGCCGGCGACGGCTATGTCACGGTCGAGCGGCTGCTGCTCGCGCTGGCGCTGGAGAAGGACAGCGAGGCGGGCAAGATCCTCGCCAAGGCGGACGCGACTCCGCAGAAGATCAACGCCGCCATCGAGGCGCTGCGCAAGGGTCGTACCGCGGACAGCGCTACCGCCGAGAATGCCTATGACGCGCTCAAGAAGTACGCCCGCGACCTGACGAGCGCGGCGCGCGAGGGCAAGCTCGACCCGGTGATCGGCCGCGACGAAGAAATCCGCCGCACCATCCAGGTGCTGTCGCGGCGCACCAAGAACAATCCCGTCCTCATTGGCGAGCCCGGCGTCGGCAAGACCGCCATCGTCGAGGGCCTTGCCCTGCGCATCGTCGACGGCGACGTGCCCGAGAGCCTGAAGGACAAGAGCCTTCTCGCGCTCGACATGGGTTCGCTGATCGCCGGCGCGAAATATCGCGGCGAGTTCGAGGAGCGGCTGAAGAGCGTGCTCTCCGAGGTCGAGGCGGCCGAGGGCGGCATCATCCTGTTCATCGACGAGATGCACACCCTCGTCGGCGCAGGCAAGACCGACGGCGCGATGGACGCGTCCAACCTCTTGAAGCCCGCGCTGGCGCGCGGCGAGCTGCACTGCGTCGGCGCGACCACGCTCGACGAGTACCGCAAGCATGTCGAGAAGGACGCCGCGCTCGCCCGCCGCTTCCAGCCCGTCTTCGTCTCCGAGCCGACGGTGGAGGACACCATCTCCATCCTGCGCGGCATCAAGGAGAAGTACGAGCTGCACCACGGCGTGCGCATCACCGATTCGGCGCTGGTGGCGGCGGCCACCTTGTCGAACCGCTACATCACCGACCGCTTCCTGCCCGACAAGGCGATCGACCTCGTCGACGAGGCGGCCTCGCGGCTGCGCATGCAGGTCGATTCCAAGCCCGAGGAGCTGGATTCGATCGACCGCGAGATCGTGCGCCTGCGCATCGAGCAGGAGGCGCTGAAGAAGGAGAGCGACGCCGGCTCGAGGGACCGGCTGAAGCGGCTGGAGAAGGAGCTGGCCGATCTCGAGGAGCAGTCCGCCTCGCTGACCTCCCGCTGGAAGGCGGAGAAGGAGAAGCTGGGCGACGCCCAGAAGATCAAGAGCGACCTGGAGAAGGCGCGTGCCGAGCTCGCCAACGCCCAGCGCGCCGGCGAGTACCAGAAGGCGGGCGAGCTCGCCTATGGCACCATCCCCGCGCTGGAGAAGAAGCTCGCCGCCATCGAGACGCAGGAGCTCGCCGCCGAGGTGAAGGCCGGCGCCATGGTGGAAGAGGCGGTTACCCCGGACCATGTGGCGCAGGTTGTCTCGCGCTGGACCGGCGTGCCCGTCGACAAGATGCTGGAAGGCGAGAAGGAGAAGCTGCTGCGCATGGAGGACGTGCTGTCGAAGCGCGTCATCGGCCAGAAGGAGGCCGTGGAAGCTGTTTCCACGGCGGTCCGTCGTGCCCGCGCGGGTCTTCAGGACCCCAACCGGCCCATCGGCTCCTTCATGTTCCTCGGCCCGACGGGCGTGGGCAAGACCGAGCTGACCAAGGCGCTGGCCTCGTTCCTGTTCGACGACGACACCGCCCTCGTGCGCATCGACATGTCCGAGTACATGGAGAAGCACGCGGTGGCGCGGCTGATCGGCGCTCCTCCCGGCTATGTCGGCTATGAGGAGGGCGGCGCGCTGACCGAGGCCGTGCGGCGCCGGCCCTATCAGGTCGTGCTGTTCGACGAGGTCGAGAAGGCGCATCCGGACGTGTTCAACGTGCTCCTTCAGGTGCTCGACGACGGGCGCCTGACGGACGGGCAGGGCCGCACGGTCGACTTCCGCAACACGCTGATCATCATGACCTCGAACCTCGGTTCGGAGTATCTGGTGAACCAGCCGGATGGCGAGGACACCGAGGCCGTGCGCGACGAGGTGATGGGCGTGGTGCGTGCGCATTTCCGCCCGGAGTTCCTCAACCGCGTCGACGAGATCGTGCTGTTCCACCGGCTGCGGCGCGAGCAGATGGGCGCCATCGTCGATATCCAGGCCAAGCGGCTCGACAAGCTGCTGGAGGAGCGCAAGATCCGGCTGGAGATCACCTCCGAGGCGCGGGACTTCCTCGCCGAGAAGGGCTACGACCCGGCCTATGGCGCGCGTCCGCTCAAGCGGGTGATGCAGAAGCTGCTGCAGGACCCACTGGCTGGCCGCATCCTCGCCGGCACGGTGAAGGATGGCGACGTGGTCAAGGTCGAGCGCGGGGCGGGCGAACTCCTGTTCGACACCCGCGCCGGTGCGGTGGAGGAGGCGGCCTGACGGCTTGCTTCGCGAGAAGGATCGATGAAGGCCCGGCCCCGCGCCGGGCCTTTTTCATGACCGGCAGGTGTCCGGCTTTCGCCTTGCCGGGGCATCCGCGCCGGGCCACACTCCGCCGGCGTCACGCGGGGGAATGCCATGGTGCTCGGACTGAATGTCTTCGTTCTGGTATTCCTGGCGCTGGTGATCCTCACCATCGTCGCCGGGGTGAAGACGGTGCCGCAGGGCTATCAGGTCACCGTCGAGCGCTTCGGCCGCTATACGCGCAGCCTGTCGCCGGGCCTCAACCTCATCGTTCCCTTTCTCGACCGGATCGGGAAGCGGGTGAACGTGATGGAGCAGGTGCTGGACGTGCCGACGCAGGAGGTGATCACCCGCGACAACGCCACCGTCTCGGTGGACGGCATCGCCTTCTTCCAGGTGTTCGACGCGGCCCGCGCCAGCTACGAGGTCGCCCAGCTCGACCTCGCCATCCTCGCGCTGACCACCACCAATATCCGCACCGTGATGGGCGCGATGGACCTTGACCAACTCCTGTCGCATCGCGACGAGATCAATGAGCGGCTACTCAAGGTGGTCGACGCCGCGGCCGCGCCCTGGGGCGTGAAGATCACCCGCATCGAGATCAAGGACATCGTGCCGCCGGCCGACCTCGTCTCCGCCATGGCGCGGCAGATGAAGGCCGAGCGCGAGAAGCGCGCCGTGGTGCTGGAGGCCGAGGGCCAGCGCCAGTCGGAGATCCTGCGCGCGGAAGGCCAGAAGCAGTCGCAGATCCTGGAGGCCGAAGGACGGCGCGAGGCCGCCTTCCGCGACGCCGAGGCGCGCGAGCGTCTGGCGCAGGCGGACGCCAAGGCGACCGAGATGCTGTCCGGCGCGCTCGCCTCGGGCGATCCCGCTGCACTCAACTACTACATCGCCGAGAAATACATGAAGGCGCTGGAGGCCATGGCGAGCGCGCCGAACCAGAAGCTGATGGTGCTGCCCTATGAGGCGAGCGCCGTGCTGGGCTCGCTCGCCGGCGTCGCCGAGATCGCCCGCGGCGCCTTTGGGCCAGAGGCGGTGGCGGCGCGGCGGCCGGGCCCGACCGGGCCGCGCACGACGCCGGTCGAGAACCCCTTCGGTCCGGGTGCCTGAGGACGCATTATGGAGCAGATGGCCGCCCTGGCGGAGGCGCTGGCGGAATTCTGGCTCTGGCTGATCGCGGCCGGGCTCCTGATGATCGCCGAGCTGGTGGTGCCCGGCGCCTATCTGATCTGGTTCGGGGTCGCGGCGCTGGCCACAAGCATCGCCGTGGCTCTCGTGCCGATGGGCTGGCAGGCGCAGCTCGTGCTGTTCGCGGTCGCGGCGCTGTTCGCGGTCGTGATCGGGCGGATGCTGGCGCGCTCGAAGCATGCGGAGAGCGACCGGCCCTTCCTCAACCGCCGCACCGACGCGCTGGTCGGGCGGGACTTCGTGCTGCACGAGGCCATCAAGGACGGGGTGGGGCAGATCAGGGTCGACGACACGATCTGGCGGGTGACCGGCCCGGACTGCCCGGCCGGCACGCGCGTCGTCGTCGCCGGCGCGGAAGGCGCGACGCTGCGGGTGACGCCGGCGGGGACGCCTTAGCGCTCAGTGAGCAATCCCTGCACGGCCAGCTCCACCCGGCTGCGTTCCGCCGGGGGCAGGGGAAGCAGGGGCCGGGGCGGAATGGCCCCGCCCAGGTCCAGCACCTCGGCGATCGCATACATCACGCGAAGGCTGCCGAATGTCCTAAACTGTTCCCACAAGGGTTCGAAGCGCGCATTCCAGTGCTTGGCCGCAGCCGCGTCGCCGGACTGCGCGGCGCGGGTGAGCTTCAATGCCTCGCCGGGCAGAAGGCCGGCGACGACGCTGTACCAGGCGTTGCATCCCGCCAGCAGCGCGTCAGTGGCTCCCCAGTCGCCGCTATAGCCCACGGCAAAACCGGCCGGGGTCCGCGCGCGTATCCGCTCGATCTCGTCAGTGAAATCGCCCTTGGCGGGAAGCGGCATCTTGATGGCCGCGACATGCGGCAGTGCCGCCAGCCGCTCGATCAGCTCCAGGCTGAAGGTGAAGTGCGTCGTGGTCGGGTTGTTGTAGATGCAGAGCGGCAGCCCGCCCGCCTCGGCCACAGTGGCGAAGTGCTGGAAGACCTCCTCCTCCGTCAGCGGCGTATAGGACATGGGCGCCAGAAGCAGGCCGTCCGCGCCGGCGGCCCTCGCATCCTGCGCCAGCGCGACCGCCTCGTCGGTGCGCAGGGCGCCGACCCCGGCGATCAGCGGCACCCGGCCGCGGACATGGCCAACGGCGACGCGAAGAGCATGTTGCCGCTCGTCGCGCGAGAGATAGGCATAGGTGCCGGTGCTGCCGAGCAGCCCGATGCTGTCGACGCCCGCGGCGACTATGCGGTCGAGGAAGCGGGCGAGCAGCGCTTCCTGCACCTTGCCCGCCGCATCCGTCGGGGTGAGCGGAAAGGCCGACAATCCGTGGAACAGGGGCATGCTGGTGTCTCTTCCGACCACGGCGTCAGCGTGCGGGCTGAAGTCGGGCGCCGTGGCGGCGCCCGGCAGTTATGCGATCAGTTCTTTGCCAGCAGCGCGTCGAGCTCGGGCCGGAAGGTGTCGGCGATCTCCGGATTGTCGAGCGCATAGGCGACGTTCGCCATCAGGAAGCCGAGCTTCGAGCCGCAATCGTAGATCGCGCCGTCGAAGGTCACGCTGTAGAAATCCTGCTCCCGCGCCAGCTTGAGCATGGAATCGGTGAGCTGGATCTCGTTGCCGGCGCCGCGCTCCTGCGTGGCCAGCAATTCGAAGATCTCCGGCTGCAGGATGTAGCGGCCGGAAATGGCGAGGTTGGAGGGGGCGACGTCCTTCTTCGGCTTCTCCACCATGCCGGCGATCCTGTGCACGCCCTCGGCCACCTCGTCGCCGAGCCCGACGATGCCGTACTGGTCGGTCTGCTCCGGCGGCACCTCGTAGACCGCGATGTGGTTGCCGCCGCCGGTCTTGGCATAGGCCTCGGCCATCTGGGCGAGGCAGCCCTTGCCGTTGGTCGGCTTGTGCAGCATGTCCGGCAGCAGCAGCGCGAAGGGCTCGTTGCCGATGATGTCGCGCGCGCACCACACCGCATGGCCGAGGCCGAGGGGCAATTGCTGGCGGGTGAAGCTGGTGGCGCCCGGACCCATGGTCTCGTGGCGCAGCATTTCCAGCATCTGCGTCTTGCCGCGCTCGTTCAGCGTGTCCTCGAGCTCGTACTGCCGGTCGAAATGGTCTTCGATGACGCCCTTGTTGCGGCCGGTCACGAAGACGATGTGCTCGATGCCGGCGGCGCGCGCCTCGTCGACCACATGCTGCACGACGGGCCGGTCTACGACGGTGAGCATTTCCTTCGGCACGGCCTTGGTGGCCGGCAGGAAGCGCGTGCCGAGGCCGGCCACGGGAAGGATCGCCTTGCGAATGGGTTTTACCATGGGGGAGTTATGCCGCTCTTCTGGTCGCTGGGGTGGGCAAGCAAAACGAAAATCCGATGAAAGTCAGCTTAACGTCTCGCGTGCCGCAATGCACCGCCGGGATAACGCCGACGTGACGGATTCGGTCCCGGCAGTGGACGCGGAGCCGCCCTGCGCCTGGAAACGGCGCGCGGCGCCGCGCCGCATGTGACGTAACGGAAAACGAACGCTGCGTTAAGTCCGTGGAAACCATGTCGCCTGCCTAATCATGGCCCGGAATTGCGTTAGGGTAAGCGTCATGAGTTCTCGTCCGGTCCCCGGCCGGCACCCGGCCGGCCTCGCCGGCCTGGTGCTGGTCTGCCTCGGTCTTGCCGGCTGCGCCGGCGCCGACGACATCACCGGAGCGCTCGCGACGCCCGCGAGCGGACAGAGCGCCTATGCCGCGCCGCCGGCTCGCGCTGCGGCCGCCCGGCCCGCGGCCTCGGCGCCGTCGACCCATCCCGACATGACGCCGTCCGCGCTCGCCCGCGACGAGGCGAATTTCAGCCGCTGCGTCGCGAGCCTTGAGCCGAAGGCGCGCCAGGCCGGCGTCTCGGCCGCCGGCTTCCGCCGCTACACGGCGGGTCTGAAGCCCGACATGGGCATCATGGCGAAGCTGGAGACGCAGCCCGAGTTCAGCCGCACGGCGGGGGACTATGTGACGATGCTGGTCTCCGAGACCCGCATCCGCAAGGGCCGCGAGGCGATGGCCCAGAACGCCCAGGTGTTCGAGGCGGTGGGGCGCAGCTACAGCGTCGATCCCTATGTCGTCGCCGCCATCTGGGGCATCGAGACCAATTACGGCAGCGCCCGCGGCTCCTATCCGGTGCTGGAGGCGACCGCGACGCTCGCCTGCGTCGGCCGCCGGAAGGCCTATTTCCGCGACGAGTTCGTCGCCGCGCTGCGCATCGTCGACAAGGGCGACATCCCCGAGACTCATCTGCGCGGCTCCTGGGCCGGCGCCTTCGGCCTCACCCAGTTCATGCCGACCGCCTTCCAGCGCGACGCGGTGGACTTCGACGGCGACGGCCATCGCAACGTGGTGGATTCGGTCGCCGACGCCATGGGCTCGACCGCCAACAAGCTCAAGCGCGGTGGCTGGGTCGCCGGCCGGAGCTGGGGCTACGAGGTCGTCTTGCCGCGCAATTTCAACTACCTGCTCGCCGACAAGCATGTGCGCAAGCCGATGCGCGAATGGGCGGCGCTGGGCGTGCGCCGGCCCGAGGGCCGGCCGATGCCGGCGGCGGGCGAGACCGCCTATCTCCTGCTGCCGGCCGGCGCCAAGGGACCGGCCTTCCTGATGACCGACAATTTCAAGGCCATCCTCAGCTACAACCCGGCCGACGCCTATGCGCTCGCCATCGGCCATCTCGCCGACCGCATCCGCGGCGGCGGGCCGTTCGTGCAGCCCTGGCCGGAAGACCAGCGCGCCCTGTCGCGGCTGGAGCGCTCGGAACTGCAGAAGCGGCTGGCCTCGCGCGGCTACGACGTCGGCCCGCATGACGGCGCCATCGGCTCGAAGACCCGCGTCGCGGTGCGCGAATATCAGGTCAGCGCCGGCCTGCTGCCCGACGGCATGGCGAGCGGCGAGGTGCTGGAGAGCCTGCGCGCCCGCGACGGCTCGTGACCCGGCTCTTGACGCCCGGCCGACAGGGGTCTTGAAACAGCCGCGATAATGGTTCACCGCTCTGGTGAGATGTCGCCATCGGGGAACGGCTCATGCGCGTCACGCGGGCACGCGGATACCGGCTCGGACTGAAGGCGCTGGCGGTTGCCGGCGTGCTCGTCGCCGGCTGCTCGCTGGCGCAGGCGCAGAGCGACTGGTTCCGCCCGCCGGCCGATGTCGGCCAGCCGAGCTCGCGCCAGGCGCCGCAGCCGCGCTATCAGAGCCAGACCCGCCAGCAACGTCCGGCCGCGCGCCAGCAGCAGGCCCGCCCCTCGACGCAGGCGCGCCAGCCCCAGCAGCAGCCGCGCCGCGCCTGGTCGCCGTTCCAGCCCTTCATCGATCTGTTCAGCGGCGGAGGCGGCGGCGAACGCCGCGCGCCGCGGCTGAGGCAATATCCCGGCGATGGCACCGGGCCGGCCGCGGCGCCTCCCGTCGTCGTCCAGCAGGCGCCTGCGGTGCCGCGCGGCAAGGTCTACGCCACGGCAGCCGAGGCGCGCGGCGAGGTCGAGGACGTCAAGGACGTCGTGCTGGTGATCGGCGACGAGCAGGCGGCGACGCTGGCGCAGGGGCTGGCGGACGCCTTCGCCGCCGACCGCGAGGGCGCGGTCGTCGTCGGCAAGACGCAGGACGGCTCGGGGATCGCCCCGGCGAGCCCGTTCGACTGGATCGCCACCGCGCGGCAGCTGCCGTCCGGCGAGGAACAGCCCAACGTCATCGTGGTGCTGGCCGGCGCCAACGACCTCAAGCCGATCGACGACCCTGCCGGGCGCGCCGAGGTGCTCGACGAACGCTGGCGCGAGCTCTATGGCCGCCGCTTGGAGGAGTTCCTGCTGGCGCTCAAGCTGCACGGCCGCCCGGTGGTGGTGGCCGGCCTGCCGCCGGTGGAGGACGAGGCCCGCAACGAGCAGATCGCCCAGCTCAACGCGCTGCTGAAGGAGCAGGTCGAGCGCGCCGGCTTCATCTTCGTCGATGTCACCGACGGCTTCGTCGACGAGAACGGCAAGTTCATGACCTCGGGCCCCGCGGTCGATGGCCAGCGCCGGCGCCTGCGCAACGCCGACGGCGTCGGCTTCACCCGCGCCGGCGCGCGCAAGCTCGCCTTCTTCGTGGACCAGCAGCTCGACGACCTGATGCACCGCGAGGACGCGCCCACGGCGGCGACCGATCCCGCCGACACGCGGCCCTCGATCATCCAGCTGACCGGCGGCGCGGCGGGCAGCGCCCGCACGCTTGCCGGCGCGCCCACGGCTCCGGCCGGCCCGGCGGCGAAGGAAGCGCCGAAGGACATCGTGCAGGCCGCCCCCGCAACCCCGAAGCCCGAGCCGGCGAACGTGTTGGTCAGCGGCGCGACGCTGCCCGCGGTGCTGGGGCGCACGGACGATTTCCGCTGGCCGGCCGGGCAGCCGGCCGCCGCGACCGAGCCGCTCGTCCCGCCCATGCCGCAGACCGAGCTGCCGGCGGCGACCCCAGCCGCCGCGCAGGGCGTGTCGGCCGTTCCCGCGGATTCCGCGGCGGGCGCCGGCACCGGCACGGCGGCGACGCCCGCGGAACCGGCGGCGCCGTAGTCCGATTCACTCCAGATGAACGTCATCCTGAGGTGCTCGGCGAAGCCGAGCCTCGAAGGATGGATCTGACGTGTTACGACGAGCATCCTTCGAGGCCCGGCGAAACGCCGGGCACCTCAGGATGACGGTGTATTGGTGGAGGCGGGAATCCCCCCCGCCTCACCGCGGCAGGGCGGAAGCACCCATCAGGAAGGTGTCGATCGACTGCGCCGCCTGGCGGCCCTCGCGGATCGCCCAGACCACCAGCGACTGGCCGCGGCGCATGTCGCCGGCGGCGAACAGCTTCGGCACGCTGGTGGCGTAGTCGAGGTCGTTCGCCTGCACGTTGCCGCGCTTGTCGATCGACAGGCCCTGCTGCTCCAGCATGCCCTCGTGCACCGGATGCACGAAGCCGAGCGCGATGAAGACGAGGTCGGCCTTGATGTGGAACTCGGTGCCGGGGATCGGCTGGCGCTTGGGATCGACGCGGGCGCACTTCACCGAGATCACGCGGCCGTTCTTGCCCTCGATGCCCAGCGTGGCGGCGGCGAATTCGCGCTCGGCGCCCTCGGCCTGCGAGGAGGAGGTGCGGAACTTGGTCGGCCAGTAGGGCCACACCGCCAGCTTGTCCTCCTTCAGCGGCGGCACCGGGCGGATGTCGAGCTGGTGGACGGAGAGCGCGCCCTGGCGGAAGGCGGTGCCGACGCAGTCGGAGGCGGTGTCGCCGCCGCCGATCACCACCACATGCTTGCCGGCGGCAAGGATCGCCTGCTCGCCCGAGACGTCCTCGCGGCCGACGCGGCGGTTCTGCTGCACCAGATAGGGCATGGCGTAGTGCACGCCGTCGAGCTCCTGGCCGGGCAGGCCGGGATCGCGCGGGGCCTCGGAGCCGCCGCACATCAGTACCGCGTCGTGGTTCTCCAGCAGTTCTTCGAGCGGCAGAGTGACCCCGACATTAGCGCCGTAGTGGAAGACGACGCCTTCGCCTTCCATCTGCGCGACGCGGCGGTCGATGTAGTGCTTCTCCATCTTGAAGTCGGGGATGCCGTAGCGCAGCAGGCCGCCGGCCTTGGGCTCGCGCTCATAGACATGCACCTCGTGGCCGGCGCGGGCGAGCTGTTGGGCGGCAGCCATGCCGGCCGGGCCGGAGCCGACCACGGCGACCTTCCTGCCGGTCTTCACGGAGGCGGGCTCGGGCTTGATCCAGCCCATCTTCCACGACTTGTCGGCGATGGCCTGCTCGACCGTCTTGATGGTGACCGGCACGTCCTCGAGGTTCAGCGTACAGGCTTCCTCGCAAGGCGCGGGGCAGATGCGGCCGGTGAATTCGGGGAAGTTGTTGGTGGAGTGGAGGTTGCGCGATGCCTCCTCCCAGTTCCCGTTATAGACGAGGTCGTTCCAGTCCGGGATCTGGTTGTGGATCGGGCAGCCATTCGGCCCGTGGCAGAACGGGATGCCGCAATCCATGCAGCGCGACGCCTGGTTGGCGACCTCGGCGTCGGGCAGGGGCAGGGTGAACTCGCGGAAATGGCGAATGCGGTCGGACGCCGGCTGATACTTCGCCTCGCGCCGATCGATTTCGAGGAAACCCGTGACCTTACCCATTGCGCCCTCTTTCGCGGAGCACCGCCACCTTGGAGGCGTTCCACCCTCCGGTGCCAGATACATCAATCATGCCAGTTGGAAAATGACGGCGCGGCACACGGCCGCGCCACGGCTCGCGCCGCAGCCCGTCTTTTCGGGCCTTTCCCGCCGGTTCTCCCGGCGGGCGCAGGCGGCTATTCGGCCGCCTGCAGGCCGCGCATTTTCTCCATTTCGCGCAGCGCGCGCTGGTATTCGACCGGCATCACCTTGACGAACTTGCCGCGGTATTCGGCCCAGTTGTCGAGGATCATCTGTGCCCGGGTCGAACCCGTATGGTGCAGATGTTTGGCGATCAGCTGGTGCAGGCGCTCCTCGTCATGGTGGCCCATGTCCGCCATGATGTCGATGCGCCCCTTGAACTCCAGGTCGCCGCCGTGATGGTGCAGCCGCTCGAGGAGGTCTTCCTCCTCCTCGACCGGCTCAAGGTCGACCATGGAGAGGTTGCAGCGCTTCTTGAAGGTGCCGTCCTCGTCCAGCACATAGGCCACGCCGCCGGACATGCCGGCCGCGAAGTTGCGCCCGGTCTGGCCGATGACGACGACCACGCCGCCGGTCATGTACTCGCAGCCATGGTCGCCCGTGCCCTCGACCACAGCGATGGCGCCGGAGTTGCGCACGGCGAAGCGCTCGCCGGCCACGCCGCGGAAATACACCTCGCCCGACGTCGCGCCGTAGAGCACGGTGTTGCCGACGATGATCGAGTTCTCCGGCACGATGGCGGCATCTTCCGCCGGGCGCACGACGATGCGCCCGCCCGAGAGGCCCTTGCCGACATAGTCGTTGGCTTCGCCGACCAGCGTCATGGAGACGCCGGTGGCGAGGAAGGCGCCGAAGGCCTGGCCGGCGGTGCCGGTCAGGTGGATGTCGATCGTGTCGTCCGGCAGGCCGGCATCGCCGTAGCGCTTGGCCACCTCACCCGAGAGCATGGCGCCGACCGAGCGGTTGATGCTCCTGATCTCGGTGTGGATTGCCACCTTGTCGCCGCTCTCCAGCGCCGGCATGGCCTGGTGGATCAGCGTCCGGTCCAGCACGTGCTGGATCGGGTGGTTTTGCCGCTCGGTGTGGTAGATCGCGACCTCGGGGCCGACTTCGGGCTTCGCAAAGATGCGGCTGAAGTCGAGGCCCTTGGCCTTCCAGTGCTCGATCGCCTCGCGCTGGTCGAGCCAGTCGGAGCGGCCGATCAGCTCGTTGAAGGAGGCGACGCCCATCGAGGCCATCAGCTCGCGCACTTCCTCGGCAACGAAGAAGAAGTAGTTGATGACGTGCTCGGGCGTACCCTTGAAGCGCTTGCGCAGAACGGGGTCCTGCGTCGCCACGCCCACCGGGCAGGTGTTCAGGTGGCACTTGCGCATCATGATGCAGCCCGCCGCGATGAGCGGGGCGGTGGAGAAGGCGAAGTCGTCCGCGCCCAGCAGCGCGCCGATGATGACGTCGCGCCCGGTGCGCAGGCCGCCGTCGACCTGCAGGGCGATGCGCCCGCGCAGATTGTTCAGCACCAGCGTCTGGTGCGCTTCGGCGAGGCCGATCTCCCACGGCGAGCCGGCATGCTTGATGGCGGTGAGCGGCGAGGCGCCGGTGCCCCCGTCATAGCCTGACACGGTGATGTGGTCGGCGCGCGCCTTGGCGACGCCGGCCGCGACCGTGCCCACGCCGACCTCGGAGACGAGCTTCACCGAGATGTCGGCCTCGGGGTTGACGTTCTTCAGATCGTAGATGAGCTGCGCCAGATCCTCGATCGAGTAGATGTCGTGGTGCGGCGGCGGCGAGATCAGGCCGACGCCCGGGGTCGAGTGGCGCACCTTGGCGATCACCGCGTCGACCTTGTGGCCGGGCAGCTGGCCGCCTTCGCCGGGCTTGGCACCCTGCGCCATCTTGATCTGGATCATGTCGGCATTGACGAGGTAGTCCGCCGTCACGCCGAAGCGGCCGGACGCCACCTGCTTGATCGCCGAGCGCATGGAATCGCCGTTGGGCAGCGGCTTGAAGCGCGTCGCCTCCTCGCCGCCCTCGCCGGTGTTCGACTTGCCGCCGATGCGGTTCATGGCGATGGCGAGAGTGGTGTGCGCCTCGCGCGAGATCGAGCCGAACGACATGGCGCCGGTGACGAAGCGCTTGACGATGTCCACCGCCGACTCGACGTCATCGAGCGGGATCGGCGCATGGCCGATCTCGTCCGCATTGCGGATGCGGAACAGCGAGCGGATGTTGAGCGTCTTGGCGCCGGCCTCGTTCACCAGCCTGGCGAAGTGACGGTACTTGTCCTGCGCGTTGCCGCGCACGGCGTGCTGCAACGTGGCGACCGTCTCCGGGTCCCAGGCATGCTCCTCGCCGCGCAGGCGGAAGGCATAGTCGCCGCCGACGTCGAGCGAGGTGCGGTACACCGGCGCGTCGCCGAAGGCGTCGCGGTGGCGCATCGCCGTCTCCTCGGAGATCTCGGCGAGGCCGACGCCGCCGATGGAGGAGGCGGTGCCGAAGAAGTACTTGTCGATCAACTCGCGCGACAGGCCGACCGCGTCGAAGATCTGCGCGCCGCAATAGGACTGGTAGGTCGAGATGCCCATCTTGGACATGACCTTGAGCAGGCCCTTGTCGATCGACTTGATGTAGCGCTTGACGATCTCGTACTCGTCGACCTCCTCGGGGATGTCGACGCGCATGTCGATCATGGTCTCGAAGGCGAGGTAGGGGTTGATCGCCTCGGCGCCGTAGCCGGCCAGACACGCGAAATGGTGCACCTCGCGCGCCTCGCCCGTCTCCACCACGAGACCGACGGAGGTGCGCAGGCCCTTGCGGATCAGGTGATGATGCACGGCCGCGGTCGCCAACAGCGACGGGATCGGGATGCGGTCCGGACCGACCAGGCGGTCGGACAGGATGATGATGTTGTAGCCGCCATGCACCGCGGCTTCCGCGCGCTCGCACAGCCGCTCGACGGCATCGCCCATGCCCGCCGCGCCCTTGTCGGACGGGTAGGTGATGTCGAGCGTGCGGGTGTCGAAGCGCTCCTCCATGAAGCCGATGGAGCGGATCTTCTCCAGGTCCTCATTGGTGAGGATGGGCTGGCGCACTTCGAGTCGCTTGCGGCGCGAATTGCCTTCGAGGTCGAAGATGTTCGGCCGCGGCCCGATGAAGGAGACGAGGCTCATCACCAGCTCCTCGCGGATCGGGTCGATCGGCGGATTGGTGACCTGCGCGAAGTTCTGCTTGAAATAGGTGAAGAGCGACTTCGCCTTCTTCGACAGCGGCGAGATCGGCGTGTCGGTGCCCATGGAGCCGACCGCCTCCTGCCCGGTGGTCGCCATCGGCGCCATCAGCAGCTTGAGGTCTTCCTGGGTGTAGCCGAAGGCCTGCTGGCGATCGAGCAGCGACACGTCGGTGCGCACCTCGCGCGCCTCGACGGAGCGCAGCTCCTCCAGCACGAGCTGAGTGCGCTTCAGCCATTCCTTGTAGGGATGCGCCTTGGCGAGCGAGGTCTTCACCTCCTCGTCCGGCACGAGGCGGCCCTCTTCGAGGTCGACGAGCAGCATCCTGCCCGGCTGCAGGCGCCACTTGGTGACGATCTGGTCCTCGGGGAAGGTGAGCACGCCCATCTCGGAAGCAAGCACGATCTTGTCGTCCGCCGTCACCAGATAGCGGGCGGGGCGCAGGCCGTTGCGGTCGAGGGTGGCGACGATCTGCCGTCCGTCGGTGGCGACGATGGCGGCAGGCCCGTCCCACGGCTCCATCATGGCGGCGTGGTACTCGTAGAAGGCGCGCCGCTCCTCGTCCATCAGCGGGTTGCCGGCCCAGGCCTCGGGGACCAGCATCATCGCCGCATGCGGAAGCTCGTAGCCGCCCTGCATGAGGAATTCGAGCGCGTTGTCGAAGCACGCCGTGTCCGACTGGCCCTCATAGGAGATCGGCCAGAGCTTGGAGATGTCGTTGCCGAACAGTTCCGAGTCGACGGAAGCCTGCCGCGCCGCCATCCAGTTGACGTTGCCGCGCAGCGTGTTGATCTCGCCGTTATGCGCCACCATGCGGTAGGGGTGGGCGAGCGACCAGGCCGGGAAGGTATTGGTCGAGAAGCGCTGGTGCACGAGCGCGACCGCCGACTCGAAATCCGGGTCGTGGAAGTCGGCATAATAGGTGCCGAGCTGGTCGGCGTTGAACATGCCCTTGTAGACGATGGTCCGGCAGGACAGCGACACGACGTAATAGCCAGATGTGCGCGGGTCGGCCGCGTCGTAGATGGCGTTCGACACCACCTTGCGCAGGATGAACAGCCGGCGCTCGAAGGCGTCGTCGTCGGCGATGGCCTCGCCGCGGCCGATGAACACCTGGATGTGCTTCGGCTCGGTCGGCAGCACGGTGTGGCCGAGATGGGAATTGTCGGTCGGCACCTCGCGCCATCCGAGCAGCACCTGGCCTTCCTCGGCGACCACCCGCTCCATGGTGGCGCGGATGATCTCCTGGCCCTCGGCGTCGTGCGGCATGAAGATGTGGCCGACGGCGTAGTGGCCGGGCTCCGGCAGCTCGAAGCCGAGCTTGGCCGCTTCCTTGGCGAAGAACCGGTGCGGAATCTGCACCAACATGCCGGCGCCGTCGCCCGCGCGCGGGTCCGCGCCCACGGCGCCGCGGTGCTCGAGATTCAGCAGAATCTGCAGGCCGTCCTGCACGATCTGGTGCGACTTGCGGCCCTTGATGTCAGCGATGAAGCCGACGCCGCAGGAATCCTTCTCGTTGCGCGGGTCATACAGACCCGTCGCGGCCGGCAGGCCGGGATCGATGTGGGGAATGGTTTTGGTGGCCGCGCGATCCGTCGCGGCCGGACGAACCGAACCCTCGCCGATCATGCGCGCGGCAGCGCCGCCCATTTCCTCATTCATTCCCGTCACTCCCTAAAGGGTCGCTCTTGTCCGGCAGCCCGCACGCGTCGAGCCTCGCGGGGCGCTCTCCCGCAAGGCGTGCATGCTGCCGAAACACGCTAGCATCGACCGTGCCATGCATCGCACCCGCGTCGCACAGGCATCAGCCTATCGATGATAGGACAGTATAGCTGCCCTATCAATCGCGAAGATGCCAGAATTGGCGCCTGCGCACAAGCGCCGCGCGCGAGATCGGCGCGGCGATTTTTCCCGCTTGTTGCGAGGGCGGCACCGTCGGCGAAAGGAAAGGTAAGGTGCGCCATGCCCGGGCGCAATGCCGTTGCGGCCCAGCGAGCGGCGGCGGGAGGCGCCGGAGACGCTTCCGCAGAGGCCGGGCGAGGTCTTGCCGGTGCCGCAATTACGGGTTCCGCTAGGGCGTATGGCGAATGATGAATCGGAGGCTTCGATGCCGAAGCTGTGCGCACCGATGCGCCTGTCACCTGCACTCGCGCTGATGCTCGCGGGCCCTGCGCTCGCTGGGACGGCGTTGATGACGGCGGTGCCGGCGCAGGCCCAGTTCTATGTCCGGCCTTTCGGCGGTGTCTATGTCGAGCGCTATTACGAGCCGCTGCCGGCGCTGCCGCCGGGCGGCTATTATGCACCTCCGCCCGTCTACCGCGCGCCGGGGCGTTTCCCCTATGCCGACATCCAGCCGATGCTGCGCTCCATGGGCATGAGTGCCATCGGGCGGGCACGGGTCGACGGCGACACCTATGTGGTCGATGCCACCGATCGCGGCGGCATGCGGATGCGGGTGCGCATCGACGCCTTCAACGGCCGCGTCCTCGCCATGCACCCGATCGGCCAGGCGCCGGTGGCGCGGCAGTCGGTTCCGCCAGCGATGGCGCCGCTGCCGCCGAAGAAGCCGCCGGAGCTCGCCGCGGTGACGGCGCCGGCGCCGCCGCCGGTCGCGGCGCCGCAGGGCGCCGCCCCGCCGGTCACGGCTCCGGTAACGGCGCCCGACGGGTCGAATGCCGCCGTTCCGGCCGAACGACGGTCTGAGGTGCCGCCGGCCACCGAGCCGACCGAGAGCGCCAATGCCGATCCGGCGGTGCGGGTCATTCCCGGCATCGCCGTGCCGCCCGGCACCGAGCCGCAGCAATCGCCGGAAGAGGCGGCGAGCAAGCCGACCGATGAAACCCCTTCAGATGAAGCTCCCGCACCGGCTGCCGAAGCCGCACCTGCCGACGAGCCGGCCGACACCGGCACCGGGGTCGGCACCGGCAGCGACACGCCCGCCGGCACCGCCTCGGTGATGGCGCGCGGCACCAAGCCGGCGCCGCAGGAATAGGCCGCGCAAACGAAAAGCGCCCCGGTCTCCCGGGGCGCCCATTCGCTCTTTTCAGGCCTCAGGCCGGTTCCCGCGCGGGGAGCCGGATCATCGTCACGCTGCCTTGGCTTCGGTCGCCTTCGCCTCGATCGCGCGGGGCGCGGACGCGCCGCTGGTGATCGCGATGGTGCGGGGCTTCATCGCCTCCGGGATCTCGCGGACGAGATCGACGTGCAGCAGGCCGTTGGCAAGGCTGGCGCCGCGGACTTCGACATGGTCGGCGAGCTGGAAGCGGCGCTCGAAGGCGCGCGCGGCGATGCCCTGATAGAGCACCTCGCCGGACTTCTGCGACGTCTCGGGCTTGCGCTCGCCGCGGATGGAGAGGCCGCTCTCCTTCACCTCGATCTTGAGGTCGTCCTCGGTGAAGCCCGCTACCGCCACGGTGATGCGGTAGGCGTTCTCGCCGGTCCGCTCGATATTATAGGGCGGGTAGGTCGTGCTGGTATCGACGTTGCCTACCTGGTCGAGCAGGGAGAACAGTCGGTCGAAGCCGACGGTCGAACGGTGCAGGGGGGTAAGATCAAACGTACGCATGGCATATCCTCGTTTTAAGCGACATGCAGATGTCGGGTCCTCTCGACTGAGCCGGACCCGGTTCACGTACCGCCGTCTGGCCGGTACAACTTCGAGATAGGAAGGCGCATCGGGCGCGCAAGGGGTTTTGCCGCAGGAAAAGCCGGCCGCCGCTGCCACGAAGATGAACGGTGGATGAACGGCCGGCTCGGGCCATGTTCAGCGCTTGGCGCCTAGTGAATTTGGTTCGATAGTCGCGGGATCGGAGGTATTGCGGGCGCAATGGCACGGGCGGTGCTGGTGATCGTCATCGCGGGACTGCTGCTCGGGCAGCTGCCGGCGGGCCTTGCCGGCGGCACGGTCGCGCATGCGCAGGGCTATGGCCCGCCGCCCGGTGCCTACGCGCCCTATGACGCGCCGCCGGCCCGCGGGGCGGGCGGGCCCATCGACGCCGCCGCCGCCACCCGCCTGCTGGCCGGGCGCGGCTTCACCAACATCTCGGTGATCCGCCGGCGCGGCGCGACCATCCTGATGGAGGCCAACGGCCCGCGCGGCGAGCGGGTGCAGGTGGTGATGGACGGCGCCTCCGGCGCGATCAGCGGCATGAAGGTCATCGGCTTCGGCGACAAGCGGTACTGATCCGCGCGATCCGACCTTTCGCCGCTGACCTTTTTGTGAACGGATTATGACAGTCTTCTCACATTGTGGTGCGTCTTCGCTCAGGTATAAGCCTGAGTTCTTGTGCCGTCGTCTTGTCCGTTCACCAACAGAACCATGCCGTCCGAGATGATCCTTTACAGCACCTTCGAGAATCCCGTGCCGGAAGGCGCGCTGTGCGGCACCGTCACCGCCGTCGACGGCGTGCAGCTGCGCTTTGCCCGCTGGCCGGTGGCGGGCGAGTGCCGGGGCACGGTCTGCGTCTTCCCGGGCCGCACCGAGAAGATCGAGAAATACTTCGAGACGGTGCGCGACCTGCTGCGCCGGGGCTTCGCCGTGGCGGCGCTCGACTGGCGCGGGCAGGGCGGCTCGCAGCGGCTGCTGCGCAACCCGATGAAGGGGCATGTGCGCGATTTCGCCGAATACCAGCTCGACATCGACGCCTTCATGCAGCAGGCGGTGACGCCCGAGCTGCCCGGCCCCTATTTCGCGCTGGCCCATTCGATGGGCGCGACCATCCTGCTCGACCATGCGCGGCGCGGCGGCACGCTGTTCGAGCGCATGTTCCTGATCGCGCCGATGCTGGATATCTCGCTGGTCAAGCACGAGGCGACGGCGCGGCGCGCGGCGCGGCTGCTCGCCCGCCTCGGCTTCGGCAAGGCCTATGTGCCGCGCGGGCGGCGCCGGCTGCGCGAACTGCATTTCGACGGCAACCGGCTGACCTCCGACGCCGCGCGCTTCGCCCGCAACCTGACCATCACCATGGAGCAGCCGCAGCTCGATGTCGGCCCGCCGACCATCGGCTGGATCAAGGCGGCCTATGACGTGATGGAGACGCTCGCCGACCCGGCGACGGCTCGCAAGATCCGCCAGCCGCTGCTGATGGTGGCGGCGGGACAGGACAGCATCGTCTCGACCCCCACCATCGAGCATCTGGGCACGCGGCTGATCGCCGGCGCGCACATGGTGATCCCCGGGGCGCGGCACGAATTGCTGCAGGAGCGCGACATCTTCCGCGAGCCGCTGCTCGCCGCCTTCGACGCCTTCATTCCCGGCAGCCCGGCGCCGGCGGAGAGCAAGGCGGCCTGATCAGCCGGCCGCCAGCACCTTCAGCGCCGCCTCGTGGACGCGCCGGTCGCCGGCTACGACCACGCGGCCGCCGGCGAGGTCGCTGCCGCCTTCCCAATTAGTTACGATGCCGCCGGCGCCCTCGATGATCGGGATCAGCGGCAGGATGTCGAAGTCGTTGAGATTGGTCTCGATGACGAGATCGACATGGCCGGCGGCGACCATGCAATAGGCGTAGCAGTCGCCGCCATAGCGCGGCAGGCGCACGCGCTTCTCCACCTCGACATAGCGGGCGCGGTTCTCCTCGCTCATTAGCAGCGGGCTGGTGGTGAGCATCACCGCTTCCTCCAGCGCGGCGCAGGCGCGCACGGAGAGGCGCCGCTCGCCGGCCGGGCCGCGGTAGCGCGCCGTCGCGCCGTCGCCATAGAAGCGCTCGCGGATGAAGGGCTGGTGCATCATGCCGTAGACCGGCTGGCCGTTGTGGCACAGGCCGATCAGCGTACCCCAGGCGGGCAGGCCGCATATGAAGGACTTGGTGCCGTCGATGGGGTCCAGCACCCAGACATAGTCGGCGTCGGTGCCGTCGTCGGGGAATTCCTCGCCGCGCACGCCATGGCTCGGGAAGGTGCGGCGGATCAGTGCCCGCATGGCCTGCTCGGCGGCGCGGTCGGCGGCCGTGACCGGATCGAAGGCGGCGCCGCGGCTCTTGTCCTCGACGCCGAGCGCGGTGCGGAAGAAGGGCAGGATGGCCTGCCCGGAGACGCTGGCGAGCTCATGCACGAAATTCTCGAAGTCGACCGCGCCCATCGCCACGTCCCTCGCTGCCACGCCTAGCTCCACCGGCCGCCGGCGCCGGTCCGGCCAACGCATATCGGGCGGCGAGGGGCTCGGCAATCTCCGCGGCATAAACCGCGGTCGCTGCGGGGCTGCCTGCGGTGGCGGGCCGTCCGGCCCCTGCGCTGAGCGCATGGCTGCTATTCCGGCAAGATGAAGAAATGAGCAGCTTCGTCGTTGCTATCGGGAAGGCAAACTGCCATATTATTGCAGTGCGGCAGCGCGATTGGCGTCGCCTGCCGCCGCCCTCCTTGGGCGTTTCCTCCCTAGACTTGGGCCGCTGCCGAAAGGTCAGCGGCCTCTTTCTTTTCAGGGTCCAGGAATGGCGCGGCTTTGCGCCTCCCCCGTCGATTACCTCCAGCTGCGAAATGGGTGCGCCGGCGACGGAGCGGGGCGATGCCGGTGCGAGCCGGCGAGGACGCCGAAACAGCTCATGACGGGTTCGACGGCGCGGCGATCACGGGCGCGTGAGAGGCGCGTTTGTCGTCATTCGCGCCCCTGCGACCAAAAGTCGGTTTCGTTTCTTTCGTTTCCCGCTTGTCACGTTCATGTCGCATGGATATGGATATTGCATTGCGGCAGCGCGATTGGCGTCGCCTGCCGCTCGCCCTCCTTGGGCGTTTCCTCCCTAGACTTGGGCCGCTGCCGAAAGGCTAGCGGCCCCTTTCTTTTTCAGCGCCTTCTGGGCGCACCAGCCGCCACCCAGAGGGGCGGCCTTCGCCGGTCAGCCGGCTCTCCCCTTCGCTATGGCAATTTGCGCTCGTGCGCGGCCGATCGATCCCCCCACGCGAGGCGGCTTCGCGGGATGCATGAGAACTGTGCATAGGAGAGGGGAAGGTGGCGGGGGCGGACAAGGCCCGCGCCTAGGCAGAATCGGTTCCGCCAAATGCAAACGGGCGCCGGCGAGCCGTGACCCCCCTCGGCTCAACCAGCGCCCGCCGCAGCGGAAGTCGTCGCCCTCATAGGTGCTGCCGCACCTCTCGGAGCGACATTAATGCAACACTGAGTCTGATTTGTATTTGGTATGCCAGAAAATCCCAGTGCCTGCCTTGATTATTCCGCAATGCACCTACATCTTCCGCTTCGTACGCAGCGATTGGCGTCGCTCCGTACAGCCCTCCTTGGGCGTTTCCTCCCTAGACTTGGGCCGCTGCCGAAAGGTCAGCGGCCTCTTTCTTTTGTGCGCCGGACCGAAAATGCGCCCGCCGTGGCTTTGCCATCTTGCGTGGTCGTCTTCGCTGCCGTCTCAGCGCCCAGAAGGGCAGCTCGATCAAGAGGCCGACGTTTTCCCCCGCCGCGCCATTCGCGGTCAAACCCGAACAAGCGGTAGAGGATCAACGGCCCGGAACCGAGCGTGCAGAATTCGTATAGCTCTCATGTTCAAATTGCAAGGCTGTTGTGCGACCTTTCGCATCGCCCGATAAAATTTTTGCGAGCGTCGAACTAAATCGCTGACAAATCTGAATTATTCGGCCGCCGTCCGCACCGGCGCGAGCTCCAGATGGGCGATGCGGGACAGCGCCAGCGCTACATCGAGCAGGTCGCTGCGCACATTTTCGAAATTTTCTGACGCCTGGTAGCTCGGCTCGTGCATGTAGAGCGCACGGTTGATCTCGATCTGCACGGCGTGCATGCCGGAGGCCGGATTGCCGTAATGCTCGGTGATGAATCCGCCGGCATAGGGTTTGTTGCGCACCACGGCGTAGCCGCGCCGGCGCAGCTCCTCCTCCATGATGTCGGGGATGATTGGCGCGCAGCTGGTGCCGTAGCGGTCGCCGATGACGATGTCGACGCGCTGGTCGCGCTGGCAGCCGGACGGCATGGAGTGGCAGTCGACCAGTACGGCTAGGCCGAAGCTGCGCTGCATCTGCACCATCACCTGCCGGAGTGCCCGGTGATAGGGCTTGTAGAGCGTCTCGATGCGGGTGATGGCGTCGTCGATCGGGATGCGGCGGCCATAGATTTCCTGCGCCTCGCCGACGATGCGGGCGATGGTGCCGAGCCCGCCCGACACCCGCATGGAGCGGGTGTTGGCATAGGCCGGCAGCCGGCCCTCGAACATGCGGGGGTCGAGCTCGTAGGGCTCGCGGTTCACGTCGAGATAGCAGCGCGGGAAGTGCGCCCGCATGAAGCCCATGCCGAGCCGCGTGACATCGCCGAACAGCGTGTCGACCAGCGTGTCCTCGGAACGGCGCAGCACCGGCAGGTCGAGCCGCGACTGCTCGACGAAGGCACGCGGATAGATGACGCCGCTATGCGGCGAGTTGAAGAGGAACGGCGCGGTGAGCGAGGCCGGCTGCACGATCTCGAACGCCGGGTCGATCATCTCGGATATGACGGCCATCATCCTCTTCAGACCTGAACCCGCTCTTGTATCTGCTCGCCCACTGCCGGAGCCTGGCGCCCCGCACATCCGCCAACTCCTATCACGCGCCTTCCCGGCGCGGAATGCGGCCATGGGGGTGCGGGGGTGGAATCTGCGGACAACTGCGCGCGAGGCGATGCGCATCTGCAACGCCCGGCCGCCGGCCGGCCGAAGGTCTGTCCGCCGTTCACGATGTGCTAAGACGCGCCGAGGTACCCAAATGGGACGTGCCAGCGGCAGGTGCTTGGCGCCGATTCGCGTTTCCCTCGCGATTGGCGTCGCGCCGGCCGCTTCAAGAGAATCAGGATGCCCGGGATGCTCAAGATCCTGCTCGCCGAAGACGACCACGACATGCGCCGCTTCCTGGTCAAGGCGCTCCAGAATGCCGGCTACGAGGTCGTCGACTTCGACAATGGCCGCTCCGCCTATGACCGGCTGCGCGAGGAGCCGTTCGAGCTCCTGCTGACCGACATCGTCATGCCGGAGATGGATGGCATCGAGCTAGCGCGCCGCGCCACCGAGCTCGACCCGGACATCAAGGTCATGTTCATCACCGGCTTCGCCGCCGTGGCGCTCAATGCCGGCAGCCAGGCGCCCAAGGACGCCAAGGTGCTGTCCAAGCCGTTCCACTTGCGCGACCTCGTCAACGAAGTCGGCAAGATGCTGGCGGCCTGATGCTGGCGGCGTAAGACGCCGCCACACCGGCTGTGCAGGGCCGTTCGGACGGCTTGCGCGCCGGCGGGCTTCTCGATATAGGGGAGCCCCGCTCGTTTGAGAGCCTTGGAATGGGCGCGTAGCTCAGCGGGAGAGCACCTCGTTGACATCGAGGGGGTCACAGGTTCAATCCCTGTCGCGCCCACCATTCCATCCCAGCGGCCTGCAGCGAGCGGGGTCGTCAAAGACCCCTAGCTCTTCAGCTTCTGCAGCGCCTGGGCGCAGCCGACCGACATTTCCTTGCCATGAGCCTTCAGGCACTGGAGCAGGCGTCCGCCGCCGGGTGCGATGCCCTTGCACAGCCGGTCGATGTCGGCCTTGCAGTATTTGGCCATGTCGCCCTCCTGGGCGTGGCCGGCGCCGATGGACAGCGGCGCTGCGGCGAGCGCCAGGGCAATGAGGATCATGCGCATTCTTCATCTCCAGAGCACGGCGGCAGGGATGCCGCATCCTCTGGATAGCAAGGCGCGCCGCTGCCTCGGATGTCGAAGGTTGGTCGGATCATGCCGCGTCGCCGCGGTTGGGACGAGTGCCGCAGGGGCACTCAGGAACGGGATGCCGCCTGCCGCTCCAACGGGTTACCACATTGGAAAGTCATGGAAATTTCCGGGAACCCAATGCAGCGCGCGATGTTGGCTCTGAGGGGGCGACATCACGGAATGGAGGTCTTTATGGCCAACCAGAACGAACAGCATCGCGGTGGTTCCGGCAATTTCGCCGAGGACCGCGAACGCGCCCGCGAAGCCGGCCGCAAGGGTGGCGAGCACAGCCACCAGCAGAGCCAGTCGAGCAGCGGCACGCGCCAGCAGGGCGGCCAGCACGAGCAAGGCGGCCAGCATCGCGGCGGCTCGGGCAACTTCGCCGAGGATCGCCAGCGCGCCAGCGACGCCGGCCGCAAGGGCGGCCAGCACTGACCTGCGGTCAGGACGGCTTCAGAGCCCCCGTGCCGTTCGCGGCGCGGGGGTTCGTTTTTTGGGGGCGACGAGCGGCCGGCTCTATTCCGGCAGGCCGGGCTCGACCACCAGCGCGTTCGATTCCGCCCACCAGCGGAAGGCGTTGCCGGCCTCGATGATATCCTCGGTCTCGTGCGCGCCCTGCAGCCGCCGGATCATACCCTCATAATCACCCTTCGGATGCGGGTTCTCCTCGGCGAAGAGCAGGGCCTCGTCGAGCGTGGCGATGTCGACAAGCCCGTTCCCGACGCGCAGCCGCAGCGGCGGGATCAGGGCAGGGGGGATTTGGGTCGTTTCCATGCCCGCTAACCGCGTTCGGCGGGCCTGAGTTCCTGCCGTTCCGTCCGGCGCCGCCGGTAAAAGGCCGCCGCAGCGCCGTGGTCCGGGAACCCGAGGCCGCCCTGCGCCGTTATTCCGGCAACCACCGACCACGGGAGGCAGACATGATCGTGAGGAAATTGGGCATCACGGCCCTTGCCGCCGCCGCCGTCGTGACCATGGCGGTTCCGGCCAGTGCCATCTCGTCGGGCCCGCGCAACGAGGCGCGGTTCGGCGACAGCGTCGAGACCATGCAGCGCCGCGAACATGAGCGCGTGCGTCGCCAGCAGGTCCGCCAGACTCAGGGCGTGCCGAAGCAGCAGATGTTCTTCGGGCCGCTCTATCAGGGCTACAATTCGCCCTGGCAGCGGACGAAGCGCTTCTTCGACTGAGCCGCGAGACTCCGGTTGGACCAAAACTTGGGCGCTCCCAAAAGGGGCGCCTTTTGTTTGTCAGGTACAGCCGCTTGCCGCCGGCAGCGGCTCGGGCGCGCCCCAGTCGTTCGAGGGCAGGTTGGCGTAGGGTTCGGCGAAATACTGCCGGATCACCTTGAACGAGGCCGGCACGGTGTCGGTCGGGTTCTTGTAGGTGAGAATCCAGAAGAAATTATAGTTCGGGCCCGGCCAGGTGTCGGGCACCTTCGCGCCGTTGATGCGGTCGAGATGCATGAGCTGGCGCAGCGTCACCTGCTGGCCGGCAAACTCCTTCTCCAGCGCCGCACTGGCGATGTGGAAATGCTCCCACACCATCACCACCGTCGTGCCGTGCCAGCGCGGATTGGTGAGCAGGTCGGCCACCACCTTGCGGTTCTGCACGTTGATCAGGCCGTTGAAATAGGGCGTGTTGCGGATCGGCGTGAGCATCAGCGGATTGGTGGCGATCTTCATGCCCCAGGCCTTGGCGATCGGCCGCGCCGTCTCCAGCGTGTGCAGGGTGATCGCCATGATCGCCGCCGGCGTCTCGCCCTTGAGCAGGCTCATCGGGCTCGACGGGCTGAGATATTGCGCCGCCAGCGCCTGCGCCCGCTCCTTGCCGACGCTGCACAGCGTCAGCGGCGCCTGCTTCTCGCCGTGGCGGACGATGATGATCCGCTTCGGCGCCGCCTCGGCGGCGGTGAGACTGACGAGAAGCGCCGCGATGCCGGCGAGCACGCGCAAGGAGGCCATGGCCGTTCTCCGGAAACCGCCGGCACCATGCCGGCCCGCCTGCCGGGCGGCAAGGCGGACGCCGCAGGGAACGCGAGCCCGGCATGCGCATTGAACGCGGTGGCGGTTGATAGCCGGCCCGCACGCACGATATCAGTGCGGCTACTTTGAGAGCGACATATCCCTGCCGCGACGCCCCTTCCTCCCGGAGTGACCATGCTGCGCCGCCTTGACCGTCCCGTCTTCTCGCCCGGAACCCCGGACGCCACCGCCTTCGCCCTCGACAACCTCCCGCAATGGGATCTCTCGGATCTCTATCCGGCGATCGACTCGCCCGAGCTGCAGGCCGACCTCGCGGAGGTCGCGTCCGACTGCGCCACCTTCGAGGAGGCCTATAAGGGCAAGCTCGCCGGCATCCTCGATGCCGCCGACGCCGGCAGCCAGATGGCGCTGATCGTCTCCCGCTACGAGAAAATAGAGGACCGTCTGGGCCGGCTCTATTCCTATGCCGGGCTCGTCTATTCCGGCGACACCACCGACCCGGTGCGCGCCAAGTTCTATGGCGACGTGCAGGAGAAGCTGACGGATGCCTCCACCCACCTCCTGTTCTTCACGCTGGAACTGAACCGGCTCGACGACGCGAAGATGGAGGCGGCGCTCGCCGCGCCGGAATTCGGCAAGTACCGGCCGTGGATCGACGACGTCCGCGCCGAGAAGCCCTACCAGCTCGAGGACCGCATCGAGCAGCTCTTCCACGAGAAGGGCGTCACCAGCCGCTCCGCCTGGAACCGCCTGTTCGACGAGACCATCGCCGGCCTGCGCTTCGACATAGATGGCCAGAACCTTCCGCTTGAGCAGGCGCTGAACCTGCTACAGGAGCCGCAGGAGGAAAAGCGCAGGGCCGCGGCCGAGGCGCTGGCCAAGGTGTTCGGCGAGAATCTGCGGCTCTTCACCCTGGTCACCAACACGCTGGCCAAGGACAAGGAGATCTCCGACCGCTGGCGCGGCTTCGACGACATCGCCGATTCACGCCATCTGGCCAACCGCGTGGAGCGCGAGGTGGTGGACGCGCTGGTCTCCTCCGTCCATGCCGCCTATCCGCGCCTCGCGCACCGCTACTACAAGCTCAAGGCCAAGTGGTTCGGCAAGGACAAGCTGGAATACTGGGACCGCAACGCGCCGCTGCCGAAGGTCGAGACCCGCACCATCGGCTGGGACGAGGCGCGCGACACCGTGCTCGGCGCCTATTCCACCTTCTCCCCGCGCATGGCCGACATCGCCCGCACTTTCTTCGACAAGAGCTGGATCGATGCCGGCGTGCGGCCGGGCAAGGCGACGGGCGCCTTCGCCCACCCGACCGTGCCCTCCGCGCATCCCTATGTGCTCTTGAACTATCTCGGCAAGCCGCGCGACGTGATGACGCTCGCCCATGAACTCGGCCATGGCGTGCATCAGGTGCTGGCCGCACCGAACGGGGCGCTAATGGCGCCGACACCGCTGACGCTGGCCGAGACGGCTTCCGTGTTCGGCGAGATGCTGACCTTCCGCCGCCTGCTCGCCACCGCGCCGGACGCGCGCACCCGCAAGGCGATGCTGGCGGCGAAGGTCGAGGACATGATCAACACGGTGGTGCGCCAGATCGCCTTCTATACCTTCGAGCGGCGCATCCACACCGAGCGCAAGAATGGCGAACTGACCGCCGAGCAGATCTGCAAGATCTGGATGGAGGTGCAGGCCGAGAGCCTGGGCGAGGCCATCCATCTCGGCCCGGGCTATGAGGCCTATTGGGTCTATATCGGCCACTTCATCCACTCGCCCTTCTATGTCTATGCCTATGCCTTCGGCGACTGCCTGGTGAACTCGCTCTACGCGGTCTACGAGAACGCCTCGGAAGGCTTCGCCGAGCGCTATCTCGCCATGCTGGCGGCGGGCGGCACCAAGCATCACTCCGAGCTCCTGAAGCCGTTCGGGCTCGACGCGCGCGACCCGGCCTTCTGGCAGACCGGCCTCAACCTGATCGAGCGGATGATCGCCGAGCTAGAGGCGATGGAGGAGGCGTGAGCCTCTCTCTCAGTTCGTGACGATGCGGCGGCGTGCGGCGTTCTTCGAGAGCCGCACGCCGTCGAGGCTCCAGGAGGGCGGAGCGCCGAAGGTGCGGCGGAAGTCGTGGCCGAAATGCGCCTGGTCGAAGAAGCCGGCTTCATGGGCAGCGTGGGTGAAGCTCGCCCCGTCCGCCACCGCCGCGATGGCGGCGCGCATGCGCATCCATGCCCGGTAGCGGCGGAAGGGCACGCCGACCTCCTGTGTGAACAGATGCTGGAAGCGGCTCGGCGACAGTCCGGCCTGCGCGCAGGCGGCGGTGACGCCCGCCGGGCCGTCCGCGGTTTCCAGCGCCGCGAGCGCAAGGGCGATGCGCGGGTCCATGTGCCGCCGCGCATGCCTTGTCGCGAAGCCGAGCAGGTCGTCCAGCGCCGCGCCGGCGAAGTCGACGCTGCCGGCGGTCTCCCATAATTCGCGCATCACCGCGATCTCCCCGCCCGTGCCGACGAGGGCGCCGTCCGTCTCCTCGGTAGAGACGGTGAGGGCGGCGAGGGTGGAGGCGCCTTCGAGCGTCGGCTCGATATAGAGCACGGCGATGGGGTTGCCGCCGACATCGAGCTCATGCACCACGCCGGCGGGGATGACCGCCGTGCGGCAGGACCGCCATGCGCCGCCGGCGATCCTCAGCCCGAAGGCGCCGTAGATTCCGGCGAGGAACACCGGCGCGCCATGCTGGTGCGGGGCGTTGTAGGTGAGTGGGCCGATGAAGCAGGTGCGCTCGCCGTCGAGATGCCACAGCGGGCCCAGCGCAGCAGGCGCGGGCGGGCGGTCAGCACGTTCATACAAGCGGCCCGGCGGGGCCATGGCTAGCCTCCAGACGCTGCGTCCCCCGACGCGACGCAGTGGAACATGAAAGAGGCCCGCCTTGAAGCGGGTTCCGGAGGAAGCGATGTCCCAGACCTTTTCGCGCAGCGCCCGCGCGCCCCTCACACGTCGCCGGGCGCTCTTGCTCGCTGGGGCGGCGGTCGCCGCGCCTGCGATCCTGCGCGGCTCGTTGGCTGAAGCCGCCGCGCCGGCGCTCGGCGCCTCGCCGCAGAGCTTCCAGCGCTTCAAGCTCGGCGCCTTCGAGGTCACCAGCCTGCTCGACGCCAGCGCCATGATCGACGGCCCCTGGCCCATCGTCGGCGAGGACCGCCCGGCGGGCGAGGTCGAGCAGCTGATGCAGGCGAACCTGCTGCCGGAGAAGCGCTTCCGGCCGGGCTTCTCGCCGCTGCTCGTCAACACGGGGAGCGAGCTCATCCTGTTCGACACCGGCAACGGTGCGGAAGGCTTCGTGCCGCCGCCCGCCGGTGGCTGGCTGGCCAAGTCGCTCGCGACAGCGGGCTATGCGCCCGAGCAGATCGACGTGGTGGTGCTCACCCATTGCCACCCCGACCACATCGGCGGGCTGCTCACTGACGGCAAGCCGACCTTCCCGAAGGCGCGCTACGTCGTCGGGGCGAAGGAGTTCGATTTCTGGAAGAGCGATGCCCCGCTCGGTGCACCGAAGGAGAGCAACGAATACCGCACCGCGGTGATGTTCCGCTCCTATCTCCAGCCGCTGGCCGACCGCGCCCGCTTCGTCGATCCGGATGGCGAGGTGGCGGCGGGCATCCGCGCCGTGGAGGCCTATGGCCACACGCCCGGCCATCTCGCCTTCCACATCGAGAGCGAGGGCAAGCGGCTGCTGGCCTGGGGCGACTGCGCCCATCACGAGGTCGCCTCGCTGGCGCATCCCGAGTGGCACGCCCTGTTCGACCAGGACAAGGCCGGCGGCGTCGCGGCGCGCAAGAAGATCTACGACATGGCCGCGACCGACCGCGTGGCGGTGGCCGGCTATCACACCTCGTTCCCGTCGATCGGCTATGTCGAGCGGCGCGGGGATGGCTACCGCTGGCTGCCGGTGACGTACCAGCTGGATTTCTAGGGGGCTTCCAGGGAGCACCTCATCCTGAGGTGCGAGCGCAGCGAGCCTCGAAGGATGGTCAGTACAGTGCGCCCGGAGGACCATCCTTCGAGGCCCGGCTTTGCCGGGCACCTCAGGATGAGGTCTGCCCCAGGGCTGCGAAGGCCGCTGGCGAAAAGTTGGGCTGACGCAGAGGCTGCACACGTTCTAAGCTAGGTCATGCTGCGGGCGAATGCCCGGACCCTCGAGCCGCATGAAGCCATGAACCTCGCCGCCCCGACGCTTGCCGAAGCCGATTCCGCTCCCTTCGCCCACACACCCTTCGATGGCTCGCGCAAGGCGTTCTCCATCGGCCTCGCGCCGCTGGACCTCGCCGAGTGGATCGAGCCGGACGCCAAGCTCGCCGCCAGCCTCGCCCAGCGCGAGGCGCTGATCCGCGACAAGCGCGATCTCGTCCTGCGCGAGGAGCCGGGCACCCGCGCCTCCCAGCGCGAGGCGCTGGAACTGGTCGTCGATCACATCACGACGCGCTACCCCGACCTCTACAGGCTGGAGGGCCGGCGCCTCACCGTGCTGCCGACCGGGCGCAGCTTCGATCTCGACGACGAGAGCGAATCGCCGCTCGCCATTGCCGGCCATCTCATCTCCGACGACCTGCTGATCCTGACGCGTACCGACGCCGGCTACCGCCTCGTCGCCGCGGTGCTGTGCTTCCCCTCCGCCTGGTCGCTTGCCGACCGTTTCGGCCAGACGCTGAACGGGCTGCACGAGGCGGTGCCGGGCTATCAGTCCAAGCTCGCCAAGGTGATGAACCGGATCTTCGAGAACCTGAAAGTCGACCAGCCGGTGTGGCGGCTGAACTGGTCGATCTATCCGGATGACGAGCTGCATCACCCCGAATCCAAGGAGCGCCCGCGCGACTGGTTCGACGATCCGGCCAATCTCGCGCCCGAGGCCTTCGTGCGCTGCGAGCGGCAGACGCTGCGGCGCATGCCGGTCTCCGGCGACATGCTGTTCACCGTGCGCATCCATGTCGATCCGTTCGACGCCTTCCGCCGCCACCCGGAGGGCCGGGCGCTCGCCGCCTCGCTGCGCGAGCAGATCCTCGGCCTCGACGCCGACCAGCTCGCCTACAAGGCGCTGACCGAGCATCGCGACGCCGTCGCCAGCGCGCTGGAGCGCATCGCCGAGGGCCGGTAGCGAACCGTGCCGGCCTCTCATGGGTTGTCCGGCACGGTGCCGACAGAGCGGAGAAGGCGGTGAACGTCCTCGAAATATTCCTGCCGCTCGACAAGGGAGGCGGCGGCACGGCCGAGTCCGAGGAGATCGAGCGCATCGTCCATGAGCTCGCCGACCGCTTCGGCGGCGCCACGGCCTTCATCCGCGAGCCGGCGCAGGGGCTGTGGAAGCGGGAGGCCACCATCGAGCGCGACCGCATCGTCATCGTCGAGGTGGTGGTGCGCGAGCTCGACGAGGCCTGGTGGCGCGACTACCGCCGGCAGCTCGAACGCGACTTCGAGCAGAGCGAGATCATGATCCGCGTCATGCCCTGCCGGCTCATCTAGCCGCCGGCGAGGCTTCTCACGCGGGGAGATTTTCACCTGATCGCAAAGGGCTTTAAGCTCCCTGAATCTTCTGGGGAGGTTGCCGTGGTCTTCTGGTTCCCGCTGCTGGCATGGCTCGCTGCCATCATCGTCGCAATTGTCATGCTCATGCGCGGCCCGCGGCCCATCACCTTCCGCAAGGTGGTCGGCCAGCTCCTGCGCTACATCCTTTTGTTTCCGGTCGGAATCATGGGGCTGTGGGGCTTCATGGGGCATGTCTTCTTCGCGGATCAGGCGGCCGCCTCCATCGGCTGGGCGCCGAGCCCGTTCCAGTTCGAGGTCGGCATGGCCAATCTCGGCATCGGGCTGGCCGGCATCATCGGCGCCTTCGTGCCCTCGCCGGGTTTCCGGGCGGCGGTGGGCGTGGTGATGCTCGGCTTCCTCGGCGGGGCGGGGATCGGCCACCTCATCCAGATCAGCCAGACCGGCGACATGGCGGCCGGCAATGCCGGGCCGATCCTCTACACCGACTTCATCACCCCGCTCTCGGTGCTCGGCCTCCTGCTGCTGCAGCGCCTGTTCCGCCGCCCGCCCGTGCCGGAGCCGACGGCTGCGGTGTGAGGGCTGCGGCGTGATGGCCCTGCGGGTTGCACGGCGGCCGGCCGGGCTTAAGTAGAAGGCAACAGCCCGAGGCCGCCTTGTCCGATCCCGAGAAACCCGATCTTCGCGATCGCGAAGCCAACCGCCTGACCGCCCGCGCCGCACGCTATGCCCGCGTCGGCACCAGCGTCGGCGGCGTTGCCGCGCGCATCGCCGGCGCGCGCCTGTTCGGCCTGGAAGGCCGTCGCCCCAGCAATGCGGCGGCCCTCGCCGCGGCATTGGGCGGGCTGAAGGGCCCGATCATGAAGGTCGCCCAGCTGATGGCGACCATCCCCGACGCGCTGCCGCCCGAATATGCCGCCGAGCTCGCCACCTTGCAGAACCAGGCGCCGCCCATGGGCTGGGCCTTCGTCAAGCGCCGCATGATGGCCGAGCTCGGGCCGGACTGGATGTCGCGCTTCGCCTCCTTCGACAAGGAGCCGTCCGCCGCCGCTTCTCTCGGCCAGGTGCACCGCGCCCGCGCGCTTGATGGCACCGAACTCGCAGCCAAGCTTCAGTACCCGGACATGCAGTCCGCCGTGGAGGCGGACCTCAGCCAGCTCGACGTGCTGCTCGCCATCCACCGGCGCATGGAGCCGGCGATCGACACCACCGAGATCGCGCAGGAGATCGGCGCGCGGGTGCGCGAGGAGCTGGATTACCGGCGCGAGGCCGGCCATGCCGCGCTCTACGCCTTCATGCTGGCGGACGAGCCGGAGGTGCGGGTGCCGCGCGTGCATGCCGACCTCTCCACCGGCCGGCTGCTCACCCTCGACTGGCTGGAGGGGAGGCGCCTGCTCGACTTCACCGGCGAGCCGCTGGAGGTGCGCAACCGCATCGCCCGCGCCATGTTCGCCGCCTGGTGGCTGCCCTTCTCGCGCTTCGGCGTCATCCATGGCGACCCGCATCTCGGCAACTACACCGTGTTCGAGGAGATGGGCGAGGCGGCCGGCATCAACCTGCTCGATTACGGTTGCATCCGCATCTTCCCGCCGAGCTTCGTCGGCGGCGTGGTCGACCTCTATCGCGGCCTGCAACAGGGCGACGAGGCGCGCATCGTCCACGCCTACGAGACCTGGGGATTCCGCGGGCTGAAGCGCGAGCTGATCGATATCCTCAACATCTGGGCGCGCTTCATCTACGGCCCGCTGCTCGATAATCGCACTCGCACGATTGCCGATGGGATCGCGCCGGGCGAATACGGGCGGCGCGAGGCGTTCCGTGTGCACCAGGCGCTGAAGGAGAAGGGGCCGGTGCGGGTGCCGCGCGAATTCGTCTTCATGGACCGCGCCGCCATCGGTCTCGGCGGCGTCTTCCTGCATCTGAAGGCGGCGCTGAACTTCCACGGGCTGTTCGAGCAGGCCATCGCCGATTTCGCGGTGGACGAGGTCGCGGCGCGTCAAGGAGCCGCGCTCGAACGGGCCGGACTCCGCTGAGTTGCGCCTGTAACCTGCCGTTGCCGCATCGGGAGTCTTCCGCTAAAGCGGAGGCTCGCTTGTATTATCCCTTTGGAGGGGGTCTCGTATGGCTGACCATGGAGCGCCGGAATACGCCACGGCTGAAGGCAACGACTACGCCGAGCACCAGGGCACGTATCATTTCTTCGCCAAACTGACGCTGGTCAGCACGGTCGCTCTCGCCTGCTTCATGGTGGCGTTCGGCATTGGCGGCGCGAACGGTCACTGGGGCCTGTTCACCCTTGGCACGCTCGCCTCGGTGGCGGTGGCCGCCATCGGCCTCGCCTCGAAGGATGGCCAGCCGAAGCTGCTGTTCGGCCTGCTCGGCATCCTCGTCGTCCTCCTCATCGTCACTTCCTGAGACCCACCATGCGTATTGCAGTCGTCAAGGAGAGCTCTGGTTTGGAGCCACGGGTCGCCGCGTCGCCTGACACGGTGAAGCGCTATGTCGGGTTGGGTGCGGAGGTCGTCGTTGCGTCGGGCGCGGGTTTGGCGTCGGGTGTTGGCGACGGGGATTATGAGGGCGCGGGTGCGAAGGTCGTTGCGGACAACGCTGCCGCCGTCGCAAACGCGGACATTGTGCTGAGCGTTCGTCGTCCGGAGGCTTCGGCTCTGAAGGGGGCGAACCGCGGGGCGCTGGCGATCGCGATCATGGACCCGTACGGGCATGAGAAGGATCTGGAGGCGCTGGCCAAGGCGGGCGTGTCGGCCTTCGCGATGGAGCTGATGCCGCGCATCACGCGGGCGCAGGTGATGGACGTCTTGTCCAGCCAGGCGAACCTTGCGGGCTATCGGGCGGTGGTGGATGCGGCCGGCGAGTTCGGCCGGGCCTTCCCGATGATGATGACGGCGGCGGGCACGGTGCCGGCGGCGCGGGTCTTCGTCATGGGCGCCGGCGTGGCGGGGCTGCAGGCGGTGGCGACGGCGCGGCGCCTCGGCGCGGTGGTCTCGGCGACCGACGTGCGGCCGGCGGCGAAGGAGCAGGTGGAGTCCCTCGGCGGCAAGTTCATCGCCGTGGAGGACGAGGAGTTCAAGCAGGCGGAGACGGCGGGCGGCTACGCCAAGCAGATGTCGGCGGAGTACCAGGCCAAGCAGGCGGCCTTGGTCGCCTCGCACATCGCCAAGCAGGATGTCGTCATCACCACGGCGCTGATCCCCGGCCGTCCGGCGCCCAAGCTCGTCTCGGGCGAGATGGTGGCGTCGATGAAGCCGGGCTCGGTGGTCATCGACCTCGCGGTCGAGCGCGGCGGCAATGTCGAGGGCGCCGTGCCGGGCGAGGTGGTCACCACCGCCAACGGGGTGAAGATCGTCGGGCACCTCAACGTGCCGGGACGCCTCGCAGCGACGGCCTCGCAGCTCTACGCCAAGAACCTCTACGCCTTCGTGGAGACGCTGATCGACAAGGGGACGAAGAGCCTTGCCGTGAAGTGGGAGGACGAGCTGGTGAAGGCGACGCTGCTGACCCGCGACGGGGCGGTGGTGCATCCCGGCTTCAAGCCGCAAGGGGCCGGCGACGCCGCCTCGGCGGCGTGAGCGCTGCTTCGTCATGATCGACAGGGCGGGCCGGTCGCGCCGGGGAGGGCGCGGCAGGGCTCGGACAACAGACTTCCAGGGGATTTAGGGAAATGGCCAATCCGGCAGCGGGCGATCCGGTCGCCCAGAACGCGGTTGAGGGGGCGCGGGTGGCGGCCGAAGTGGCGCGCCAGGCCGCCGAGGCGGCGCAGGCCTATGCCGACGCCGCCGCGCAGCATTATGCGGAAGTCGCCGGGCAGGTGGCGCATGCGGTCTCAGGCGGGGCGATCGACCCCTTCGTGTTCCGCCTCGCCATCTTCGTGCTTGCGGTGTTCGTCGGCTATTACGTGGTGTGGTCGGTGACGCCGGCGCTGCACACGCCGCTGATGAGCGTCACCAACGCCATCTCCTCGGTGATCGTGGTCGGCGCGCTGCTGGCGGTCGGCGTCGACGCGATGAGCGCGGAAGGCACGGAATGGGCCAAGGGCTTCGGCTTCATCGGCCTGATCCTCGCCAGCGTGAACATCTTCGGCGGCTTCCTGGTGACCAGCCGGATGCTGGCCATGTACTCGAAGAAGAAGTGAGACGGGGCCCATGAACGCCAATCTCGTCGCACTGCTCTACCTCGTCTCGGGCGTCCTGTTCATCCTGGCGCTGCGCGGGCTCTCCAGCCCCGTCACCTCGCGCCGGGGCAATCTGTTCGGCATGGTCGGCATGGCCATCGCCATCCTGACCACGCTCGCCGCGAGCCCGCCCTCGGGCGCGCTGGGCTGGGGGCTGGTGATCGGCGGCCTCGCCATCGGCGGCGGCGCCGGCGCGGTCATCGCCCGCAAGATCGCCATGACGCAGATGCCGCAGCTGGTAGCGGCCTTCCACTCGCTGGTCGGCCTTGCCGCAGTGATGGTGGCGGCGGCCGCGCTCTATGCGCCGGAAGCCTTCGGCATCGGCGAGGTCGGCGCCATCCACGGCCAGGCGCTGATCGAGATGAGCCTCGGCGTCGCCATCGGCGCCATCACCTTTACAGGTTCCGTCATCGCCTTCGCCAAGCTGAACGGCAATATGAGCGGCAAGCCGATCATGCTGCCGGGCCGGCACGTCATCAATGCCGGCCTCGCTCTGCTGCTCGTCGTGCTGATCGGCGTTCTCGTCGCCACCGAGAGCCATACCGTGTTCTGGGCGATCGTGATCGTCAGCCTCGTGCTGGGCGGCCTCATCATCATCCCGATCGGCGGCGCCGACATGCCGGTGGTCGTCTCGATGCTGAACTCCTACTCCGGCTGGGCGGCGGCGGGCATCGGCTTCACGCTGGGCAACACCGCGCTGATCATCACCGGCGCGCTGGTCGGCTCGTCGGGCGCGATCCTGTCCTACATCATGTGCAAGGGCATGAACCGGAGCTTCATCTCCGTCATCCTCGGCGGCTTCGGCGGCGACACCTCTGCCGCGGCCGGCGGGGCGGTGGAGACCCGTCCGGTGAAGCAGGGCTCGGCCGAGGACGCCGCCTTCATCATGAAGAACGCGTCGAAGGTGATCATCGTGCCCGGCTACGGCATGGCGGTGGCGCAGGCCCAGCATGCCCTCAGAGAGATGGCCGACAAGCTGAAGGAGGAGGGCGTCGAGGTGAAGTACGCCATCCATCCCGTCGCCGGCCGCATGCCCGGCCACATGAACGTGCTGCTGGCCGAGGCCAACGTGCCCTATGACGAGGTGTTCGAGCTCGAGGACATCAATAGCGAGTTCGCGCAGGCGGACGTCGCCTTCGTCATCGGCGCCAACGACGTGACCAACCCGGCGGCCAAGACCGACCCGCAGTCGCCGATCTTCGGCATGCCGATCCTCGACGTCGAGAAGGCCAAGACCGTGCTGTTCATCAAGCGCGGCATGGCCGCCGGCTATGCCGGCGTCGAGAACGAGCTGTTCTTCCGCGACAACACCATGATGCTCTTCGCCGACGCAAAGAAAATGGTCGAAGATATCGTCAAGAACCTCGCTCACTAAAGGCGCCACTTGGACGACGAAAGGCCGGGCGAGAGCCCGGCCTTTCTGCTTTTGGGCACCCGCTCCAGCCCCGCTGCGCATGCTGCGGCGCCGCGACTCTTTTCGTTGACGTCAGGTGTATTGCATACCAGACTTAGAACACGACTAAAGAACAAGACGACGTGACGGCCAACGCCCGCAACCAGAGGGATACGCCAATGCTTGTCGCCGATCTCATGAAGCTGAAGAACGCCCGCGTGCCGACCATCCGCATGTCGGAAACGGTCGAGATGGCCGCGACCCTGCTCAACCGCGAGCGCATCGGCGCCGTGGTGGTGAAGGACGCCTGCGGCTCCGAGGGCGACACCGTCGTCGGCATCTTCTCCGAGCGCGACGTGGTGCGCGCGGTCGCCGAGCGCGGCGCGCTCGCGCTGCGCCTCACCGTCGGCGATCTGATGTCGCGCAACATGATCTCCTGCACCATGGACGACAGCGTCGACCATGTGCGGGCGCTGATGGACCAGCACCATGTGCGGCATCTGCCGGTGCTGGAGGATCATCAGCTAGTCGGGGTGCTCAGCATCCGCGACGTGCTCTCGCACGACGTGCGCGCCGCCGCCTCGCTCGCGGCGTCGGCGCGGCCGGCCGGCGTGTCCGGCGTGCCGCTCTCGGCCTGAGCGCCGTAGCCAAAAGAAATCCCCGGGCGGGAAGCCCGGGGATCATGGTCTTCACCTCATATAAGCCGCCCGGATCGTCTCCGGGCGGGCGAGGCGTCAGAGCGCGGGCGAGGCCTCGCGGCGCATCGGCGCGGTCTCCATCGCGTGCACGCGATCGATGACCGCCTTCTGCACCTTCTCGAAGGCCCGCACCTCGATCTGCCGCACGCGCTCGCGCGACACGCCGAACTCGGAGGCGAGGTCCTCCAGCGTCATCGGATCGTCCGACAGGCGCCGCGCCTCGAAGATGCGGCGCTCGCGCTCGTTGAGCACGGAGAGTGCCCCCGCCAGCGCGCTGCGCCGGTTGTCGGTCTCCTCGAGATCGGCGAGCGTCGTCTCCTGGTCGTCGCGATCGTCGGCGAGCCAGTCCTGCCACTCGCCGCCGCCCTCGACGTCGCCGCGCAGCGGCGCGTTGAGCGAAGCGTCGCCCGACAGGCGACGGTTCATGTCGACGACTTCCTGCTCGGTGACGCCGAGCTTGGTGGCGATCTGCTGCACCTGGTCGGGGCGCAAATCGCCGTCCTCAAGCGCCGAGATCTGGCTCTTGGCCTTGCGCAGGTTGAAGAACAGCTTCTTCTGCGCCGCCGTGGTGCCCATCTTCACCAGGCTCCACGAACGCAGGATGTATTCCTGGATCGAGGCCTTGATCCACCACATGGCATAGGTGGCCAGGCGGAAACCCTTGTCCGGCTCGAAGCGCTTCACCGCCTGCATCAGGCCGACATTGCCCTCCGAGATCACCTCGGAGATCGGCAGGCCATAGCCGCGATAGCCCATGGCGATCTTGGCCACGAGACGCAGATGGCTGGTGACGAGCTTGTGCGCGGCTTCCGGGTCCTCGTGCTCGCGCCAGCGCTTGGCGAGCATATATTCTTCCTGCGGCTCCAGCATCGGGAACCGGCGGATTTCCGCGAGGTAGCGGCTCAGGCCGCCCTCAGCGGACGGTAGGCTCATAGCGGAACGGGCCATGAATGCACCCTCCTTATTAACGCGGTCCCCTTGATTGGGCGACCGGCGTGCGGCCGCTTGTCGCCAGCCGCAACACTATAATAGCAGGAGCGGCGTCTTTTTGCGAAAGCGCAAGCCAATCCCCGGTCACGAAGCGTTGACCGGGCGATGGTGCTGTTTAATCGCGTTATTCAGGTCGCCTCACCTTCGCGGGAGCGACCCTGGAGCGCCTCCTGCAAACGCATGAGATCGGCCGGAAGTTCGCTTTCGAACGACATGAATTCCCCGGTCGACGGATGCTCGAAGCCGAGCCGGGCGGCGTGCAGCGCCTGCCTGCCCAGCGTTTCCAGCATGGTGCGCGCCTCCTCGCTGAGCCGGTTGGCCTTGGTCCGCTGGCCGCCGCCATAGACCGCATCGCCGAGCAGCGGATGGCCGATATGGGCCATGTGCACGCGGATCTGGTGGGTGCGGCCGGTCTCCAACTGGCACTCGACCAGCGAAGCGACGGGGCGGCCCTGCGTGTCCTCATAGGCCTCGACGCGCTGCCAATGAGTGATGGCGAAGCGCCCGTTCGCGCGCACGGCGATGCGCTCGCGCGACACCGGATGGCGGGCGAGGGGGGCATCGACCGTGCCGCTCGGCAGCTCCGGCACGCCCCAGACGAAGGCGAGATAGGCGCGCTCCAGCGGCCCGGTGCGGCCATGGTCGGCGAACTGCGCCGCGAGCTTCTGATGCGCGCGGTCGTTCTTGGCGACGACCATCAGGCCGGACGTGTCCTTGTCGAGCCGGTGGACGATGCCCGGCCGGCGCACGCCGCCTATGCCCGACAGGCTCGCGCCGCAATGGAACAGCAGCGCGTTGACCAGCGTGCCGTCGGGATTGCCGGGGGCGGGATGCACCACGAGCCCGGCCGGCTTGTCGATGACGATGAGGTCGTCATCCTCGAAGACGATGTCGAGCGGGATGTCCTGCGGCTCCGGCTCGGCGGGCTCGGGCGGCGGCACCTCGACGGTGAAGACCTCGCCGGGGGCGACCTTGGCCGAACCGCCGGCGACCGGACGGCCGGCGCGCAGCACGCGCCCTTCCGCGATCAGCGCCTGAAGCCGCGTGCGGCTGAGCTCGGGCAGGTGGTTTGCCAGCACGCGATCGAGCCGCAGCCCTTCATCCTGCGGCCCGGCGGTGATATCGACGCGCGTCGCGGCCGGCTCGGGCGCGACGTCATCGATATCGTCATTCATTTCGTCCGGTGCCGGCATGACCTCTCCCGATTCAGACGACGACAAGCTCGACCCGGCGGCCGAGCGGGTGCTGCGCAAGCTGCGCGGCTTCGCCGCCTTCTCCGGCCTGCTCATGGGCTTCGGCTTCCTCGCACTGTTCGGTGCCATCGGATACAGGGTCGTGGTCGGCTGGAAAAGCACGCCGGTGGAGATAACCGGCACGATCCAGCTCCCCAAGGGCGCGAATGTGCGCTCGGCGATCGTTTCGGGCGACATGATCGCGGTGACGCTGGAGCGCGGCGGCATCGTCGAGACGCGCTTCTTCGACGCGGCCACCCATGCGCCCCGCGGATCGCTCACCTTCGCCAGCGAGCCGTGAGGCGGGGAGGGCGGCTGCGATCCAAATATTCCACGCCGTGGAGAGCACCCTTCGCGCGGCGATGAATTTCGCTGGGAATGCACACGGCACGGCCTTGATCCGGCTGCCGAATGGCTTTATGAGACCCGCCTGCCTAGATGCGCCCATCGTCTAGCGGTCAGGACGTCGCCCTCTCACGGCGAAAACCGGGGTTCGATTCCCCGTGGGCGCGCCACTTCCGTACAAAACCGCGAACACCCGGCTGGGCGGCTCGGTCGGCGAGTACGGCTCTCTCCAGCACCGTCCTTGATCCGTGGATGCGCACGACGTGCTGGTCGACTTCGACTGCGTCGATAAGCGACCGCAGATAGGCTTTGCGGAACGGCACCTCGCCCTCGGTGATGTTTGAGCGCATGAGTTGCCCGAAGCGGGCGAGCTTGTCCGGATCAAGCTGGCTGGCGGCGGCACCCTGATTCTCGATCCGCTCCAGCGCCGAATGTGCACGGTCCCGATCTGCCTTGAGCTTGGCAATCTGCTCCTTGAGCATCTCGTCGGGTTCGGCGATGCCGTCGGTGACAAGCTGGTAGAGCCGCCGCAGCTTGTCTTCCGCCGTCGTCTTTTCGCGAGAGAGTTCATCGATCCGCACCTGAACCTCAGCGTCGGCTTTCACCCGCCGATCGACCACGGACTGCAGCAGCGCCTCCAGCCGTTCGGGCATCAGCACACGTTCGGCAACGTGGCGGGTGACCAGATGGTCGAGCTTTTCCATCGGCACCGTCCGCCCCTTGCAGGCGGACTTGCCCACCCGGCCGGCGGTAGAGCAGCTGTAGTAGCGATAGACCCTGCCGCTTTTCGATGTGCCGGTGCGCAACGTCATGGCGCTGCCGCAACAGGCGCAGTAGGCCAGTCCGGTCAGAAGGATCGGACCTGAGATGACCCGTGGCGGGCTGTTGTGCGGGCTCTTGGCCCTGAGAGCCTTCTGCACCCTGTCGAAGGTGCGGCGATCGAGGATGGCCGGCACCGAGATCGGGATAACCTCGTGCTGGGGCTTCACCTGACCGGTCTTGGAACTGCGCTTGTTGAAGCTCCATTCGCCGACATAAACGGGATTGGTCAGAATGCCGTGGATGGTGCCAACGCCGTAACGGGCACCGAGGCGGGTGCGGTATCCCTTGGCGTTGAGATGCTTGGTTATCTCCTTGATGCCCATGGGACCCGATGTGCCATCTCCCTGCAGGTAAAGATCGAACATCAGCCGCACGAGCTCGGCCTCCACGGGGTCGACGACGATCCGTTTTTTGATGCGATGGCCGCGCTTCTCGACCTCCTCGAGGGTAAAGCCGAGCGGCAGGCGGGAGCCGTTATAGAAACCCTGCCGGGCATTCTCCTTCATGGCCCGCAGCACATGCTTGGCATTCTCGCGGGACTGGTACTCGTCGAATAGGGCGATGACCTGCCGCATCATGACCTGAGCCGGATCATCCCCGAGCTCCTGGGTGATGGAGACGAGCCGCACGCCGTGCTTCGCGAGGCGGCGGATGTACATCTCCAGCCCAAAGGCATCGCGGAAGAACCGGCTGAAGCTATGGACGACGATGACATCGAATGGGCGATCGTCATCGGATGCCCGTTCGATCATCCGCTGGAATTCGTGCCGGCTGTCGTCCATCGCCGACGCACCCGGCTCCACATACTCCGCCACAACGGACCAGCCCTGCCGCTCGCAATAGGCAGCGGTCTGGAGGCGCTGGTCTGGGATGGACAGGTCAACGTCGGCCTGCCGCGTGGTGGAAACGCGGAGATAGAGGGCGGCCCGGCTGGTGATCGGCAAGGTTACGTTCATGGCCCAATCGCCTCCCTCAGGTCCCTTCGGCAGCACCGTCACCTCAGCAGCGCATCAATCTCCCGCCTGAGGAAGGCCTCGATCACATCGACTTCGTCAGAGCTGATCGGAACGTTCGACGGCCAGTCGTCGGTGACATGCACGACGTTGGAATCATGCTCGACGGAATTAGCAGACGCAAGGTTTTGCTCAGCATCCCGAATGACGCGCGCATCACAGTGCGGGATCTTTGAGAGTGGTGCGCCAGCCAAGCTCGCAGCTGGCGATGGAGCATCGCTGCCCACACTGGATATTTTCTTCGGACGAAACGGACGCGAGTGGCGCATGCGCGGAGGATCAAGGGCATCCCCCCACTGGCCAAGGGGCCGATTCTACGCCGCAGAACAACCGCGTGCAGCAGCGCAGAAATACTTGTCAGATGCGGCGCGGGAGTCTTTCCCGGGATACGCTTGGTGGAGCGGTATGGCGGCAACGACCCATACTTGGCGTTCGCCTGCCCTTGCAGCGAAGTCTGCTTTGCGCCCTCATGTCGGCCGTTGAACTGACAACGGTCGGGACCCAAAAGCGGACTTCAGAGTGAAGGGGCACGTCGGTACTTTTGCGCCAACAGCCGACATTCGCATCGATGCTGGAGCGGTCGTGCGTTCTGACGACCTATTGCTACACAAGCCCTTTGACGCCAGTGATCATGATCTGGACGCCGACGCACAAAAGGACGAAGGCCGAAAGCCTCATCACGATATTCGCGCCAGTCTGTCCTAGCTGTGCCACGGCTAGGTCGGCATAACGATCGGAAATCCATACCATGGCCGCGATCAGCGCTGCCGCCACCGTCAAGCCGACCACAAAGCTGATCCCACCTGTACCGTCGACCGGCCCCGCGGCCGCAAGCGCGATCGCGACCGATATCGTTCCCGGACCCGTGGTAATCGGCACCGTCAAAGGGAAGAAGGTGACGTCGCGCGCTCCGCGTTTAGGCAGTGAATTGCCATCCGACATGTCGCCGCTATCAGGTGCATTCAGCAGCAACCATGCCTGATGAATAACAACCAGGCCGCCGGCAATTCGCAATGCCGGCAGGCTTACTCCGAAGAAGCTGAGCACCGAATTACCGATCCAGAACGACGTGATCAAGATGACGAAGGCATAGGTCGCCACACGTCGCGCAATTGCCGTTCGTTCAATGTGGGAGCGGTCGGCAAGCATTTGACTGAAGACCAGAGCGCTCCCCACGGGATTCACGATAGCGAATAGTGCCGGCGTCGCGAGCAGGAAGCCCGCGACAAGCTGGCTGGAAGAAAGGGCATCGGTAGACATTGCCGTTACCTCGGCGGGAAAGGATGGATTGGCTATCGTTCACGCAGCGCGTCGCTGGGGAGCGAACCACTGGTTCAGGCTGGTCGTTCCGATGCGGAACTCCCGACGAGGCACCAGCGACATGTCGTTGACGGGCTGGCCGAAATAGCTGGCGCCGGCTGGGGTGACGACGGGGCGACCGTCGCCGGTAAGCCGCAGATACTGGCGAAGAAGCGTTTCGAACGGTGCAAGATGTGGACCGGCCGCATCGACAACGGCGTTTCGCGGCCTGTGGAGCGCGATATCCGCAAGGATCTGGGCGACATCGCTCGCGGCGATCGGCTGGAACAGCGCATCCGGGGCCTGCACGACGCCGTTCACTGTGTGACCCTCGACGATAGTGGGCAGGAATTCGAAGAACTGCGTGGCGCGCACGATCGTGTGCGGCACATCAGAGGCGGCGGCGATATGCTCCTGCGCTGTCTTGGCGCGGAAGTAGGCCTGTTCCTTGAGTTCATTGACGCCAACGATCGACAGCGTGACGTGATGCCCGACACCGGCACGGATTTCCGCAGCCACCAGGTTGGCGCCAGCCTGCTGGAAGAACGGAAATGCGATATCGGCAGCAGGAGACGGGGCATCCGAGACGTCAATGACGACGTCCGTTCCAGCCATGATCCCGTCGAGCCCTTCGCCCGAATAGATATCCACGCCCATGCGGCGAGACGCAGCGACTACCAAGTGGCCGGAAGCGCGCAGCAGTGCGACAGTCTGCGCGCCGATGCGTCCGGAGCCGCCAATGACAACGATCTTCTTGCGAATGGACATCGATCCTGTTCCCTCGATAAGGCTTGTCGGCCGGTGCGAGGTCACACTAGGCAGTAGAGGGTCGAGCTGATTTCGCGCCGTTGCGGCGACTATCGCGATCTTGCGGGAATGACCGAAATGGCAGAACGGTCAGACGGCAACGGAGCTGCGACGGTAAGCACTCGGGGTGGCGTTCGTCGTCTTGCGGAAGCTCGCCGAAAACGCAGACGGCGTGGCGTAGCCGACCTCCAAGGCAATGTTGATTATCGGCCAGTCGGTTTGGGAGAGCAGTTCACAGGCCCGACGCATCCTTATCGCTGTCAGCCACTCATGTGGCGTCATACCGGTCGCCAACTTGAAAGACGCACAGAAATGAAAGCGACTGAGCTGGACCAGGCCGGCAAGTTCATCAAGGCCGATCTCGCGGTCCATGAACTCTACCATGTAGTCGTTGACCCGCTTTATCTGCCAGTCAGCAAGGCCTCGTCGCGGCGTGGTCGCAGTCATAGCTGCATGCGAGGAATGCGAGCGCAGCAGTTGGGTGCACAGAAGATCGACCGCTTGTTCTACAAAGAGCGTCGCCGACGTGTCGCCGGTCTCGGCCTCCTTGCTGAGGATTTCGAGTATCTGCGCGGAGGTAGGGTCGTCAAAGCAGTTGCGGCCGACCAGTTCAATCGAGCCGCGCAGTGACATTGCCTCAGCTGCGCTCTCAAGCCGCCAGCCCGGCAGATAAACATGCGAGACTTCAATGGGGCCGTCCACGTCCCATCGTCCGTCCTGACCTTCCGGGATGAGCGTGATCGAGCCGCGGCGCGTGCGCGATTCCACCCGCTGCTTGCCCTGGCGCCACAGCGCTTTCTGCGCCGTCCCGTAATAGGTCATCACCACATGGGTATCAAGCGGCGGTAGCGCGGCATGCAACTCGCCATGCGACCAGCGCCGCGTCAGCCGTGTGCCACCCTTCAAGGTCTGTTCCGTCAGTGCCGGCGGCGTGTCCAGCACCTGTTCCATCTCAGTGCTGGTTGAACGCCGGGATCCGGCGGCATCGAAGCGTGCGTCGGATCTTGCTTCGAACTCCAGAGACGGCTTCACCACGAACTCCCCAACCACCGCGGCGATGGTATCGCGCTTTTGCGGCGAAGCTATCGCAATCCCACGACAGCGGTCACAACCGCGCGACAGAAGCCGATCATCCCTCCCAGTACACCTTCCTCATCAACGGCGCGGGACGCCAAACCAAGAGGAAGAAGCAGATGAACGCGAAGAAAGCCGTCATCATTGGCGGAACCGGGCTGATCGGCTCGAAGCTGGCCAGACTGCTGGCGCTCAAGGGGCTCGACGTGGTCGCGGCCGCACCGAATACGGGCGTGAACAGTGTCACCGGACAGGGCGTCGCCGAAACGCTCAAGGGCGCAGACATCCTCGTCGATGTCAGCAACGCCATGTCCTTCGACCCGTCCGAGGTTCGCGCCTTCTTCGAGACTTCCGGGCGCAATCTGACGACGGCCGCCGCCGTGGCGGGCGTCTCGCATTACGTCGTTCTGTCGATAGTCGGCACCGATCGCATGCCGGACAACGGCTACTTTCAGGGCAAGCTGGTGCAGGAGGAGATCGTCGCCGCTTCTGGTCTGCCCTACACGATCGTCCGCTCGACTCAGTTCTTCGAGTTTCTTGGGCCCATCGCCGACTCCTACACCAAGGAGGGCGAGGTCAAACTTTCAGGCGGTCAGTTCCAGCCGATTGCCGCGGACAACGTCGCCGGCTTCCTCGCCGATGTCGCGCTGGAAGCGCCGCATAATGGCCGCGTCGAGATCGGCGGTCCGGTGCGTGCGCCGTTCGACCGGGTCGTCGATCACTATCTGCGCGGGCGTGGCGACGTGCGCTCGGTGAAGCGCGACGCGGATACCGACTATTTCGGCGGCCATGTCGAGCCGCTGTCACTGGTGCCGCTCGGAGAGTATCGCGTCGGCGCGCTCGATCTCGACAGCTGGCTCGCTGCCCAGACCACCAGCCACTGAACATCCCCTCAGATCAGATCAAGGAATGCTGCGATGAAATCGCTTCTCGCCACCCTCGCACTCGCCACTACGCTTGCTCTGTCCGCCGTGCCGGCGCTCGCCCATGGCGACGACGCTCCTGCCGCGAAGGGCGCCAAGGTCACGCTGGTCTATCAGCATGAACTGCCCAACGTGCCCGGCAAGAGCCTCAAGGGAGTGCTGGTCGAATATGAACCGGGCGGCTTCAACCCTTCGCATACCCACGCCCGCTCGGCGGTGATCTACGCAACCGTGCTGGAAGGCGAAGTCACCAGTCAGGTGAATGGCGGTGAGATCCGCACCTTCAAGGCCGGTGAGAATTTCACCGAGCTGCCGGGTGACTTCCACAACATCAGCGCCAACGGCAGCCAGACCAAACCCGCCAAGCTACTCGCGGTCTTCGTCGTCGACACCAATGACACCGAACTGACAACCCCAGCCAAATCGCGCTGAGCCGGTTCTCACCAAAATAAGGAGGGGAAGATGTCGACTGTCGTGTCCATTACGACACCACCTGCTGAGCTGGCGACAGCCAAACCCGCTGTCAGTTCCCCGGCGATATCTGCAGCCGGCGCGCGGCGCTGGCTCATCCCCTGCCTTTCCATCTCTGTAGTGGCCGTATTCATCGCGGTCGCGACCGGGCAGTGGGACCGCTGGATCGGCAATGCCACCGTGCAGGTGACGAACGACGCGACGATAAGGGCCGAACTCTCCGGCTTGTCGGCCCGGGTATCCGGGAACGTCGTCGCCATTCCCGTGCAGGATTATCAGCCCGTACGGGCCGGCGAACTGCTGCTGCAGATCGACCCGTCCGACTATCAGGTCGCGGTCGATCAGGCGGAGGCTGGTGTCGCCGGTGCCACTGCAACCCTACGCAATCTCGACAACCAGATCGCGCTTCAGCAGGCCACCATCGCCCAGGCGGAAGCGCAACTGGCCTCGGCTCAGGCCAAGGCTCTGCAGGCAACGCAGGAGCAGCAGCGCCAGCAGGAACTGCTGCAATCGACCTTCGGAACGCGGCAGCGCCTGGAACAGGCCGATGCCGAACTCGCCAGCAACCGCGCGGCGGTGCAGGCAGCGGAGGCCGGCGTTCGGGCGCAACAGGCGCAGCTCGACGTGCTGACGGGTACCCGCCCGCAGCGCGAGGCGGACCTGCGCGTCACTGAGGCCGCACTCGCAGGGGCGAAGCTGCGACTTGGCTACACTCATATCGTCGCGCCCTTCGACGGGGTAGTCGGCCAGAGGCAGGTCCAGCTCGGCGACTACGTAACGACGGGCGGCAATCTGATCAGCGTGGTGCCGCTGCCGCAGGTCTATGTGATCGCGAACTACAAGGAGACGCAGCTCACCCATGTCGAGGCGGGCCAGCCCGTCGAGGTGACGGTCGACACCTTCCCGGATGAAGTGCTGAAGGGACGCGTCGAGCGCATTTCGCCGGCTTCCGGCTCGCAGTTCGCCCTGCTGCCGCCCGACAATGCCACCGGCAATTTCACCAAGGTCGTGCAGCGCATCCCGGTGCGGGTGGCCCTCGATCCGGGCCAGCCCCTGCTGGACCATCTTCGCCCCGGCATGTCGGTTGTCACCCGCATCGACACAAGCGCGGAGGATCGGCCGTGATCGCCACCTTAACCGGAGCGGCCGCCACTGTCGGGTCGCGAAAGGCAAATCCTTATGCGGCGGTCGCGGCGGCACTCGCCGGCTGCTTTCTCGCCAGCTATCACACACGCTTTCTCGGCATGGGAATGCCGGACCTTCGCGGTGCGTTTGGACTGTCGGTCGATGAAGCCTCCTGGCTGTCGACCGTCGCAAATGCGCCACAGATCCTGACGGCGCCTGCGGTACCGTGGCTGGTCATGGTGTTCGGCATCCGGCCGATCCTGCTCTGGCCGGGCCTCGCCTATGCCGCTCTGCTGGCGCTGATCCCGCTGGTCCGCGATCCGGCGACCCTGTTCACCCTGCACGCTGCGACGGCGCTGCTGCTCGGCCTGTTCGTGCCGGCAACACTATTGGTCATCGTGCGCAACCTTGCGCCGGTGCTGTGGCTGCCGGCCTTTGCCATCTACACGTTCCGCCTCGCCTTCACCCTGAACTCCGGCCCGGGCCTGACCGGCTATTTTGTGCAGGAGCTGGGATGGGAGTGGCTCTACTGGGCCGACGTGCCGCTCGCGGTGCTCATGGTGGTGCTGGCCTGGCTCGGATCGACGCCTCAGGCCCCCAACCGCGACCTGCTGGGTCGCGCCGACTGGGGCGGCATGGTGCTGTTCGGCCTCGGCCTCATGCTGATCTATGTCGGGATTGATCAGGGCAACCGTCTTGACTGGCACAATTCCGGGATCGTCGTCGCCACGCTGGCCGGTGGTCTGGCGCTGATGGCGTGCTTCTTCGTTCAGGAAGCGATCGCGCCGCATGCCTGGGCCCGACCGGGCATCCTTTGGAGCCGGAACACCGTGCTCGGCATTACATCAGGGGCGATCTTCAGCTTCATCGCGGTGTCCAACAGCGTGCTGGTGCCGAACTTTTTGCTGAACGTCGCGCAGCTGCGGCCTGAACAGTTCGGCTGGTTCCTCACCTTCTGGATCGCCGGCCCGCTCATCGTGACATCTTGGCTCGGTGTGTATCTGCTGCGCCGAGTGGATTTCCGCTTGGTGCTCATCGTCGGCTTCTCCAGCTTCGCGGCCGCGAGCCTGTGGGCGACCAGCCTGAGTGCAGACTGGCGGATGGACGACTTCGTCCCGGTCGCACTGCTGCAGTCCGTTGGCCTCGGCATGACGCTCACAGCCGTCATCGTCTGTAACTTCACCAGCATCCGGCCGGATGTGGCGGCGGCTTTCGCCGCCTATCTGCAAATCCTGCGGCTGATCGCCGTGGCCTTCGGCGTTGCTTTCATGACGACGCTGCTGCGGGTGCGCGAGCAGATCCACTCGAACCTGATCGGCCTGCATCTCGGCCGCGGCGACGCGGATGTCATTCGCCACCTCGCCGAGCGCGCCGCGGCGTTTGTCGGTGACGATGCCGCTCTGGCGCGCGCTCGGGCGGTCGCATCATTGGCGGGATCGGTGCAGCGCGAGGCCAATGTGCTGGCCTTTATCGATGGCTTCACCCTGACCTTCATCGTCGCACTGTGCGGGATTGCCATCGTAGCGCTGATGCGACCGGCCCCGCCCGGGCCGCTGACCGGTAAGGCCTGATGCGGCTGGCCTGACGCGGCCGGCCGTCCATCCATCATCTCAATTTTTCACAAGGAGACGGGCCATGGCCCTGTTCACCACGCCTTTCGGCTTTTCCAGCACCGCCCGCGACGTGCTCGATCAGCTGGACCTTACCGGCCGCACCATGATTGTCACTGGCGGCGCCAGCGGCATTGGCATCGAGACCGTGCGGGCGCTGGCGGCAGCGGGTGCCGACGTCACTATCGCCGCCCGTCGGGTGGAAGCCGCTGAGCCGGTTGCCGCAACGCTGCGCAATGCGACCGGCAACCCGGTTATTTCGGTGCGGCCGCTGGATGTCGCGGACCTCGCCTCCGTCCGCACCTTCGTGCGGGACTGGGACCGACCGGTGCATGCGCTCATCAACAATGCCGGCGTCATGTGCATCCCCACGCTTGAGCGAACCCGCGAGGGGCATGAGATGCAATTCGCCACCAACTATCTCGGCCATTTCGCGCTGACACTTGGCCTGCATCGCTGGCTCAAGGAGGCCGGAAATGCCCGGGTGGTGTCGGTCAGCTCGGTCGGCAGCCTGTTCGGACCTATACTGTGGGACGACATCGATTTCCGCTTTACCGGCTATGATCCGCTGCTCGCTTACGCCCAGTCGAAGACGGCCTGCATTCTCATGTCGGCAGGCATCGCCGCCCGGTGGGGCGGCGACGGGATCACGTCCAACGCACTGAATCCCGGAGCGATTGCCACCAACCTGCAACGGCACACGGGTGGACTGCGGACGCCCGAGCATCTGCGCAAAACACCCGAACAGGGCGCTGCAACGACGGTGCTTCTGGCCGCATCGCCGCTGCTCGAGGGTTTGTCCGGCCGCTATTTCGACGACTGCAACGAGGCGGTCACCGTCACCGAGCGTGGAACCTCCCGCCTCTCCGGTGTCGCGCCCTATGCGATCGACAAGGACAACGCCGAGCGTCTCTGGACGAGGGCGTCGAGAATGATCGACGAACGATCCTGAACGCCAATCCGGCACGTCGTGGCGTCAACCAACAGCCGCCGAAAGCAAAGCCCAAGCGCAAGAGGGCGATGCTTTCGGCGGCTTTCCATTTTTTCGCCCGCGCGAAGCCTTCGCTAGGGAGTGCCCTCGAATGACACCATTGATCTTAGCAACGGCACGCCGCAGCCACCACTAACCGCAATCCTGCGATAGTCCGCCTAATCCAGCGACAGATTTCATCTGCCCCAACGCCCATTGTCAGCCTCGCCGGATCGAATTCGAACCGGCATCGAACACAGGCTCAACATTCGGGGTCGCTAGATGACACGAAACATTTTCGACGTAGCGGCGGCCCCAACCCGCCGTGACCTTCTCACGCTGGGAGCGGGCGCAGCACTCATCGGGGTGCTGCATTTCTCGCAGGCTTTCGCTCAGACCACTCACACAACTCAAACTCTAGAAAGCAAGACCATGGGCTACGTTACAACCAAAGACGGCGTTGAGATCTTCTACAAGGATTGGGGCCCGAAGAGTGCCCAGCCGATCATGTTCCATCATGGCTGGCCGCTCTCGTCCGACGACTGGGATGCGCAGATGCTGTTCTTCCTCGCCAATGGCTACCGCGTCGTCGCCCATGACCGTCGCGGCCATGGCCGCTCCTCGCAGGTCAGCGACGGCCACGACATGGACCATTATGCCGCCGATGCCTCGGCCGTGGTCGAGCATCTCGACCTGAGGAACATCGTGCATGTCGGCCACTCCACCGGCGGCGGCGAGGCGACGCACTACGTCGCCAAATATGGTCAGCCGCAGGGACGCACCGCCAAGCTGATCATCGTCGGTGCGGTGCCCCCGATCATGGTCAAAACCGCGACCAATCCCGGCGGCCTGCCGATCGAGGTATTCGACGGCCTGCGCAAGGCGCTCGCCGCCAATCGCTCGCAGTTCTACATCGATCTGCCGGCCGGCCCGTTCTACGGCTTCAACCGCGAAGGTGTGACCCCGATCCAGCCGGTGATCCAGAACTGGTGGCGGCAGGGCATGATGGGCGGCGCCAAGGCGCACTATGACGGCATCAAGGCGTTCTCGGAGACCGATTTCACTGACGACCTGAAGTCGATCACCGTGCCGACCTTCGTGGTTCATGGCGACGACGACCAGATCGTGCCGATTGCCGATTCCGCGCTGCTCTCGGTCAAGCTGGTCAAGAACGGTACTTTGAAAGTCTACAAGGGCTATCCGCACGGCATGCTGACCACCCATGCCGATGTGCTGAACCCTGACCTGCTCGCCTTCATCAAAGGCTAATGGGATTGGCCGGCATCTGACCGATGCCGGCCAATCCAACGCCAGCTGGCGGAATACGTCGGGGCCTTGCCGGGATCACCGCAAGGTGCAGCAGCTATCCCGCCGCCTACGGTTTCGCATACCGCTCATCCGGTCGCCGCGCCGGAGCTACTTCCGCATTGATCATAATTGTCCTTGTTCCAACAGATAAATAGGTAAAATAAGATGACCCGCGTGAATTGGTACGACGCTTCTCCTGACGGCGCGAAGGCACTGTTTGGCGTACACACTTATGTAACGAAGAACACCTCACTGCCGGAAGATCTTATTCATCTGGTCTTTCTTCGTGTTTCGCAGATAAACGGGTGCGCCCATTGCATAGACATGCACAGCCGTGATCTGCGAAAGACGATGTCAGTCGACAAGGTTACGTTAGTGCCAGTATGGGACGAGGTTCGGCAGCTTTTTTCGGAGCAGGAGCAGGCGGCGCTGGCTTGGGCTGAGGAAGTGACCCGTATCGAGCAAACGCACGCATCAGACGAAGCCTATGAAGCCGCATCAAGGGTTTTCGCGCCGAAGGATCTGGTCGACCTTACGATTGCCATCGCTGCGATGAATGCGTTCAATCGGCTGGGAGCACCCTTCCGCATGCCAGTGGCAGCCAAGGCCTAGATCGAATTACCGAATGAAGGGAATGCCCTCCAGAGCCGGCATCTCCGGCTCTGGAGCTAGAAAATGAGGCTTCGCCCACCAACAGACATTCTCGATGTCGGCTATGGGCCAGTGTCTGCCTTGGTCGCTCATCGGCGGTAGGTCCGCTTCTCGTTTGAAGTCCCCAATAGCGGGCAGTCTCCCACCGGCCCCAAACCAGTCATCAATTCCTTGACGATGGGGCCGCCACGATCTGTAAATGCAAGGATCAAGCACATCCGAGGAGCCAGAGACTTACAACCTTTGACAATCCGCGTGGCGCGCCCAAGTGATAATTTAAAAGACCTTCGCCAATTTTACTGTTCCGGTCTTGGGCTCGAATTGCTATACGAGTTCACGGGGCACGATGGTTTATTGGGATCAAAATGGGAAAATCTTCGAAGACCCTGATGGTTACAGGATAGTCCTACAACACGCTGCTCGGGATTAGGCCCCGCTGACCGCCGCTGGCGCTTGTCGCAGATTCAACTCATCCGCCGTGCCGGTTCCAGCGTGCTACCGATACCGTTTCTATGACATCGAGCAGATGCTTGCTTCTTTCCGGTATCGTCCCAAGCGCCGCTGATCGGCGCCCCAATTGATCTTATCTGGCTTCCGCGCCGCGGGAGCCTTGGAGCCCACGATGTGACGCCGGGATCGAACGCGTCGGAACTGCGGGCTTCACAATTCCGGCGATTTCTTCCGATGCTCGCCATTTTCACCCCAGGCAATCAATCGGCGTTCCCGGCCTCGCCGGAAGACACAAAAATTTCGCGCCTGCTCTGGTCTTGCCGTAGCATGCGGACCGGTAAGCGTTCCGATGGGATGATGATGCAATGCGGCTGCGAGATCAGGCCATCACTCGGAAGAGTGAAGCGAACGAGGCGGATCTCCCGGGCGAGATCATCAAGCTCTACGAGGCGGAGGCCGATCTGATCAGCCTGCCCGAAGTTCTGTTCGCCGGCGTTGGCCGCCTGATCGACGCCGATGTCGTGACCTATTCCGAATTTCATCACGCCAGCGGAGAGTTCCGCTCGCTGCTATCGATCGAGGACGACCCTTCGCGGCGCGCCGAGGCGATGGCCGCTTTCGCCCGCCACATGAACAGCCACGATTTCTGGCGCTGCCATCCGGCCTTCTTCGGCGAGCGGGCGCTACGTGAATCGGACTTCTTCGGCGAGGAGGAGTTCGCGACCCTGCCGATCGCGCGCGAGGTGTTCCTGCCTTCCAGGGCCCGGCGCATCATGTCGATCGTCATGCAGAACGAGGACTATGTGCTGACCATCTCCGGGCACCGCGTGATCGGACGCGCCGCGTTCAGCGACCGGCAGCGGGATTTATTGGAAGCCTACCGGGCGCACGTTCTGCGCAGCTACCGGCAGGCCTGCGACCGCACGCTCGCCTCGATGACGCCCACCGACCGGCTGCGCATCGCCTTTCCCGAGCTCACTCCGCGCCAGCTCGAAGTGGCGTCCTGGGTCGCCAGGGGCAAGTCAAACGAGGATATCGCGACGATCCTCGATGTCGGCATCGAGACGATCAAGGCGCATGTAAAGGCGATCCACGCCAAGATCGGCGCCGACGGACGCCTTGCCATCGCCGTGATGGCGCATACCGTCCCGCCCTTCACGCGCATGCCGCCCTTGTGGCGGATCGGTGAGAAAGTCTGGGGCGGACATCCGCCAGTGTGAACGGCAAGTTGGGGCGACCATGACGCGCCAAAGGACCAAACTGCTGCCGCGGTAGCCGCCCTGCACGAGGGACGTGTGGATGTTCTCTATGTGGCGTCCGGCATAGGCGGGCGGACGATCACGGGGGGGCTCGCCGGAGGAGAGTCCCATGGACGCTTCCGGACATCCACCAGCACACGGCCTGCCATCTGTCCACTACAGCAGCGGATGATCGAGAACATGACCGTCCGCCGGTTTAGCGAGCACACCAAGCGGGACTATGTCCGCCAGGTCGCGGAGTTCACCGCCTACCGCCGCGCGAAGCGCGGCGGCCTCGCGGGCGCGCTCGACATTTCCTCTCTTACTCCTTCGGGGAATGGCCTATCCCGGCGACAGCATCGCATCATCCGCATACCGGGGTGCACACGAACCTGCATGTCGCGGCATGGTCGCGACGCGCGAAAGGTCTTGTGCCGCCGGACTGAGGGCAGGTTGTTTGCTTGGGGTTGGAATGGTGCAATTCGCAGCAATTCGTGGTCAGCGGAAGAACCGGGAGCGTCACCGTCGAGGGCCAGGCACTGTATCGCCGTTCGCCTTTTATGCCTGAGCCGTGACTCCGGTTAGGTGGAAGCAATCGGCACGCGAGGCGGCATGCAGCACGGCATCCATTTCATCTCGGGCCTGCCGCGGGCGGGCTCGACACTGCTGGCTGGCATCCTGCGCCAGAATCCGGGCGTCCATGCCGCCATGAGCAGTCCGGTCGGCGCCCTGTTCACCGCCCTGCTCCGGCAGATGAGCCAGGAGAACGAGTTCGCCCTGTTCATCACGGAGGCGCAGCGCGAGGCCATCCTCGCCGGCCTTTTCGAAAACTATTACCGGGACATCCAGGCTTCAAAGCTGGTGTTCGACACCAATCGCCTGTGGTGCAGCAAGCTGCCGGCGCTGGCGGCGCTGTTCCCGGACGCGAAGGTGATCGCCTGCGTGCGCGACATACACTGGGTGCTCGACAGCCTAGAGCGGCTGGTCCGGCGCAACAAGTTCGAGCCGTCCAAGATCTTCAGCTTCGAGCCCGGCGGCACGGTCTACAACCGGGTGGACGGGCTGCTCGGCATGAACGGCATGGTCGGCTTCGCCTATAACGCGCTGAAGGAAGCCTATTTCGGCGAGCAGGCCGACCGGCTCATGTTGCTGACCTACGAAACGCTGACGCGTGAGCCGGCCAGGGCCATGGCGGCGGTCTACGACTTCATCGGCCAGCCGCCATTCGCCCACGACTTCGATCACGTCGACTACGCGGAGGAGGAGCTGGACGCGCGGCTCGGCACGCCGGGCCTGCATCGCGTCGCCGCCAGGGTGCAGCACGTCGAGCGGCAGACGATCCTGCCGCCCGACCTGGTCCGCCGTGTCGAGAACGATGCGTTCTGGAGCGACACCAAGCGCAATCTGCGCGGCGTGCGGGTCGTCTAGTGGTGGCAGCGCGGCCCAAGCCTCACTTGGACCGGCCAGACGTTCCGATCGCCCCCACGCGTGGGCGGATTGACACTGCGGTTCGCCAGGCACGGTTCCTAAAATCCTTGCGCGATCCTCCCGGCCGTGCGCGCCGGCTGAGATGGGCGCTCATCGGCACGACGGCGCTGGTTGCCGTCGCTTTGGTGGGGACTCTGCTCGTCGTGCCAGCGACGCCGGTCTTTGCCGATGGCGGCGCCGGCGGCGCCAGCAGCGACGGCAACCCCGGCGCCCCCGGGGGCGCCGACAGCGTGACAGGCGCCGGCGTCGACGGCTCCACCTACGCCAATAACGGCTATGGCGGCGCCGGCGGTGGCGGCGGTGGTGCCGGCGTCAGCGGTGGCTATGGTGGCACCGGCAGTTATGACGGCACCGATGGCAGCCCCGGCGCTGGCGGCCTTCCGGGTGCCGCCGGCGGCGGCACCGGCGGGAATGGCGGCGGCGGCAAGGGCGGCGCGGGCGGCGGCGGCGGTGGGGGCGGGGCGCACGGCTTTTACGGGAGCACGCTGCCGGGCGGCGATGCGACCGGCGGCAATGGCGGCAATGGCGGCGAGGGCAGCGGCGCGGTTTTTTATCACAAGGGCGGCGGCGGCGGCGGCGGCGCCGGTGGCTTCGGCGCGGTCGTCACCGGTTCGGGTTACCTCGGCCAGATCACCGGCGACATCACCGGCGGCAATGGCGGCACCGGCGGTTACGGCGCGGGTGTCGACTCCGGTTACGGCGGCGGGGGCGGTACCGGCGGTATCGGCCTCGTGCTCACTGGGACCAGCCAGGTCGGGATTGGCGCGTCCTCGACCATTACCGGCGGCTCCGGCGGCTCCGGCGGCTCCGCCAACACGGATACCAGCGCCAGCAGCGGAAGCGGCGGGGTCGGCGTCTACTCATCTACCGGCGCCACGATCACCAATGGCGGTTCCATCAGCGGTGGCACCGGCGGTGCTGGCATCGACGGCGGCAATGGCGGCTACGGCGCGGGCGGCGGTGGCGGTGGCACCGGCGTCTGGCTCTCGGGCACTGGAGCCACCCTGACCAATAACCTCACGATCACCGGCGGGACCGGGGGCACCGGCGGCGACGGTGGGTACGGCGGCATCGGTCGCGGTGGCGACATCGGCACTCCGGGCGGTGCCGGCGGCAGCGGCGGCGCCGGCATGCTGCTTTCGGGCACTGGCGCCACCCTGACCAACAACGGCACGATCAACGGCGGCGATGGCGGTATCGGAGGCAACGGCAACTACGCCGGGAGCCGCGGCGGTGATGGCGGCGATGGCGGCGCCGGCGGCATCGGCGTCTCGCTCTCCGGCACGGGCGCCACCCTGACCAATGGCGGCACGATCAATGGCGGCACCGGTGCCGACGGCGGCAGCGGCGGCTACGGCCCCGACGGAAATGGCGGCGGTGGCGGCCCCGGTGCCGGCGGCGCCGGCGTCTCGCTCGCCAATGGCGCCACACTGATCAATTACGGCACGATCAACGGCGGCGGCAGCGCCCTCGCGCCAGGCACCGGCGTGTCGGTGAATGGTGGCACCGTGATCAACGGCGGCACGATCAACGGCGGCACGAGCCCGCTTCTCCCCAGCTACCACGTTGATGCCATCACTTTCGCAGGCAGCGGCAACCGGCTGGAACTGCGTGACGGCTTCGACATCCAGGGCAATGTGAACGCCAATAGCGGAACCGACGACACGCTGGCGCTGGGCGGGACGTTGAACGGGACCTTCGCGGTCGGCGCGATCGGTGCGACCCAGCAATATCAGGGCTTCGAGAATTACGAGAAGACGGGGACCAGCACCTGGACGCTGACGGGCACGACGGGCGCCGTCACTCCCTGGACGATCAGCCAGGGAACGCTGTCGATCTCCGCCGACGCCAATCTCGGCGACCCCTCCGGCGGGCTCACCTTCGACGGCGGCGTGCTCGAGAACAGCTCCAGTTTCACCACCGCGCGCGCCATCTCCCTGGAAGCCGACGGCGGCGCGCTGCAGATCGGTGCCGACCTGACGGTGAGCGGCGTCATCTCCGGTGCCGGCGCGCTCACCAAGGCGGGCAGCGGCACCCTGACGCTCACCAGCGCCAACAGCTACACCGGCGGCACGACCATCAACGCGGGCACGCTGCAGATCGGCGACGGCGGCACGGCGGGCTGGATCCTCGGCGATGTCGCCAACAACGGCGTGCTCGCCTTCGACCGCTCGGACGGCGTCACCTTTGCTGGCGCCATCTCCGGCAGTGGCGCCCTTCAGCAGAACGGCACCGGCACCGCCATCCTCACCGGCGCCAGCACCTACAGCGGCGCGACGAGCGTCAATGCCGGGACGCTGATCGTGAACGGCTCGCTCGGCGCCGGCACGGTGAGCGTCGCCAATGGCGCCACGCTCAGCGGCTCCGGCAGCGTCGGCGGTGCGGTGACCGTGCAGAATGGCGGCACCCTCGCCGGTACGCATGGAGCGACGCTGGGCATGGGCGCCCTCGCGCTCAGCGCGACCTCGAACGTCGATGTCGTGCTTGGCAGTCCGAGCGGCACCCTGTTCGACGTTAACGGCGACGTGACGCTCGACGGCACGCTCGACATCACCGGCGCCCCCGGCCTGGGCACGGGCGTGTATCACCTGATCGAGTACGACGGCACGCTTACCGACAACGGGCTGGCGCTGGGAAGCGTGCCGCTCGATTTCACGACCGCGATCAACATCGCCACCGCCCAGCAGGTGAACCTCACGGTCTATGCCGATCCGACCAAGACGCAGTTCTGGCAGGGCGGCTCGACCCCGGTCGGGGGCAGCGGCACCTGGAACGCCACCAATACCAACTGGCTGAACGCCGATGGCAGCATGTCGACGCTCTGGGGCGGGGTGCAGGGGATTTTCCACGGCACGCCCGGCATCGTGACGGTGGAAGGCACGCAGGCCTTCGAGAGCCTCGAATTCGTTGTCGACGGCTACAAGCTGGTCGCCGGCAGCGGCGGCGCGCTGGCGCCCACGGGTATGGCGGACCTGTGGGCCGAAGGCACGCGGACCACCGCAACCCTCGCCACCCCGATCATCGGCACGGGCGGCATCGTCAAGATCGGGGCCGGCACCATCGTGCTGACAGCGAACAACACCTACACCGGTGGCACGGTCATCAACGCGGGCACGCTGTCGGTGTCGGCCGACAATAATCTCGGCGCGGCGACCGGCGGCGTGGCCTTCGACGGCGGCACGCTGGGGAACACGGCGGCCTTCACGACCGGGCGCGCCATCACGCTGAACGGTGGCGGCGGCACCTTGCGCACCACCGCCGATCTCACCGCCTCCGGCGTCATCTCCGGTGCCGGTGCGCTCACCAAGACAGGTGCCGGAACGCTGACGCTCACCGGAACCAACAGCTACACTGGCGGTACGACAATCAATTCGGGGACGCTGCAGATCGGCGACGGCGGCACGTCGGGCTCGATCGTCGGCGATGTCGTCAATAACGGCGTGCTGGCCTTCAACCTGTCCAATACGCTCGCCTTTGCCGGCGTCATCTCCGGCAGCGGCGCCCTTCAGCAGAACGGTACGGGCATCACCATCCTCACCGGCGCCAGCACTTACAGCGGTGCGACGAGCGTCAACGCCGGGACGCTCAACATTGCCGGCTCGATCGGCGCGGGCGCGGTGAGCGTCGCCAATGGTGCCACGCTGACCGGCACCGGCAGCATTGGCGGCGCGGTGACCGTGCAGAACGGCGGCACCCTCGCCGGGGCGAGCGGAGCGACGCTGGGCATGGGCGCACTGGCGCTCAACACGACCTCGAACGTCAATGTCGTGCTCGGCGCGCCGGGTGGCACCCTGTTCGACGTCGCCGGCGACGTGACCCTCGACGGCACGCTCGACATCACGGGCACCGCAGACCTTGGCACTGGCGTGTATCACCTGATCGAATATGGCGGCAGCCTCACCGACAACGGGCTGGCGCTCGGAAGCGTGCCGCTCGATTTCACGACCGCGATCAACACCGCCACCGCCCAGCAGGTGAACCTCACGGTCTATGCCGATCCCACCAAGACGCAGTTCTGGCAGGGCGGCTCGACCCCGGTCGGGGGCAGCGGCACCTGGAACGCCGCCAATACCAACTGGCTGAACGCCGACGGCAGCATGTCGACGCTCTGGGGCGGGGTGCAGGGAATTTTCCACGGCACGCCCGGCATCGTGACGGTGGAGGGCACGCAGGCCTTCAAGAGCCTGGAATTTGTCGTCGACGGCTACAGCCTCGTCGCCGGCAGCGGCGGGGCACTGGCGCCGACGGGCATGGCGGACCTGTGGGCCGAAGGCACGCGGACCACCGCAACCCTCGCCATCCCGATCGTCGGCACGGGCGGCATCGTCAAGATCGGCGCCGGCACCATCGTGCTCGCGGCGGACAACAGCTACACCGGCGGCACGGTCATCAAGGCCGGCACGCTACAGCTTGGCAACGGCGGTACGTCGGGCTGGATTCTCGGCGATGTGCTGAACAATGGTGTGCTTGCCTTCGACCGTTCGGACGACGTCACCTTCGCCGGCGTCGTTTCCGGTACCGGCGCGCTTGCCAAGATTGGCGACGGCAGTCTGACCCTCACGGGCGCCAACGCCTACACCGGCGGCACAACCATCGGCGCGGGGACGCTGCAGATCGGCGACGGCGGCACGTCGGGCTCGATCGCCGGCGATGTCGTCAACAACGGCGTGCTGGCCATCGACCTGTCCACCACACTCACCCTGGATGGCGCCATCTCCGGCAACGGCGCCCTGCAGCAGAACGGCACGGGCACCACGATCCTCACCGGCGCCAGCACCTATACCGGCAGCACGACCGTCAGTAGCGGTGCGCTGATCGTGAACGGCTCGATCGGCGCGTCGAGCCTGCTCACGGTCGATGCCGGCAGTCTCATAGGCGGCACCGGCACGCTGCCCGCGACCATGATCAACGGCGGCACGCTGGCGCCCGGCAATTCGATCGGGACGATCAGCGTGCAGGGCAATCTCGCTCTGTCGAGCGCGGCGACCCAGCAGATCGAAGTCTCCGCGACCGCCGCCGACCGCACCGATGTCAGCGGCACGGCAACGCTCGGCGGCACCGTGCAGGTGGCGGCCACGCCCGACGATTACGGGCTCCACGCCAGCTACATCATCCTTCATGCCGACGGCGGCGTGAACGGGGCCGAGACGCTGTCGGCGACGGTCAACTCCGTGTTCCTCGATCCGACGCTCAGCTTCGACGCCAACAATGTGTTCCTCAATCTCACGCAACTGCCGTTCAACTCGATGGCGTGGACGCCGAACCAGCGCGCGGTCGCCGATGCGCTGCAGGTAAGCGGCACCCGCAGCGCGCTTGGCGCCGCGGTGTTCAATCAGATTACCGGCGCAGGCGCCCGGCAAGCCTTCGATGCGCTGTCGGGCGAGGTGCATGCGAGCGCAGCAGGCGTGATGCTCGACGAGTCGCGCTACCTTCGCGACGCCGTGCTCGGGCGCGCGCGGCAGGCCTACGGTGATATCTCCGGCCCGCTGGCGGCGCTTGCGCCTGAGGTGGCGGCCGTCACCTTTGCGCCGGCGGCGCCGCAAGGCTCCGCCGCGCTCGGCTACGGGGCAGCCGGCGCGCAGCCCGTGGCGCCACCCCCGAGTCCCGATGGGCCCGTGTCCGCGACCTGGGCGCAGGCGATCGGCGCCTGGGGACGGCTCGACGGCGACGGCAATGCCGCCACTCTCGACAGTAGCGTCGGCGGCCTCATCAGCGGGTTCGACGTCACCTTCGCCGACAGCTGGCGGCTCGGCCTTGCCGCCGGCTATACCCAGACCTCGCTGGACGTGGATGCCCGCAATTCCTCGGCCTCCGTCGGCAATATCCATCTCGCGCTCTATGGCGGCACCCGGCAGGGCCCGTGGGGCCTGCGCGGGGGCGCCGCCTATACGTGGCACCAGCTCGACACCTCGCGCTCGGTCACCTTCCCGGGCTTTGCCGAGCTCGCGACCGCGGACTACGCCGCCGGCACCGCGCAGCTGTTCGGCGAGGTGGGCTATGCCATCACGCTCGGCGACGCCGCGCTCGAGCCGTTCGCCAGCGTCGCCTATGTCAACCTGCGCACCGGCGGCTTCACCGAGACGGGCGGCGTCGCCGCGCTCAGCGCCGCCGATCAGTCGCTGGACGCGACCTTCACCACGCTCGGCCTGCGCGGCTCCGCTCTGCTCGGCGTGGCGAACGGCGTGGCGGTGACCGCGCGCGGCACACTCGGCTGGCGGCACGCTTTCGGCGACGTGACGCCGGAGCTAACGTTTGCCTTGAGCGGCGACGTGCCATTCACCATCGCCGGCGTGCCGATCGCGCGCGACGCGGCGGTGGTGGAGGCGGGCCTCGACATAGCCATCAGCCCCGATGCCAGGCTCGGCATCGGCTATTCAGGTCAGCTCGCCGGCGATGCCGAAGATCACGGCGTACGCGGCAACTTCGTCTTGAGGTTCTGAAAGACGGGACGGCTCTGCAAAACGTCGAATACCCGGAATTCAAGGCGGATATTCAAGCGACGACAGTCGGCTCGTGTCGGTCTCGGTCAAGGCGAGCCGACCAGCGGGGTTGCGGCGCTGCGCGGCAATCCTGCCCATGAGGAGCAAAGACCATGACGACCGCTACAATCGAAACGGCCGCCGCAACGCGTCGTGAGCGGCGAGACGGTTTCATTCCGCTCAACAAGCATCCGCGCAACGCCCAGAAAGAAGGCCCGCATAGCGAGGCGTCTGTCAAAGCAAAGAAGTTGCGGAAGCCTGGAGGCGCGGACTGTGAACCGTCTCGAAACAGTTGGGGAATTCGTCTCTCGGCTGTCGGCGGTGAAGTGAGCTGTACGCCATTCGACGTGCTGCGCTCGCTAGCACTATCCGATGACCGGACGTTCCGAACGACTGCATCGGGTCAGTTTCGGCCTCGGACATTCATCGGCGACATGTCGGCTTCTCGTTTTGAAGTCCCTGATAGCGGACAGTCTGCCACCGGCCCCGATTGCACCGTTCCCCTCCTGAGTGAGCGGCTCGTCAATCTGCCCCTACGGCGCTTCCGGCCCTGCTGCTGAAGCGGATTGCCAACGTGGGAACACGCCATCGCGTAGCGCGGGCGGCGAGAGATTCGCACATCAGGCGTTCTACCCTCACGCCGCTGCCCACACCTTGTTGAGAATCTGGGCCGCGAGAGCCGCCTTGTCCTGCGGCAGGAATCGGCCGTAGTGCTTGGCGACCATCTCGGGGGTGTCCTGGATGGCATAGCTCGCCTGCTCATAGGAGCCGGTCTTCTTCAGGATGTGAGTCGCGAGCACGTCGCGGACATTGTGCGGGCCGTGCGGCAGGAGGCCCTTGATGGCGCCGCGGCCGGTATAGGGGTTGTGGATGCCATAGCGCTGGATGGCCAGACGCCAGGCCTCGTAGAAGGTGTTTTGGCAGTACGCGGCATCCTTGCTGGTGGGCTTTACCGTCTTGACGAACAGCGTGCCCGGATCGGCGGCATGCTTCAGCAGCACCCGCTGGTGCCGGTCGATATAGGCCTCCAGATAGCGATAGAGCTCGCCGAGGTCCGGCAGGATCAGCCGGAACGGCTTGCTGCCGAAGAAGGACGAGTTCGCGTTCTTGAAGGCGACAGAGGGGATAAGCACCTCCCATCGCGCTCGCTCCAGCGCAACTCGCCGCGCTTCATCTCCGCGAGGCGGCGCTCCGAGGTCGGCAGCCGGCCGCGCGGACAGACGAGGAGTTGACGCAGGTTCTTCTGCCGCAGCCCGAGATGCAGGCCGAGCCGCAGCATGAGGAAGGCTCGCACCGCCTCGGCCGCCGCGCGCGGGTAGCGTTTTTCGTCCGGCATCAGCCGCAGGATCTCCTCGGTGATCTTGCGATACTCCGCGACAGGGCTCTCTGCCTCCAGAACCGCGATGATCGGCTCGAAGGGATCACGGTGGATGCGGGCCACGCGCTGGACCTCCCGCGCGCGGGCGAGGCCGTGGCGATGCATCTGCTCGCAGGCCGCGTCCCAGTCAGCACGGGCCGTGGCAACGTCGTGCTCGGTGATCAGATTGGGAATAGGGCGGATGCGTTCCGCCAACTGCGGGCTCTGCCGCAGCCAGCCTGTCTCGGCGCGGGTGAGCGCGGCAGCGATCCGCAGCATGTCGACTTCCCACGCGGTGTAGAAGCCGCGCCGACGCTCCCGCCATTGGATGTACCAATCCCACACGATCGGGAAGACCAGAAGACCGAAGCTCAGGTTTTCTAGCGGCACGCCGAAGCCATGGACCGCGCCGCTGGGTGACGCGGCCAGCGCGCCGAACATCAATCCGAGATGTTCGACCTTTTGCGACGCCGTCTCTTCACCCCAGACACCGCTGCGCTGATAGCCAAACGCTGTCAGCGTCGCCGTCTTGAAGCGGACGAGATCGGCCATCTCCTCGGCCAGCTGGGGCGGCGCATCTAGCGCCACACTCGCGAGGTCCGGGTCCGGCAGCGATCCATCCTCCTCCCGGCAAAACCGGTACAGCCCGCGCGGCCGGGAGGATTGGTCGAGCAGGCCGGGAAAGCGGATCGAGTAGCGCTGCTTCATGGCGGCAGCCTGGAAGCGCCGATAGTCGGTCGTTCCCGAAATCACCACGCGCTGTACCCACTCAAGGATCTCCTCCCTCTCCTTCAACGGGCGCCGATCAAAATCATGCGGCAGGTGCCAGGCGAGGCGTCGTCGCTCCGCGCGGCTGATGCCGGCAATGGTCCCCGCTGATGTGCAGCGGTTTCCATTCGGCAGCTTCGAGCGGAAGTAGCCCGGCGGCAGGCGGTAGCGCCGCTCGATGAGCTCCAGCGCCGCGAGGCTTCGCGAGGCGCGCGGCACCTTCACGCCGCGGCGCCACAGGTTGAGTGCCGTAGCATCGACCTGAGCCGCGCTCGCCTCAAGGACACGGGCGAGATGCTTCGCCGTATCGCCGTGGCGGCGCATGTGAAGATCGAGCGCATCGGCGAATGACGGCGGGTCCGTCCAGGGCCGGCCTTCGCTCTCGGGGAACTCGACAATGGGCTTCGCCCGAGGGCCGCGTCGGCGCGGCGCAGCGTCGAGCCGCTCAGCACCACGCTGAAGCGTGCACCTCTCCGAGCCGGACGGTTGCCGGCGCGCCGCGGCACGCTTCACCGTGACGTGGCCGCGGCGCGCCAACTCACGACGTAAGGCATCAAGGCCGGGCGCAAGCACGGGGCCGGCGCGCTGCAGATCGGCGTAATCCACATCACAGGCGTGAGCGATCGCGTGCCAGTCATAATCGCGCTCCGTCAGGGGTGGCGGCACGCGCGCGGCGAGGAGATCAAGGAGCCAGTTCTGGAACAGGTCGGCGTCGCGGGGCGACAGGACGGTCGTGGCACGCTGCTGGCAGAACTTCACCAACATGCGCGCGAAGCTCGTACGGGGCATCGGCGGTCAGTGCAGGCACGTTGTGGAGAGGCGACTCGCCTCGGTCAGGGGCGGCGTTCTGCCGAGAAGCCGTTCGCTCTGCTACGCCTCAGAAGTGGCAGGCCTCGCGATCCAAAACCAAGAGGCGATGGTCCGCAGGCCGGCATCAGACGGCAACAATGTGCGGCTAATCGTTCAGCCAACAAGATTCCAGATAAGCCCACACATTGCTCTAGAGCGGCGCAATGTGTTGAGATCAGATAAATAATGAGCAAACGCAACGACCCAACCGCCGCGCAATGTGTGCGCTTTTATCCTGCCATCAAGCTCCCTCGCTCCGTCGGGCCTAGACTAGATCACGTCACATCGCTGCGATACGTCGACAGAGCGACAGAAAACACGCCGTGGGCGCCGAGCACCATCGACTTTACCTCAAGCTCTCCGAAGCTACGACGCCTGACTGTTGCATCGGCCGCCGCGTGGGCAGCGACGTTGCCATTCATCGCGATGCCTCGCGCGAAGCGGCTGTCGGTGACGCGCAACCGAAGCACGTAAGAGCTGCGGTCGCGTTGCACAGAACCTGCAAAGGAACTGCAGCCGAACCGCGCTGAAGCCGCAGCGATCTTGCGCAAGAATTACGCTCGCGGAGGGCTATTCCGACTCTGACGGCTTGCGGAAGCGCACACCGGCGCCGCCGCCATTTTCCGGAATGAACTCAATGCCGGCGGCTTCGAGCGCCGCTTGAAGACGCTCAACCGTTGCCGCTTTCAATGCCTCGCCGCGCTCGAAACGGGTCACGGTTTGTGTGGAAACGGCAGCCTGGTTCGCCAAATCGCGCACGCCCAAGCCGAGAGCGGCGCGGGCCATTTTGCATTGCGCAGCATTCATATGAATCACGACACTGTAGTGATTTTTGATTGCTGTTGATTCATGTCGTCGCTATCCTTCTGCGCCTTAAGCGGCCGGACACGTGTTTGCCCCACGTATCCGGCCTGACCACAACCAAGCTGCGTGGAGCTCGGATCATGGCTGATTCTGAGATTAGCATGAGTCTGTCCCGACCATCCCGGAGGGACCTTCTCTCTGCCGCCCTGGCGACGGTCGGCGGCTCTTCCTTCAACAGTTCGGCTGCAGCCGCGCCGCAGGATGGCGGCGCGACAGATGCCGCCATCGGCGCGTGGAAGGCGTGGCGGGCAGCGCATCGGCGCACGCTCGCTCTCTGCCGGAAACAGCAACGTCTGGAGTCCGAACTCGCGCGGGAGATCGGCTTTCCGCAGGTAGTTTTTGTTGCGGCCGAGTTGCGGTCTGCGGTCCGCATCAGCTCTCTGCGGCAGTTCGACGAGCTTGCGGCCGATCTGCCGTCACTTTGCTCCCGACGCGACGAAGCCGCTGCCGCGCTGCGCGCACATCAGCAGCGGTGGGACGACGCAGATCGCGCCATCGGCTACTCCGTTACCCGGCAGCAAGAGGAGGCGGCTTCCGGCGATGAGGAGCGCCTGATTGCAATGCTCTTTGCAGCGGACGCCAGTTCTCTGGGTGGCCTCTCAGCGAAGCTCGACGTTCTGATCGCAGTCGGAGCCGATGGCGCCGAAGGGCGGCACTTTCCCTGGCCCGAGCTGCGGCGCATCCGCAGGGATGTTGCGCGCTTGATGCAGTTGCGGCGTCACGATGCCGTCGGCTTCACTGCTTGAGGCAGTGCTCACGATGCCAAAGCAGGAAGTGGGGATGCGGACGCTCGAACGCCCGTTGCGGGGCAATTGCGCGTCCGCTCCAATTGATGAAGGCGCGCACGCCATCGGGATCGTTGGCGTGCCGGGAAACCAGCACGTCGCGATCGTCCGTCAGACTGATGAGCCCGCGATCAAACATCCAATGCGCCGTACCTGACAGAGCCAGTCCATTGCTGACGATATCCTGGCCGTTCGTCCGAACCGGCTGAATATGCGCAGCCGCGACCTTGGCCCGCCCGGTGCACGCGATGAGACATGTCCGTTGTCATATGCGATCGAATTGGCCACGCTGATACCTCTCATCTGTACCGAGGTGTCATACGTGCCCGCATTCTGGCTGACTTATAAGCCGCTCAGCAGTGCCGCTCCTAGGGGATGGCCGCCGGAACAAATGGACAGGCTGGTCAGCAACTTCCAAGCTGACAGCAATGGCGCAACGCCTTTGTGGAGGATAGCGTCATCGAAAGCCGCTTCTGTCGGCGATCGTGTTTACTTGTTCCAACAAGGGTCCGGTCCGAGAGGGGTTTTCGGGATCGGCGAACTTATCGAGGCTCCCCGTAGACAGCCAGATCCCACCGACATTGATGCGGGGGTTACCGAGCGCGCCCGAATAAGGCTTATGCATCTCGTAAACCCAAGGAGCGGGTTCCTGCTCGATTACGACGCAATAGCGGACATCATTCCTCAGTCTTTGTTAGATGCTCAGCAAAGCGGCAATCGCGTGCCCGAGGAAGTCTCGCGAGAGCTTGAAAATCGACTTGCGCCCATCGCCGGCGCCGCTCGGCCCCTTGGTGCGCATGATGCCGACGCCTCTGAATTTGACCCCAGCAGCGTCAATGATGATCAAGAAAGAGCTCTTCGCGCCATCCGGATCCGCAGAGGGCAGCCAGCCTTCCGCGAGGCTCTCATGTCTGCCTATGGAGGAAAATGCGCAATAACAGGCTGCGCCGTTGAACATGTATTAGAAGCTGCACATATTTATCCCTACGCAGGTCGAACAACAAACCACCCATCGAATGGATTGCTTCTGCGAGCCGATCTCCACACATTATTTGATTGCTATCTGATAGCCATTGAACCCACCACGAGAGAGGTGGTGGTGGCAGAGGAACTGAGAAGCTCCCCTTACATGAAGTTGGCCGGGCGCCGATTGCGCACACCGCGCGATGTGACCAGCACCGCGTCCAAACGCAGCCTTGAAATGAGGTATGCGGCCTTCAAGGCCAAGGGTCGCTTATCGTAGGCATCTGTCTCACTTGCAGCGTGATTGGCGCCTCCACAACGTCCTAGCGGAGTATCGAATGAAACTCGCGGCGACATTGCCAGCGAGGTCGATACCGCTCACATTGCTTCGAGTTTCACGTCACATTGCGTCATGCTCGAATCAGCATTTCATCCAGAAGATCAGGCCCGATCGTTGATCGATCGGCGGCTTCTTGCGGCTGGGTGGCTTGTTCAGTCAAAAGCGGAGATGAATCTGGGCGCGGGCCTAGGCATCGCGGTGCGCGAATTCCAGACCGCCTCCGGCCCCGTTGATTATGGGCTCTTTGTTGATCGCCGGCTCTGTGGCGTTGTCGAAGCCAAGGCCCAGGGAACCACGCTGTCCGGATTTGCCGAGCAAGCAGCCCGATACATCGCGGATGCGCCCAAGCACCTCATCCGCGAGGAGGGGCAAGTTCGCTTCGAATATGTTGCGTCCGGAACGGAAACGCTGTTTCGCGATCACAGCGATCCTGCGCCCGTGTCGCGCCGCGTCTTCTGGTTTCATCGCCCGGAAACCCTGGACCTGTGGCTGAAGCAGTCCCTCACATCGCGCGCCCGGCTCCAGATCTTGCCGGAAGTGGTGACGGACGGTTTGCGTGCGTGTCAGATCGACGCCGTAATGGCGCTAGAACGGAGCTTGGCAGAAAACCGTCTTCGGGCGCTGGTGCAAATGGCAACCGGTGCGGGCAAGACATTCACCGCTTGCACACTGAGTTGTCGTCTGCTCGCCCATGCCGGGTTCAAACGTATCCTGTTCCTGGCGGATCGCGCCAACCTCGTGCGCCAGACGCGGGACGAGTTTCTCGCCTACCGCCCACCAGGAACGGGTCGGTCCTTCTCGGAACTCTACAATGTCCAGAAGCTTGGCGCCGCCGGCCTCGACAAGGATGCACAAGTGGTCGTCGCCACCATCCAGCGTGTCTACTCGGTGCTGGCCGGACGCGAAATGGCCGAGGATGAGGAAGAGGTGTCGAGCTTCGAGGTCGGGGGCGCAGATGCCGAACGGCTGGTGAGCTATAATCCGGCGCTTCCAATCGAGAGCTTCGATCTTGTGATCACGGATGAGTGCCACCGCTCGATCTATGGGACGTGGCGCCAGGTGCTGGAATATTTCGACGCTTTCACCGTCGGCCTTACCGCCACACCCTCCCTGCACACGCTCGGCTTCTTCGGCCGGAATCTCGTGGCGCAATATCCCTATGAGCGCTCGGTCGTCGATGGCGTGAATGTTGGCTTCGAGATTTTCCGTATCCGGACGGAGATAGGGGAGCGCGGCGCCACAGTGAAGGCCGGCTACGATCTCCCGGTGCGCGACAAGCGCACGCGCGCGCAGCGCTACGAGACGCTGTCGGAGGATTTCAGCTACACGCCCGAGCAGATTGATCGCTCCGTGCTGGTGCCGAACCAGATCCGCACCGTGCTGGAAACCTACCGTGACACGCTCTTCACCGAGCTTTTTCCGTCCCGCCGCGAAGTGCCGAAAACCCTGATCTTTGCCAAGGACGATCACCACGCCGAGGAGATCGTAACCCTCGTTCGCGAGGTGTTTGGCAAGGGAAATGACTTCGCCAAGAAGATCACCTACCGCACCGATGGCGCAGACCCCGAGTCGCTGATCCGCTCCTTCCGCAACGATTATAACCCCCGCATCGCGGTCACAGTGGACATGATCGCGACCGGCACGGACGTGAAGCCGATCGAGGTGCTGATCTTCTTCCGCGACGTAAGGTCGGAACTCTATTTCGAACAGATGAAGGGGCGCGGTGCGCGGACCATCTCCCCCGAAAAGCTGCGCGAGGTGACGCCCGACGCCGAGGCGAAGACCCGCTTCGTGCTGATCGACGCGGTCGGCGTATCGGAAAGCCTGAAGACCGTCTCGCAGCCGCTGGAGCGCGACCGCGTCATCTCCTTCGACCGGTTGATTGACGACGTTGCTGCCGGGCGTCGCGATGATGATGCCTTCACGACGCTGGCCGCGCGGCTGGCGGCGCTGGACAGGCGCATCGGCGACAAGGACCGTGCGGCGATCGTGAAGGCGTCGGGCGGAATCGATCTCGCGGGGCTTGCCGCACGGCTGCTTGATGCGGTGGACCCGGATGCGCTCGCCGAGCGTGTGCCGAAGGACGCCCCCGAGGCCGAGCAGCGCAGGGCGCGCGAAGCGGCGAAGGACGCCGCCGCCATTGCGTTCGATGATCCCGTGCTGCGACGGCTGCTGAAGGATGTGAAAGCCTCTGCCGATATCCGCATCGACACCATCTCGACCGATGCCGTGACCTCCTCCGGTTGGGACGCGAGCCGCGCCGGCGAGACGGTCGACAAGTTCCAGCGCTTCCTGGAGGAGCGGCGCGACGAACTCGCGGCGCTTCAGATCCTGTACCGACTCCCCTATGCGCAGCGGCGCCTCACCTATGAGGCGCTGGACGATTTGCGCCAGGCGCTAAAGCGGCCGCCCTGGCTCCTTGAGCCCATCGACATCTGGCGGGCTTACAGGCGCATCGCTTCGGACAAGGTGCGCGGCAATCCGGCGGGCACGCTAGCCGACATCGTCATGCTGGTGCGCTACGCGATCGGTGAGGCCGACACGCTGGAGCCGCTGCCCGCGCTCGTCGCCGGGCGGTTCAATTTGTGGCTCGGGCGTGAGGAAAAGGCCGGGCGCAGCTATACCGACGCGCAGAAGGCTTGGCTGGTGGCGATTCGCGACCATCTCGCCGTCAATATTGAGATCGGCATCGGGGACCTGATGGAAGCGCCTGAATTTTCCGCCCGCGGCGGCCTCATCCAGGCACGTGCACTGTTTGGCACCCGGCTGCCCGCGCTGCTTGATGACCTGACCGACGCGCTGGTTGCGTGATGGACGCGTGGACGCCGAATAGCGCCGGCCTGGCCCAGGATGAGCCGTGGGAGTTGCCTGAGGGGTGGGCTTGGGTTCCGCTCAAGATGCTCAGCAATTTCATCGGTCGCGGTCGAGGGCCGACCTACGTTGAGGCTGGCGGCGTCCCTGTCGTGAATCAGAAATGCATAAGATGGCACCGGCTTGAACCGCGCCATTTAAAGCTAACGTCTCGCGACGCCTTTGACCGGCTACCGCCGGAACTCTACATCAGAGCGGGAGATCTCCTTTGGAACTCGACCGGCACAGGAACTATAGGTCGTGCGCTCATTTACGACGGTTCGATTGCCGAGCTAACGGTCGACTCCCATGTCACCATTGTTCGCCCTTCATCGATTGACCCCGCCTATCTTGGCCACTTCGTCGAAACATCGCGAGTGCAACACCTCGTCGTCGACGGCCATGTTGGTTCGACCAACCAGCAGGAATTGCCGCGGTCGTTCGTTGAAGAACTTATTGTCCCTCTCGCTCCCCTCGCCGAACAGCGCCGCATCGTCGCCCGCATCGATGGGCTGTTTGCCGAGATTGCGGAGGGTGAGGCAGCACTGGAGGAGGCGCGCAGGGGGCTCGACACCTTCCGCCGAGCCGTGCTGAAAGCGGCCGTAACCGGCGAATTGACGAAGGATTGGCGCGAGAGGAACCCTGTCGCCGAAACCGGTCACGACCTCGTCGCCCGTATGCGCGGTTCCATGTCAAAGAACAAACGTCTGCGGACGGCGTGGACTCCCCGCACGGATTTGCCAGAATTGCCCGACACTTGGGCGTGGTGTGCTGTTCATGAAGCAGGTGATGTGCAGTTGGGAAGGCAGCGCGCGCCGCAGCACCACACGGGGGCGCACATGCGTCCCTACCTGCGCGTCGCCAATGTGCTCGAAGACAGGCTAGACCTTTCGGACGTGAAACTGATGAACTTCACTCCGGAGGAGTTCGAAACCTTCGCACTGAAGGCGGGTGACGTCTTGCTCAACGAAGGTCAGGCCCCCGACCTCCTCGGCAGACCAGCCATGTATCGAGGAGAAATCGAGGGCTGCTGCTTTCAGAAAACACTTCTGCGTTTTCGAGCCAGCGAGCTGGTTGACGAGAATTTCGCGCTGCTTGTCTTCCGACATTATATGCATTCGGGGCGCTTCAAGCGTGAAAGCCGGATCACCACAAACATCGGACATCTGACGCAGGTGCGGTTCGTTGAAATGGAGTTTCCTATCCCGCCCCCCGCCGAGGTAGCCGTAATCCTACGCCGCGTCTCCGAAGCGCTCGCCGCCAGCGCCGACACACTGGCCATGCTGGACGCGGAAGCCGCCGACGCCGCGCGGCTGAAACAGTCAATCCTCAAGGCCGCCTTCGAAGGCCACCTCGTGCCGCAAGACCCGGCCGATGAGCCAGCGAGCGCTATGCTGGCGCGGTTGCGGGCCGCAAACCCACCTGTCGCGCGCATCAGGCGCGGGCGGCGCAAAACTGTTTCTGAGAAGGCCAAGTCATGACCCGCCACACGATTGAAGCCAGCGAGAAGCCGATCCTCGACATTTTCTGCGACAAGTACCTGTTCCGCATTCCGTCCTATCAGCGGCCCTATGCCTGGACGACGGAGCAGACCAGCGAGCTGCTCGATGACATCATCACCGCGTGTGGCGAAGGTGGTGACGTCGCGAATGCAAGTCCGTATTTCCTTGGCAGCATTGTTCTCATCAAGGATCCGCAGAAGCCGGAGGCCGATGTCGTCGACGGCCAGCAGCGGCTGACGACGCTGACGATTCTGCTCAGCGTGCTCCGAGACCTGTCAGCGCCGAAGATTGGCGCGGCCATTCATAACTACATCTGCCAAACCGGCGATCCTATCAAGGGCACTTGCGACGTTTTCCGTCTCACGCCGCGCGATCGCGACGCGGAGTTCTTCCGTGCGAACATTCAGGCAGAAGCAGGGACGAATGCACTTCCTGACGTTCGTCAGTTCCGGGATGCCCGCGCCCGCATGATCGAGAACGCGACATTTCTGCGCGGTCGGCTTAAGGACTCATCTGAAGAGAGTCTTCGACGCCTCACCATGTATATTGCGCAGCGCTGCTATCTGGTAATCGTCGCGGCTTCCGATCAGGAATCCGCCTTCCGGATTTTCTCGGTTCTCAATTCACGCGGTCTCGATCTTTCGCCGGCCGACATTCTGAAGGCTGAGATCATCGGGGCGCTGCCGGTAGGCAAGCAGGATGCCTACACCGCGCAGTGGGAGGACATTGAGGACGAACTCGGTCGCTCACGTTTCGCCGAACTCTTCGGCCATATCCGCATGATTCATCGTAAACAGAAAATGCAGGGAACGCTGATCGCCGAATTCCGCGAGTTCGTGCCCACGCGCAAGGACCCGGCGAAGTTCATCGAAAACGAACTGTCGCCCTATGCCGACGCCTATGAAGAGATCACGGATAGAGCGTTCGAGAGCTACAAGCATGCTGACGAGATAAATCGACAGCTGACGCATCTTTCCAGGCTCGACAATTTTGATTGGCAGCCGCCCGCGATTGAAGTGATCGCCAAACGCCGTAGCGATCCCGATTTCATTCTTCGCTTTCTTTCCGATCTTGAACGGCTCGCTTATGGCCTGTTCCTTATGCGGAGTGATCCGTCCGACCGCATCCGCCGTTACGGGCGGCTGCTTGGCTGGATCCAGACTGGCGATGACCTCTTTAGCGATGCATCGCCGCTGCAACTTGACGATGCCGAAAAGAAGGCTGTCCGAAGGAGCCTGGACGGGGACATCTACACGGTGACGCGCATCAGGTTGCCGCTTCTGCTTCGGCTTGATGAGCTGCTCTCAGGTGGCAGCGCCGTCTACAGCTCGCCAATCATGACCGTGGAGCACGTCCTTCCTCAGAATCCCAAGGCAGGAAGCCATTGGCTAACCGACTTTCCGACCGAGAGTGATCGCGATCTGTGGGTTCACAAATTGGCCAACCTCGTAATACTGACGCGGCGCAAAAACTCTCAGGCCGGAAATCTCGATTTTCAGGATAAGAAATCCAAGTATTTTTCGATGAAAAATGGCGTTTCGAATTTTGCATTGACAAGCAAAGTCCTCGCTGAAAGCGAGTGGACTATCGACACGCTCAAGCGTCGACAGAATGAACTGATTGGCGCTATTGAAAAGCTTTGGCGTCTGGCGTGAGGACAACATGAACGCCCAATCCCTCGTCGCCAAGGTCTGGAACTTCGCGCATGTGCTGCGCGATCAGGGTGTGTCTTATCAGGCCTATATCAGTCAGATTTCCTATCTTCTGTTCCTCAAGATGGATGAGGAGCGCGTCACTCTTATCGGCGAAGCCTCGATGCTGCCGGACGGCTCGCGCTGGGACAACATCAAGGGTTTGTCGGGCGAGGCATTGAATTCCGCCTATGTGAAACTGCTCGGCACGCTTTCAAAGCAGGGCGGCATCATCGGCGCCATCTTTCTCAAGGCGCAAAACGAGATCCAAGACCCAGCCAAGCTGAAGCGGCTCGTGGGCCTGATCGACAGCGAAACCTGGCTCGGCCTGCCGGTCGATGTGAAGGGTGACATTTATGAGGGCCTGCTCGCTCGCAACGCTGAGGATGTGAAATCCGGCGCCGGACAGTACTTTACCCCACGTGCCGTGATCGACGCCATGGTCGAGGTGGTCGATCCTGAACCCCAGCAGACTGTTCATGACCCGGCATGCGGCACTGCAGGATTCCTGCTCGCTGCGTGGGAGCATATGAAAAAGCATCCGCGCGCGCAGGACAAGGCGACCTATCTGGCGCTTAAGAACAAGTTCTCGGGCGTCGACATCGTGCCGGAGGTGGTGCGTCTCGCCGCGATGAATCTCTATTTGCACGGAATTACAGGCGTCGATTCCATTGTCGAGGCAAAGGATGCTCTGCTCGGAGCGGGCGGTAAGAGCTACGACATCATCCTTACCAATCCACCTTTCGGCAGAAAGCAGAGCTACCGGATCGTCCGCGACGACGGCGAGATCGACAACGAGCGCGAGGATTACGACCGACAGGATTTTTTCGTCACTACCTCGAACAAGCAGTTGAACTTTCTTCAGCACATCATGACCGTGCTGGCTCCGGATGGCGAAGCCGCTGTGGTGTTGCCTGACAATGTGCTGTTCGAGGGGGGCGCAGGCGAAACGATCCGTCGCCGGCTGCTGCGTAATTTTGACTTTCACACGCTGCTGCGTCTGCCCACCGGGATCTTCTACAAGCAGGGCGTGAAGGCGAATGTGCTCTTCTTCGACAAGAAGCCTCCGTCCGACGAAGCGGCCACTAGAGATTTGTGGATTTATGATCTGCGAACCAATCAGCGCTTCACGCTGAAAGAGCGCCCAATGGTGCGAGCCGATCTCGACGATTTCGTCCAGTGCTATCGGCCGGGTCGGATTTTCGAGCGTGAGGAAAGTGAGAGGTTCAGGCGCTTCCCGCTTGATGCATTGCTCGCCCGCGACAAGGTCAATCTCGATATCTTCTGGTTGAAGGACAACACGCTGGATGATCCCGATCTGCTCCCGTCGCCGGACGAGGTTGCGGCTGAGGTAGTAGAGAGCCTTGAGGTCGCGCTTGATCGCTTTCGGGGCGTGGCCAAGCAATTGGGACAGGCATAGTCAGATCTCAAGGAGCGCGGCGAACTAAACTAACGCAATTTCAATGACATACGTGTTCGCAGTTTCACCTCGATCGGCGCGCCAGCAACCTCAAGGGTTTGCTCTGTACTGGGCTAAAGTTCTCCATTTTCGTTGTCGAATTCGTTGTCATTTGTTTGCGATGGGTCGCGCCTGCCCTTGCGTTGGCGCGCGAGCCGTGTGCTGCAGCTGGTATATCCGAGGGCGGCAAATAGCGATTTTTCCAAGGATGGGCTCGTGGGTTCGAATCCCATTCGCCCGCCTCATGTTCTGGACAGGTGCGCGCGTGAGCGAGTTGCTTGCGCGCGGCTGTCCGATTTTCAGCTCGATGCCGGCATCGTCGCCATTCGAACCTTGAAGCGGTGACGCTTCAGTGTACGCGAGATGCCAGTCCCTCTGGCCTTGGTGACCGATATCGCGGACCATGTGCGGGACGCTTACCTCTCGCCTCTTCTGACCGCTGCTATGGCACCTTCATTTCGCCGAAGGCGGGTAGGTTCGATTATCCGAGTTGCCCCGTGTGGGCCAAGGAGGGCCGCCATGAATAACCAGATAATCACCACCCCGTCTGGCGACCGTCTGGTTGTCCTGCCGGAGGCCGACTATCAGGCGCTCGTCGCCGCCGCTGAAGATGCCGCCGACATCGTGGCCGTGTGCCGTTTCAAGGAGCGCCTCGCCAGCGGTGAAGAAGGGCTCGTGCCCGCTGCCATTGTCGATCGACTTGTGGCCGGCGAGAATGCCATCCGCGTTTGGCGGGAGCACCGTGGCCTGTCCGCTAGTTCGCTCGCCGAGAAAGCCGGCATTGCGCGAGCCTTCCTATCGCAGATCGAGACCGGGAACCGCGACGGCACCGTGGCAACGCTCAAGAAGATCGCCGATGCCCTGTTGGTGACGGTCGACGACCTGATTTGAGTGACTGGCCGCGGTCGGCAGGGCGTGGTCTAGCTCATCCGCCAAGGATCTGCGGCCTCGAAAATGCGCCACAGACGCGGTCAATCAGATGCTGATGGCTTGCGGAAGCGCGCACCCGCACCGCCGCCATTCTCCGGAATGAACTCGATGCCGGAGGCTTCGAGCGACAGTGCGAGCGCCTGGATGATCGATGCAGATATGGAGCCTGAACCTCGCTCAAACTGCACGATCGTGCGCAATCCGACCTTTGATAAGTCAGCCAAATCCTGCTGCGAGATATCAAGCAACGCCCGCGCGGCACGGACTTGAGCTGGCGTAACCTTCATCAATCAACACGTCTCGTTTGCGCAAAATGCGCAGATATGCCCATAATGAGAAGCGGCTGAGCGAGTGCTGACACACTCACCCAGCCTAACCACAACCCTAGCTGCTTGGAGCTCGGATCATGGCTGATTCTGAGATTACCACGAGTCTGTCCCGGCCATCCCGGAGGGACGTTCTCTCTGCCGTCGTACTGACAATAGGCGGAACCTCTTTCAAAGGTTCGACTGCATCCTCGTCGCTAGATGACGGCGCAACTGATGGGGCCGTTTCTGCGTGGAAGGCGTGGCGCACCGCTCATCGGCATACGCTCGCCCTGTGTCGGAAGCAGCAGCGTTTAGAGTCCGAGCTCGTGCGAACGGTAGGATTTCCGCAGGTGGTTCTTCATGCAGCCGAGCTGCCATCTCCGGTGCAGCTCGGCTCACTGCGGCAGTTCGACGAACTCGCGGCGGGCCTGCCATCGCTCTGCTCACAGCGCAACAAGGTCGCTGCCACGTTGTGCGCACATCAGCAGCGCTGGGACGACGCGGACCGCGCCATTGGCTACACTGCCACCAAACAGGAAGAGGCGTCTGCTTCCGCCGATGAAGAGCGACTGATCGCGATGCTTCTTGCGGCAGACGCCGCCTCTCTGCACGGCCTCTCGGCGAAGCTTGACGTCCTAATAGCCGTCGGCGCTGACGGTGCCGAGGGGCGGCATTTCCCATGGCCGGAACTGCGGCGCATCCGCCGGGATATTGTACGATTGGCGCAGTTGCAGTCGCAAACGACCGCCACCATCACTGCTTAAGCAATGCTCACGATGCGGACGCTCTAGCGCCCGTTTCAGGGCAATGGTGCGTCCGCTCAGGTTGAGCTTACCAACTCGTTCGCCAATATGCCTGAGTTCCTTGTAAATATTTTGATTTTCACCCTCAATTTAAATCAATAAAAACCGCGATTCTGTGATCGATAGGGCGCTCCGGCAGCGCGTTATCTCCAGTGGTCTTATCACATAAGCTTACCCGTATCATAAATTAACGTAGATGAAAGTTGATCAAAACGCCAGGTTTTGCTCCCGTATCATATTCGAAGGCGATTATCCCCTTGACGCAAGTACAAACATTTCAAGAGTTGTAGTAATATAATTCCAAGATAGAGACACCCCTGAGACGCCGGTTCGAACCCGGTACGCCCGACCAATCGGGCGTTCGTCTAGCGGTTAGGATACGGGGCTTTATCGGGGCCGCTCCCTTCGGGTGAGCGGCCCTTTAGTTTCCGTGTGGGCCATAAATGGCGGGGCGAGCGGCAATGAGATGACCGCGCCCGTCTCTAAGTTCGTCTGGCAATGCGTGTTGGCGAAGTCGCCCCGCCGTCAGTTCGGCCACGCCGCTGCATGCCTGTCCAAGCTCTCGCGCCGCATTGAGGCGCTTAGGTGGGGCAATCATGAAGATGATTGTTTCGGGGAAACGGTCTCGGATGCGACGCACCATGGGCACCTGATCGCTGTCCGCCGTTATGAGGAGGACGCGCTCTATGCCCCGCTCATAGCAGTCGGACATCACCTCTATCGCAATGGCCACATCAGTTTGCTTTTCCTCGCGCAGCTTACAAAACCGCTCGTGAGTGAAGCAGTGCTTGTGAACCTTGTCGAAGCGCGACAGCACCACCTCAACGCCTGTCGCCCCTAGAGCCTTCACGTAGTTCACGTGTCGCTGGCGCTTGGCGTGTTCCCACGTGTTGAACGCGGTGAAGAAGACCGTTCTGACAAGAACGTCGTCTGGCGCGAGATAGGATTCGGCGAGAGACCTCAGATTCAGCCATTTTAGGCGGGCGTCGCCTAGCGCATCAACCGCGTGATAAAGATTGAAGCCGTCGACGTAGCAGGCCACCCTCATGCGTGGCCCCCAAATGTAAAGAGGCCGCCCGGTTGCCCGAGACGACCTCTTATCCGACGAGTCCTGCCCGCCGGGGTGATGACAACAATATGGGAACGTTCGCGGGATACGTCCAGCCGATACATTTCCAGACTCATCAGCGGAAAATGTCAGGCGATGAATCCTCCGGGGAAGGCGGATCGCCAAGGGACACGGCCCAATAGCCCCTACCCTCGATATTCTCGAAACGATCTTTCTCGCGCCAGAGGATCGTTCCGATGTAGCGGGGCTTGTCGTCGCTCGAAACGTCGATGCCCATGGCCTCGATACGTTCCACCAATTCGCCACGCTGAACCGGCCGATTTAGCTCCTTGATCACCTTCCATGCGGCGTCTGCGATCTCAGAAGGGCGCCCCCGGCGGCGTTTAGGCGAGTCGCTTTCATCCTCAGACTGCCGACCATGATTCGGCTCAGCGACATCATCGCCCTCGCCAAAAAGTTCGTTATGCAGCCTGATGAATTGCTCTACCTTGGACAGTTCATCAAGAAGTTTTTCTTTTATTTTCAGTGCCTTAGATAGGGATTCGTTCATTTTTCGTTCTCCTCACCGCCTCGCCGGTATTGAATCCACAATGCACCCACTCAAGGCGCCTTGCAACCGGGAACCGAATGTGAGATTTTGAGATGGTGGCGACGCGCCACAAAGGCCCCGGATGATCCGGGGCCTCCGTGCATGCGGCATACGCGCCATGGGAGCGCGAGATTGGAGGTAGATTATGGGGAGTGGCGTCCCCGGGAAATTTGGATGGCTGGTACCCATCCTATTTCCCCTGCTCTTGAGATAGAGTCAGGACGGCGGGGCTGTGCCCCGCCGTTTCTTTTTGCTACCATTGTTGACGAGAAAAAGCAAGGACTCGTCGCATGATAACCCTCGCGGAGGCCCTTAAAGAGGGGCGATTGCATGAGTTCGTCGCCCAAGAAGAGGCGCGGGGCGTAGGCCCCGCCGAAAGGGGCGATCTCGACCGCGCGTTAGAGGCCGTGATCAGACAGCCCCAATCAGCAGATCGAACATCGCGTTCCGCATCGCGCGGTGGTTCGACCGGAAAGCGAACTCGCTGAGGTATCGATCCATGTACTTGGGGCTGACGTGAATGTGCGTCGAGCGGACGGAAGCCTTAAACAGTCGCCAGAAGGCTTCGACGCTGTTCGTGCTGTGCGTCGCGCCGTGGCGGTAGTCGTAGTAGCTCCACTCCTTGGCGCCGTGCTTCACCTGCCCATGCACGTAGCCGTCGCCCTCCAGTAAGCCGTAGGACATCAGTTCGTCGGTGGAGACGACAGAGCCCGGCTCAACGTTCCGGTTCACCACGTCACGCAGGGTTGCCTTCTTCACGTCCGGGATAACCTCGGTCGTCAGTCGCCCGCCGCGTTCCTTCATGCCCATAACGATGGTCTTGCCAGCGGCGCCGCGACCACGCTTGCCGGGGCGGTGACCGCCGACGTAGGCCTCATCGGCTTCAACGTGACCCTGGAGCATGGCGAAGCCGTCCGCCTTCTCCATAAGCTGGCGGATTTGCTGCCCCATGCGCCATGCGGTCTTGTAGGTGACGCCGAGGGTGCGCTCAAGCTCCTTGCCGGAAACGCCGTGGCGGGTCACCACGAACAGGTAGATCGCATAGAACCAAGTTTGGAGAGACGTGCGGCTGTCCTGAAAGATCGTGCCTGCGCAGGGATACACGTGGTCGCCACAGGCGGCGCACGCAAACGCGCGGCGCTCGCTCATCTTATGGAAGGTCGCTTCCTTGCCGCAGCGCTCGCACACATGGCGCATGCCGTACCGCACCTCCATGATGTGGTTGAGGCAGGCGTCATCATTGGGGAAGCGGGCGAAGAACTGGCGGACAGTGAGCTTTTCGGACGACATGGCAACAACCTCTGTTGTCACCAATATGCCAAAAGCTCATACTTGCGTCAAGGGGATAATCGTCTATTCGAAAGTCCGCTTTAAAATTGGTGTTTCTGCGGGAGAGATTATTCTCTGATGGTGTTGAAAAAATTCGCGCTGAGGGCGGAGCGCCCGATGTGAACCGATTGGCGCTGTCTGCTTGCGAATGCGGGGAGGGGGGCGATTCAGTGTCTGGGCGCGGTCGAACGCTTGCTTTCTTCATGGTTCCGATGACCTCGGCGGACCGCCCGATAGGGGCGATCACCATGTTTCGCGCGCACTGGATACGCTTTCTTGCTGTACATCGCCCTACAGAAGAATCGGATTGACATCCGATGCTCCGTCGGTAAGTTTCTCTGTAGCCGGCTCTACAGAGATTGATCAATGCGGCTCGCGGACGTCTGCGCCATTCAGACCGGCTACACCGCTCGCGGCAGATTGGAGCCGGCGGCTGCTGAGGGTGTGCTTGCAATCCAGTTGCGGGACATCTCTCCCAATGGCCTCGTCGATCCGGAACGCCTCGCTCGCGTCCAGCTGGAAGGCTTGGCAGACCGCTATTTCGTGCGCCCTGGCGATGTGCTGTTCCGTTCGCGGGGTGAGCGCAACACGGCCTCCGCCTTGGATGGGCGTCTGCGAGAGCCAGCACTTGCAGTGCTTCCTCTGATGGTGCTGCGTCCGAATCGCGAAGTCATAACGCCCGAATATCTAGCGTGGGCCATCAACCAGCCCCCCGTACAGCGTCACTTCGACCTAGCTGCACGTGGCACGAACATCCGGATGATTCCCCGATCCAGCCTCGATGACCTCGAACTCGATGTCCCTGACATCAAGACTCAAGAAGCGATCGTCGCCCTCGATGCGCTGGCCGAACGGGAGCGGGAGCTGTCTCAGTTCGCCGCAGAGACGCGACGACAGATGATGGGCCTGGTCCTCGTTGAGCGAGCGAGCAGGCTGCGCACTCGGACGAGAAAAGGAAGGTCGCCCCAATGAATGATCATCTTACCCAGCAACAGGTTAACCAGACGGTCTGGGCCGCTTGCGACACCTTCCGGGGCGTTGTCGATGCGGGACAGTATAAAGACTACATCCTCGTGATGCTGTTCCTGAAATACATCTCCGACCACTGGAACGACCATCTCGAAATCTATCGTAAGCAATTTGGAGGGGATGAGACCCGGATCCGCCGGAGGCTGGAACGTGAGCGCTTCGTCCTCCCCGAAGGTGCCAGCTTCTACGATCTCTATGAAGCGCGGAACGAACCCAATATCGGCGAGCTCATCAATATCGCGCTGGAGCGGATCGAGGATGCCAACCGCACCAAGCTCGAAGGCGTGTTCCGGAACATCGACTTCAACTCCGAGGCAAATCTGGGGCGAGTCAAGGACCGCAATCGCCGCCTCAAGAACGTGCTGGAGGATTTCGCCAAGCCCGCGCTCGACCTGCGCCCTTCGCGGGTAACAGAGGACATCATCGGCGAGTGCTACATTTATCTCATCTCGCGCTTCGCCTCCGACGCGGGCAAGAAGGCCGGCGAGTTCTACACGCCCTCTGCTGTCTCCCGCCTGCTCGCGAAGCTGGCGGCTCCCAAGCCGGGTGATACGATCTGCGACCCTGCCTGCGGGTCCGGATCGCTACTCATCCGGGCGGCCGAGGAGGTTGGGTCCGAGAACTTCGCTCTCTATGGCCAAGAAGTGAACGGCGCGACATGGGCGCTGGCACGGATGAACATGTTTCTCCATGCCAAGGATGCCGCGCGTATCGAGTGGTGCGACACGCTCAACAGCCCCGCACTGGTCGAGGGCGACCACCTGATGAAGTTCGACGTGGTGGTAGCCAACCCCCCGTTCAGCCTCGACAAGTGGGGCGCGGAGAGTGCGGACACCGACCAGTTCAAGCGTTACTGGCGCGGCATCCCGCCGAAGTCCAAGGGCGACTACGGCTTCATCACCCACATGATCGAGATCGCCAAGCGCCTGAGCGGCCGGGTGGCCGTCATCGTGCCGCATGGCGTTCTGTTCAGGGGCGGCGCCGAGGGGCGTATCCGTCAGGCGCTGATCGAGGAGAACCTGCTTGACGCCGTGGTGGGCCTGCCCGCCAACTTGTTCACGACCACGGGCATCCCGGTGGCCATTCTGGTCTTCGACCGCTCTCGCGAACAGGGCGGCGTCAACGAGGACCGGCGAGACGTCCTGTTCATCGACGCCGGCAAAGAGTTCACGCCGGGCAAGACCCAGAACGTGATGGACGAGGCGCATATCAGCAAGGTGCTGGAAACCTACGCTGCGCGGTCGGAGATCGAGAAATACTCACACCGCGCCAGTCCGGAAGAGATCGCTGAGAACGACTTCAACCTCAACATCCCCCGCTACGTCGACACCTTCGAGCCGGAGGAGGAAATTGACGTGGCCGCCTTGCAGAAGCAGATCAACATCATCGAGGCCGAACTGGCCGAGGTGCGGGGCAAGATGGCCGGCTACCTGAAGGAGCTGGGCGTCGATGTCTGAAGGAGAACTGATCCTTTACAGCACCGAAGATGGCGCCGCGACCATCGGCCTGCGAGCCGTGGACGGCACCGTTTGGCTGAGCCAGCGGGAGATCGCGGAGTTGTTCGACAAGGATGTGCGCACCGTGAACGAGCACATCCGCAACGTCTTCGCCGAGGGTGAGTGCGATCCGGGGGCAACTATCCGGAAATTCCGGATAGTTCAAACCGAGGGCTCGAGGCAGGTCGAGCGCGAGGTCGACACCTACAACCTCGACGTCATCCTGTCGGTCGGTTACCGGGTCCGCTCGGCGCGCGGCACCCAGTTCCGTCGCTGGGCCACCACCGTTTTGCGCGAATACCTAGTCAAGGGATTCGCCATGGATGATGCCCGGCTGAAACAGGCCGAGCAATGGGACTATTTCGACGAGTGGCTGGCCCGCATTCGGGACATCCGCGCCTCGGAGAAGCGCTTCTACCAGAAGGTGCGCGACCTCTACACAACCGCTATCGACTACGACAAGACGTCCGAGCAGGCGCAGGCCTTCTTCAAAAAGGTGCAGAATAAGATGCTCTGGGCCGTTACGGGCAAGACAGCCGCAGAGCTGATCGAGAACCGCAGCGATCCGAACGCCCCGAATATGGGCCTGACCAACTGGAAGGGCTCAGTCGTGCGCAAGGGCGATGTCGGCACCGCCAAGAACTACCTCAAGGCCGAGGAGGTCGAGGAACTCAACCGCATCGTCGTGATGTACCTCGACTACGCCGAGGACCAGGCGAGGCGCCGCCGCCCGGTCGCCATGGCCGAATGGGCCGACAAGCTCGACGCCTTCCTGTCCTTCAACGATCGCGACGTGCTGACCCATGCCGGGCGGCTGCGGATGGAGGTGGCACAGAAGCTGGCCGCCGAGCGGTTCGAGGTGTTCGACGCCAACCGCCGCGCCGCCGAAGCGCTGGCGGCGGATGACGAAGATATCGCGCAGCTGGAGGAGATGGAGAAGGCCGCTAAGGGGCGGAAGAAGGGGGGCGACGATGCTTGACGGGTGGAAACGCAGATCCCTAGCGGACCTTCTTGAATTCCGAAATGGGATGAACTTCACGCAGGCATCGCAAGGCGCACGGGTCAAGATCATCGGGGTTGGCGACTTCAAAGACAAGGAAGTGCTCAACGATTTCTCGGAGACCCCTTCGATCACACTTAATGGCAAGCTCAACCCGGATGACCTTCTCAAAAACGACGACTTATTGTTTGTCCGCTCGAACGGGAACAAGGCGCTGATCGGTCGCTGTGTATTAGTTAGCGGGATAACAGAGCCTATTTCTTTCTCCGGGTTCACGATCAGGGGACGTGTCAAATCTGATGAGATTAACCACAGCTTTGCATCAAAGCTCGTCCGATCACCACTGTTCAAAGAGCATTTGCACCGAATGGGTGGTGGCTCGAGTATCAACAACCTTAGTCAGGATACGCTGTCCGAGTTCTGCTTCTCTCTCCCTCCGCTTCCCGAACAGCGCAAGATCGCCGAAATCCTGCGGACATGGGACGAGGCCATCGAGAAGCTGGAGGCGCTGCGGGCGGCGAAGCTGCGGCGGATCACCTCGGTGCGCCAACGCCTGTTCGAGGCCGCGTTCGCATCGCACAATCGGTTGCAGCGCGCCAGGGACATATTCGAGCCCGTCTCGGAGCGCGCCCGTCCCGACTTGCCGCTGCTCGCTGTGATGCAGGACATTGGGATCGTCCGACGTGACGAACTCGACCGCCGCGTGGCTATGCCCGATGGCGACACCTCAAGCTACAAGGTCGTCCGTCCCGGCGACTTCGTGATCAGCCTGCGTTCGTTCGAAGGGGGGCTGGAATACTCGACAATCACCGGGCTGGTCAGTCCCGCCTACACGGTCCTCCGGCCGACAACCGAGGTCGTCGGCGACTACTACCGCCACTTCTTTAAGTCCCGCAGCTTCATCGGGCGCCTAGACAAACTGATCTTCGGCATCCGCGATGGCAAGCAGATCGCCTTCCGCGACTTCGGCGACATGCCCATCCCGGCACCGCCTGTGTCTGAGCAGAAAGCCCAGACAGGTGCGCTTGGCTGCCTCGAAGCCGACCTCGCGCTTGAGAATGTTCGGATCGAAGCACTCACCCGACAGAAGCGCGGGCTTATGCAGAAGCTGCTGACGGGCGAATGGCGCGTGAACGTGGAGGCCGACTGATGGCGCTCGGCTTCCGGCAGCATGACCCCGCGCGTGACGGCACCCTTGAGGTCGAGGAGGTTCATCCGAACTTCGTCGAGGTCTATTTCGTGCCGCCGGAACATAGTCTGCGCGCGGCCAATCTCGACCCAAAGAAAGCGAAGCAATACCGGACCAAGCTGCTAGACATCAATGGCCAGCACAGGTTCCTGACGATCTATCCGATCAACACTTTCGGCGACAAATCCGACTTCCTGAAGCCCAAATATGGTCAGGTGGAGCGGATCACGCTCGACGACACACATATAGTCTTTTCGGGGTTCGATGAAGCCGTGCCCACGGAGGCCGAAGGTGTGCTGGATGTCCTGGAAAAGCTGCCCTCGGCCTTCACCAAGGACTACGCCTACGGGCTAGGCCTCGCGAAACCGTATCGGTTCATTATCGATGCTGTGGAAGAACTGTCGGCCAGCAGAGAGATCGTCATCGCAAGCGATCAACTCACAGGACCAGACGCGAAGGACGCCCAAATTTTCTATATCTCAAAGCAAGACTTCGAGCAGGCGCGGCGCGCCCTGAACAGCATTGATAACCTCGCTCAGACCGCCGCGCGTGCCGTGAAGGAAACAACGGCTCACAACATCATCGCAGAACGGCTTGGCGTGCCAAAGCTGGAACCGAAGGCAGGCCGACACCCCTATCGAAAGCTCTTCACCGCCGTGGCGCAGGGCAAAGAGGAACTGTCCGAGGAAGACCAGAACGCCGTTATCGGTGCCCTGAGCAGCCACGCCGCGAGCATAGCCGAAGAGCATCCGGAAAAACTCGCCAAGCTGCGCGGGGATATCGAGCTTGTAACGCTCGAAGCGTTGATCAAGCGATATGAGGAAATGCTCGGCGAGAACCTCGCTGAGGGCCGCTGGCAGGATTTCTTCAATGAGAATCCCTTCATCCTGAACATGGCCTTCGGCTATCCAGTCATCAAAGTACGCGACCAAGCCTCAGTTGGCGGGCGGAAGCTGTCAGGGGATGGGGAGAAGATCACTGATTTTCTGGTCAAGAATAGCCTGACCAACAACACCGCGATCTTCGAGATCAAGACACCGCAGACCGCGATCCTCAACAAGACGCCGTTTCGCGATGGCGTTTTCACACCGTCGGCCGATTTGTCGGGATCGATCAATCAGGCGCTGGATCAGAAGTACCAGTTTCAGAAGCAGATTGCCCAGATCAAGGACAACACCCGGCTCTATGACATCGAGTCCTATGCCGTGCACTGCTGCCTTGTCATCGGCAGGGCGCCAGATGGTGACGACCGAAAAAAGTCCTTCGAGCTATTTCGGCGTAATTCTAAGGACGTGGAAATCGTGACGTTCGATGAACTCCTCGAAAAGCTTAGGCAATTGAGCGTCTTCCTGCGCGTTGCAGATGCTCCCCAAAAAGCCAAGGACTGAAAGGCGCTCCCAATGGCCAGAAAACACATAGAGATGGCGATCGCCTACGACTTCGACGGCACGCTGGCGGACGGCAACATGCAGGAACACCAGTTCCTGCCCGACATCGGCATGAAACCGGCTGCGTTTTGGGCCGAGGTGAAGCGTCTGACAAAGGAGCATCAGGCCGACGAAGTGCTCGTCTACATGAACCTGATGTTGCGCAAGGCAGCAGCTGCCGGCGTTCCCGTCAGGCGCGACGATTTCAAGGCGCGGGGCAAGGCGATTCAGTTGTTCGAGGGGGTCGAGGACTGGTTCGACCGCATAAGCGGTTACGGCAGAGCGCATGGTGTCCGCATCACTCACTATCTCATCTCGTCAGGGAATGCCGAGATTTTCGCCGGGACGCCGATCGCCTCGAAGTTCGCGCAGGTTTATGCGTCGAAATTTATGTTTGACGAAAACGGCGTGGCCGCGTGGCCGGCGCTTGCCGTCAACTATACGACAAAGACGCAGTACCTGTTCCGCATAAATAAGGGCGCCTTCGACCTCAGCGATAACAGCAAGGTCAACCAGTTCGTCGAGAAGCGTGACAGACCCGTGCCCTTTGAAAACATGGTGTTCATCGGCGACGGCTCGACTGACATTCCGTGCTTTCGACTCGTGAAGGAACAGGGCGGCCTTTCTGTCGCGGTGTTCAAGCCCCACACCAAGGGCGCGCGAGGCAAGGCCGACAACTACATCAAGGATGGCCGGGTGCACTGCGCCGTGCCAGCGATCTACACGGACGGCGGTGAACTCGATCGCGTCATCAAGGCCAACATAAACGCCGTCGCGGCATGCGCGGCGCTGTCCGGGCTGCTTGCTGAGGGCCCGCAATGACCTTCGATGCCGCCGAGAAGCACCAGTCTCAGATCCCCGCGCTGCAGCTCCTGGTGGCGCTGGGGTTCACGCCGCTTTCCCAGACGGAAGCTGTGCGCCTCCGCGCCGGTCGTCTGCGCAATGTGGTGCTCGATGACATCCTTGCGGACCAACTCCTGCGGATCAACAGCTTCAGCTACCGCGGCCGGGAGTATCCCTTCGACCTTGAGGATGCGCACGAGGCCATCCGGCGGCTAAAGCCCACACCTGACCGGCAAAAGGGACTGCGCGGCACCAACCAAGACATCTACGACACGCTCGTGCTCGGGACGACGATCACCAAGACGATCCAGGGAGACTCGAAATCCTACTCATTCCGCTACGTCGATTGGGAAACCCCATCTAACAACGTCTTTCATGTGACGGCCGAAGTTTCTGTCGAGCGGACGGCCAGCACCCAGACCAAGCGGTGTGATATCGTCGCCTACGTGAACGGCATCCCGTTCCTCGTGATCGAGAACAAGCGGCCGACCGAAAGTCTGAAAAAAGCCGGTAGCCAGCTGATCGGCTATCAGAACGAGGACAACATCCCGCAGTTGTTCCACTTCGCGCAGCTTCTCATGGTGATGAACCGTGTCGAGGCGCGCTACGCCACCGTGGGCACGCCGCGGCAGTTCTGGCAGACGTGGCGGGACGAGGAAGACCGGGACGAGATTATCGATCCGCTGGCCAATCGGCCGCTCAGGGCGGCTGAGGCCGACGCGGTCTTCTCGGGCGACTTCGCCTTTGCCCGCGCGCATTTCCATGCCCTGGCCGCCGAGGGTGCGCGCGCGATCACGGCTCAGGACCGCGCAATCTATGCGATGTGCCGGCCGGACCGCCTGCTGGACCTGGTCCGTCGCTTCACCGTGTTCGATGGCGGCGCACGCAAGGTCGCGCGACACCAGCAGTTCTTTGGGATCCGGAAGGCTGTCGAGCGCGTCCGCCAGTTCAATCTGGACGGCCGCCGAAAGGGCGGCGTGGTCTGGCACACTCAAGGATCGGGCAAGTCGCTGACCATGGTGATGCTGGGGCGCTCTCTCGCGCTCGATAAGGCGATCCCCAATCCGCGCATCCTGATCGTCACCGACCGCGACGATCTCGACAAACAGATCAAGGACACGTTCAAGTCCTGTGAGCTGGAACCTGTTCGGGCGACCAGCGGCGCACATCTGATCGAGCTGATCCGAAACCGGACACCACTCGCGACGACCATCATCAACAAGTTTGATACGGCGGCCAAAGCTGCCGAGGACGTCGACGTGGATGCCAACGTTTTCGTCCTGGTCGACGAGAGCCATCGCTCGCAGACTGGCCGTTTTGGCGGTCACAGCCAGTTCGCCACTCGGATGCGTCGGCTGCTGCCGAACGCTTGCTATCTCGGCTTCACCGGAACGCCGCTACTGAAGAAGGAGAAGAATACCCTCTCGACCTTCGGAGGCCTGATCCACAAATACGCGATCGACGAGGCTGTCGCCGACGGGGCCGTTGTGCCACTCCTCTATGAGGGACGGCTGGTCGAACAGCAGGTTAATGGTGGTGTAATCGACAGGTGGTTCGACAAGATCAGCGATGGTTTGACCCCCAGCCAGAAGGCCGACCTGAAGCACAAGTTCTCCCGCATGGATGCGCTGTCAAAGACAGGCCAGGCGATCCGGGCGAAAGCCTTCGACATCTCGGAGCACTTCCGCCAGCACTGGCAAGGCACGGGATTCAAGGCGCAGCTTGTGGCGCCATCCAAGGCGGCAGCCGTCCGCTTCAAGGAGGTGCTCGACGAGATCGGGCACGTCACCAGCGAAATCGTCATCTCGCCGCCCGATGACAACGAGGGCAACGAGGAGGTCGACAAGGAATCGAAGGACCTCGTGCGTGGGTTCTGGGCGCGGATGATGGTCCGGTACAAGACTGAGGACGAATACACCCGGCAGATCATCGATGCATTCAAGGGGTCGGGCGATCCGGAGATCCTCATCGTCGTGTCGAAGCTGCTCACCGGGTTCGATGCCCCGCGCAACACGGTGCTCTATGTCTGCAAGTCGCTACGCGAGCATAACCTGCTGCAGGCTATCGCCCGCGTGAACCGGCTCTATGAAGATGGTGCGACCGAGAAGCAGTTTGGCTTCATCATCGACTATGAGGGGCTGCTCGGAGAGCTCGATACAGCGCTGACGACCTACAGCGCCTTCGAGGGTTTTGACGCCGCCGATCTCGCCGGCACAGTCCACGACGTGCGCGAGGAAATCCGGAAGCTGCCCCAGTTGCATGATCAACTCTGGGACCTGTTCAAACCGGTCAAGAACAAGAAGGACATGGAGCAGTTCGAACAGTTCCTGGCCGACGAAGCGATCCGGCAGGAATTCTATGAACGACTGAAGGCGTTCAGCCGCTGCCTCCATATCTCGCTGTCGTCGGACAAGCTGTTCGACGTCTTTGGCGAGGCGAAGATCGACGCCATGAAGAAGGATTGGAAGCAATTCTCCGAGCTGCGGCGCTCGATTCAACTGCGCTACCAAGAGACCGTCGACGTCAAGGAGTTCGAGCCAAAGATCCAGAAGCTGCTGGACGACCATGTGGTTGCCATGCCGGCCGAAACGATCATCGAGATGGTCAACATCAACGACCCGGACGCCCTGAAGGCCGTGGTGGAGGAAACGGGCGTCTCCGAGGCGTCGAGGGCGGACCGGATCGCCAGCGCGACGCGACGGACCATCACGGAAAAGATGGACGAGGACCCGACCTTCTACCGCAGCTTCTCGGAGCTGCTGGAGGAAACCATCCGCGACTATCGGGCCAAAAGGATATCCGAGCGCGATTACCTCAAGAACGTAGTCGATCTGGCCAGCAAGGTCGCCCGCAAGGACCGGGGGCGCGAGGTACCGGATGCGATCAAGGGCAATGACGATGGGCAGGCGTTCTTCGGGATCCTTGAAGGTGCGTTTGCGGCCTATGACGGCAAATCGATTGAGGCGAATGAGGTCGCGTCCATCGCGCTCACGATCATCGACATCATAAAGTGCCATCACATCGTCGACGTTTGGTCCAACGAGGTCGCTCAGAATAAGATGCGCAACGCCATTGACGATTATTTCTTCGATGTCCTGCGTGATGGACGCGGAATTGGACTGCCTGTCGAACTAATGGACGACCTTGAGCTGAAGATTATGGATCTGGCGCGGGCGCGGTTTCCGGGATGAAGGCGGAGCGACATAGCGTCCAATACGGTGAACACAGGATCGTTTTCTCCATACTGCGCCGTGAGCGAGCGACGCTGGAGATCGCAGTAGAGCCTGACGCCTCGGTTGTCCTCGCTGCCCCGCAGGATGCGCCGCTCGTTGCAATCGAAGATAAGGTGCGCAAGCGGGCCGCGTGGATTCTGCGTCAGCAGCGATATTTCATCCAATTTCTTCCACGCACCCCAGATCGCCAATATGTGGCTGGCGAGACCCATCTCTACCTCGGACGTCAGTATCGGTTGAAGGTAGTCCCGCACGTTCAAGCGACGGTGAAGCTCGTTCGTGGCTTCATCGTGGTCCAAACGCATAGGCCCGAGATGACGGAGGTCACGCGGGAGCTTATGGAGGTTTGGTATCGAGAGCGTGCGCATACGAAATTTGGTGAGCGCCTTGAAGTTAATCTTCTGCGCTTTCCCGCGCCTGAGGACTTTCGGCCAAGAGGGTTGGTTGTCCGCCAGTTGCGGCAGCGATGGGGTTCGATGTCACCTGGATGTCGATTATTGCTCAATCGACGACTAATCCAGGCTCCGCTGCATGCTATCGATTACGTCATTACTCACGAGCTATGCCACATCGCCGTGCCGCATCACGGACCGGAATTCTTCGAGCTATTGAGCCGCGTGCTACCCGATTGGCGTGAGCGCAAGCAAAAACTCGAGGCTCGGATGGCCTGAACATCACTTCGAAAGGGACCCAGATAGACAGAATTGCAGAGTACGAGCGGCTCCGCGGTGCCTGTCATCAGTCAAGTTCCACGGTCCCAGTCCTGAGCGGGGCGAGAATTTCGCCGTGACGTTCAGCCTCGAACGCCTGCTTTCCCTTCGCAGCCCACAGCGCCAGCGCCTTGGCGCGCTCATCGCTTTGGAGCTTGTCGGCCATCCAGAGCAGTGCGCCGTAGATCATGGCGCGATCATCGCCGGTGAGGTCCACGATTCCGGCCTTAACCACGAGGCCGCCGAGTTCGATCAGATGCCGCGTGCGCTTGCGGCGCTCCACCTGCCAGTCGCGCATGTCATGCCGCGCCCGTGCTGCCTGATGGCGATTGAGTGCCGCCCGGTTGCGCCGGAGGGCTGACTGTGTCGCCGTCAGATGCCGCTGCAGATCGGCGTGCCCGTCCTTGAAAGAACGCCGCGCCACGCCGCGCCCACGCCTCCCTCCGTCCCGGGTCCTTGGTCTCGGCGAGCACGAGCAGCGCGCCGGCCAGTTCCTCCGCCGTGAGTGCGTCCGCGCCGGTGGCGATCACTAGATCGCCGAGCTGCTGTACCTTACGGGTCTTGAGCTCTCGCGCCTTGTCTTCCAGAGCCTTCAGCTCCGTATCGAAGTCCCGTGGCTTGCGCATGGTCTTCTCCATCAGCAATCGATGCAAGGATGATAGTTTAGCGCATGCCGGAAGGCTTTAATGTCGTCGGGACAGACTGGGATGGCCTCGTCACTCCCGAGATTTTTTCGAGGGAGGGCGCGCTTATACGTCGTTCCGACGTGCGCTTCGCCGTGCTGATGTTCGGATCGCGATGGCGATCTATCATCTTCACGTCAAGGTCATCGGCCGCAAGGCCGGCTCCAGCGCTGTGGCGTCCGCCGCCTACCGCTCGGCCTCACGGCTGCGCGATGCGCGGATCGATCGCGTCCAAGACTTCTCAAGTAAGCGCGGCGTCGTTCATTCCGAGGTTCTGCTGCCGGATAGGGTGCCTGAGATGTGGAGCGACCGCGAGCGACTGTGGAACGATGTCGAAGCCTTCGAACTGCGCAAGGACGCCCAGCTCGCCCGTGAGGTCGAGTTCGCCCTGCCGCGCGAGATGAGCCAGGCGCAGGGGATCGCGCTCGCCCGTGATTTCGTTGAGGCGGAGTTCGTCGATCAAGGGATGGTCGCCGATCTCAATGTGCATTGGGATGTCGGTGAGGACGGCATGGCCAAACCCCATGCCCATGTCATGCTCACCATGCGCTCGGTTGACGAGGACGGTTTCGGCCCGAAGGTGCGCGAGTGGAATGCGACCCAGATGCTCGAGCGCTGGCGCGAACGCTGGGCCGCGCTCGCCAATGAGCGGCTGGCCGAACTGGACATTGACGCACGCATCGACCATCGCAGCCTTGAAGCGCAGGGCATCGCGCTGGAGCCGCAGAGCCAGATCGGTGCGCCCGCGCAACGCATAGAAAGAGAGGGGATCGGGGCCGCCGATCGGGCCGAGGTTCAACGCGAGATCGCGCGCGGCAATGGCGTGCGCATCATCGCCGATCCGGCACTGGCACTGGACGCCATCACCCATCAGCAATCGACCTTCACCCGGCGCGACATGGCGCGCTTCGCGCACCGTCACAGTGACGGGATCGAGCAGTTCAACGAGGTGATGGGCGCGATGAGCCGCGCACCCGATCTCGTCGAGCTCGGTAAGGATGGACGCGGCGGGGACCGCTTCACCACCTGCCAGATGATCGAGGCCGAGCAGCGTCTGCACAGGGCTGCCGGGCTCATGGCGGAACGCGAACGCCATGCCGTACAGGATACAGAGAGAGAGGCGGCTATTCAGCGTGCTGAGCAGCGTGGCCTTGTTCTCTCCGGTGAGCAGTCTGACGCGCTGGCGCACATCACCGGCGAGCGCGATCTTGGCATTGTCGTCGGTTATGCCGGGACGGGGAAGAGCGCCATGCTCGGTGTCGCGCGCGAGGCCTGGGAGGCGGCCGGCCTGGAGGTTCGCGGCGTCGCGCTGTCCGGCATCGCGGCGGAGAATCTGGAGAGCGGATCGGGCATCACGTCCCGCACCATTGCCAGCCTGGAACATGGCTGGAGCCAAGGCCGGGATCTGCTCACCTCACGCGATGTGCTGGTGATCGACGAGGCCGGCATGGTCGGCACGCGCCAGCTGGAGCGCGTGCTCTCCCATGCCGCGGATGCCGGCGCTAAGGTCGTGCTGGTCGGGGATCCGCAGCAGTTGCAATCGATCGAGGCGGGTGCCGCGTTCCGCTCGCTGGTCGAGCGTCACGGCGGTGCGGAGATCGGCGAGGTGCGCCGCCAGCGCGCAGACTGGCAGCGCGACGCCACGCGCGACCTGGCGACTGGCAAGATCGGCGAGGCTATCGAGGCCTATGAGAGGAATGGCATGGTCTATGCCGCTCAAACGCGGCAGCAGGCGCGGGGCGACCTAATCGAGCGCTGGGACCGCGACCGGCAGGCCGCACCAGACCGTAGCCGCATCATTCTCACCCACACCAATGACGAGGTTCGCGCCCTCAACCAGGCCGCCCGCGCGCGGATGCGGGAGGCCAACGATCTCGGCGAGGAGGTGCGCGTCACCGTCGAGCGCGGGGAACGTTCCTTCGCCCGTGGCGACCGCGTGATGTTCCTGCAGAATGAGCGCGGGCTCGGGGTGAAGAACGGCACGCTCGGCACCCTCGAAGAGGTCAGCGCGCAGTCCATGTCCGTGCGTATTGATGATGGCCGATCCGTCGCCTTCGACTTGAAGGACTACGATCGCATCGACCATGGCTATGCCGCCACCATCCACAAGGCGCAGGGCATGACCGTGGACCGTACCCATGTGCTCGCCACGCCCGGCATGGATGCCCATTCCAGCTATGTCGCGCTGTCGCGCCACCGTGACGGCATGGAGTTGCACTTTGGCCGCGACGACTTCGCGGATAGGGACCGGCTGGTGCGCACCCTGTCGCGTGACCGGGCCAAGGACATGGCGTCGGACTATGCGCGCTCCGATCCGGCGCAGGACTATGCCGAGCGCCGCGGCATCACCTTCCGCCAGCGTGTCGTCGAGATCGTGCGCAAGGTCCCGGAAAAGCTGCGCGACCTCGTCGACACGCTCAGGCCGTCCGTAGACATTGCACAAGACGCACCAGCCCTGCGCGAGGAGCTAGGAAACAAAGTCAGGCCACTCACCCAGGAGCCTCCCGAGGATCCAGAGATGGTGCTGCGGCAGGCCCGCACCCGCGCGCTCGTTCGGCATGCTCGGGCGTGGGACGCGATCCTCACCACGGCCGATGCAATCGGCCAGGGCACACCCGAGCAACTGCGTGAACTCACCGCCGCCCGCAAGGCCTTCGAGGAGCTACGCCCTCATGGCTGGCGGGATGCGGAAGTGGCCTACGAGAAGAACCCGGAGCTGGTGCACGAGGCGGCCGGCGGCAAGCTCAATCGCACCATTCGCGCCCTCCAGCTTGAAACGGAAATCCGCACCGATCCGGAGCGCCGCGCCGGTCAATTTGTCGAGCGCTGGAAGAAGCTCGACCAGCAGCGTCAACGCCAGTACAGCGACGGCGATTACTCCGGCTACAAGGCTACCCGCGTCCAGATGGGCGACATGGCGCGGAGCCTGGAGCGCGACCCGCAGCTGGAATCCCTGCTCGCCACGCGCAAGAAGGAACTCGGCATCAGCTTTGAAACCGGCCGCAGTCTTGGCCGCGAGCTCGCTCGCAGTCACGGCATCGACTTCGATCGCAGCCGTGGCCTTGGTCTCTAGAACCGTCCGATATGCCGCCGCCGGCACGCCAGAAAACACCGGTGCCGTTCATCATCTTGCCGGTCAGCAGTTGCTTGCCTTGTCTGGAGCAGGCGCCCTCAGGCGCATCCAGCAGGAGGCAGCACCGCCATGCAGACACCAGAGCGTATCATCCGCCTGAAGACCGTCCTCGCCCGCACCGGCCTGTCCCGTTCCACCATCTACCGCAAGATTGCAGAAGGGACCTTCCCCGCACAGCTGAAGATCAGCACCAACGGCGCCGGCTGGCGGGAATCCGACATCAACCGATGGGTTGCGGATCCGCCCCGGTGGCGGGCAGGGGATGGTGTTTAGTTTGCCGAAGATCGCGTGGGACGCTACGGCCCATGCATCTGTGGTGACATTCAGGAAGAAATCGTGCTGAATCGCACGCCGCTATTTCGCTCCGTCGATGTAGAATAGCGGCTTACCTTCGTATGATGAAGTCGTGCTAAACGCTTAAACTGCGCCTGATAGTGAGAACGCTGCTCGGACATTGGTTACGAACGGTCAGCCGCCCTCCGTCGCCGAGCGTGGTGATCGGACACGATTTGGGGCCCGATGAGAAGCCGCGGCCCGTCGACTAGGATGAAGGCCTTTATTACTGCTCCTTGCCGCGGCGCCACGCGTTGTGCCTACAGGATCGAGCTTGAGGTCGGGGGCTGTGCTGCGGATGACGTCCGCCACATATGAGGGCGCCAGGTGGGCATAATGCTTCTCGACCATTCGGGTGTCCGCGTGGCCAAGCGCCCGCGCCACAACCATGAGCGGCGCACCGGCACGGACCATAGTGCTGGCGTAAGAATGGCGCAGCTCGTGCAATGTGATGTCGGAGAGGCCGGCTGCTTCCAAGGCTGCGTGGAAGGCCCGCTGGTAGGTAGCCGGCCTCCAAGCTTCATCGTTACGGGTCAGCATGGGTGCTGATCCAGATCGGCCGCCTGCAAGCAGCGAGAACAATGCTCGTCCGCCAGTCGTCAGCGGAACGTGCCGTGCCTTTCCGCTCTTGCTCTCCGCAATGAAGATTGAGCCGTTAGCGGCGTCGAAATCGCGCACCAACAAGCGCGCCAATTCGCCGAAACGCGCACCCGTCAACAAGGCCGCGGCGATCAGGTTGCGCACGTCGCCCTCGGCGTTGTCCAGCAACTGTTGCTGCTCTCCGTCTGACAGAAAGCGCACCCGGGCTGCGGTCGTGCCGCGGTAAGGTTTCACCAGTCGCCAAGCGGTGTCGTCGTCAACGAGGCGTTGATCTCTGGCCCAGTTCAGGGCTGCCTTGAGGGTTGTCAGAGTTCGGTTTGCAGTATCGCGCCTGCGCCGCGTCGCTTCCGGATCGTTGGGATCAACAGGACGCAAGTTAGGTTTGGCCGCATGTTTCCCCGTCCGGACCTTTCGCGGTGCAGCCGCCATGGCGTCACGCCATCGGCGGATTTTGTCGACTGTCAGTTCCGAGATGCGCAGCTTGCCCAGCTTCGGTCTGATGTGCAGGCCGGCACGGGACTTCGCGTCATAGATCGACTTCATTCCCTCCGCAGCGCGAGCCTCGAAGTAGCGATCGAGGATCGCGTCGACGGTGAGAGCAGGGGAGGCGTCAGAACCAGCCTTGATGGATTTCGCCCAAGCACGGGCGGCGTCCTTTGCCTGTTCATGAGTCAGGATGCTGGTACCGTCGGCTGACGCGACGTCATCGGCTCGCCCGAGCCTTGTCTGCATGCGCAAGCCGTGCGCGTTCCGTGAGGCTGCAAGCCATGTGCCGCCGCGGCCGTTGGACCCGCGGCCGCGGCGATAGCCCAAGCGGACACCAGGGCCAATCAACTCCCATTCCGGAGCATCTGACCGTGGCAACTCCGACCGGCTAGTGCGACTTGATAGGGTGCTACGACGTCGAGACATGGCGCATTTTCGTTGCCGAATTCGTTGCTAACTATGGCATGGAAGCGGCTTGGACGCAATGAGACGAATTGTAATGAAATCTAGTATTAGCAAGGGTTCTCGTGCGGTATCACCGCAGGTCACTAGGTGCCAAATATCGCCCTCTCACGGCGAAAACCGGGGTTCGATTCCCCGTGGGCGCGAAGGACGGCACCTGCGACATCGCCTTCAGGGCTGCCTATCCGAGCCGTGCTGCCGATTTCCTGTTCAGTCCGCCCTATCTTCTCATCGAAGGCGCGTATCTCGTGGAAGCGCGGATGACGCTGTCGGGCCCGGCCGAGGTCGATGCGGCCGGCCGCAAAATTGCGGCGACAAAGGGCACCGCCTATGCGCAATATCTCGCCCGCAATCTGAAGCAGGCGGAGTTTGTTCTGAGTGACGACGCGTTCGCATCCTTCCGCGCGGGCGGCATCGACGCGGTGGCCGGCATCCGGCAGCCGCTGGTCTCATACGCCGCCGCAAATCCCGACATTCGTGTGCTGGCGGAGCGCTTCATGGAAATCAGTCAGGTTGTCGCGCTGACGCGCGGCAAGCTGCGGGCGGCAGGCTTCGTCGGGGTCACGATTGAAGAACTGAAGGCGAGCGGGTTCGTACGGGGAGCGCTCGACCGCAGCGGTCATGCCGATGTGCTGGTCGCGCCCGCAGCGGCCGGCAGCTAGGAAGTTGGGAGGATAGGATGGCGAAGGTTGGATTTGTCGGTCTGGGGATCATGGGCGACCCGATGGCGGGCCACCTCATCGACGCGGGCCACACGCTCTATCTGTATGACATCAAGCCGGTGCCGGCGGAGCTGACCGACAAGGGCGGCGTCGCCTGCGCCACCGTCGCGCCGGATGCGTGAGACCTGAGAAAGCCGAGCCATGTACATACCGACCCTTGACGACATGATCGCGGCGCGTGCCCGCATCGACGCGCACATTCACAACACCCCGGTCCTGACCTCCCGCATGCTGAACGAGCTGACGGGCGCGGAACTGTTCTTCAAGTGCGAGAACTTCCAGAAGGCCGGTGCCTTCAAGGCGCGCGGCGCGTCGAACGCGGTGTTCGGCCTTTCCGACGCGCAGGCGGCCAAGGGCGTCGCCACCCATTCGAGCGGCAATCACGGCACCTGCCTGAGCTACGCCGCCGGGCGCCGTGGCATTCCCTGCACCGTGGTGATGCCGCGGACGGCGCCGCAGGCGAAGAAGGACGCCGTGCGCGGCTATGGCGGCCGGGTGGTCGAGTGCGAGCCCTCGACCTCCTCGCGCGAAGCGGTGTTTGCGGAAGTGGTCGCCCAGAGCGGGGCCGAATTCGTCCATCCCTACAACGACCCGCGCGTGATCGCGGGACAGGCGACCTGCTCGGCCGAGCTGATCGAACAGGTCGCGGACCTCGATGCGGTGATCGCGCCGATCGGCGGAGGCGGCATGGTCTCGGGCACCTGCCTGACGCTGTCGAACCTCGCCCCCGGCATCAAGGTCTATGCCGCCGAACCGCTGAACGCCGATGATGCCGCCCGCAGCTTCCGCGCCGGCCACATCATCGCCGACGACGCCCCGGACACCGTGGCGGATGGCTTGAAGGTGCCGCTGAAGGAGCTCACCTGGCACTTCGTGCGCAACCATGTCACCGACATCCTCACGGCGACCGAGGAAGAGATCGTCGACGCGATGAAGCTGATCTGGAAGCGCATGAAGATCGTCATGGAAGCGTCCAGCGCGGTGCCGTTGGCGACGATCATCAAGAATCCCGAGGTCTTCGCCGGCAAGCGGGTCGGCGTCATCATCACCGGCGGCAACGTCGATCTCGACAAGCTGCCGTGGAATACGTGATCTCGGAATTCATGACCTTGGAACTGAGGAGGCACCCATGAACGTCAAGACGGACATCTCTCCGGACTTTTCCGGCTACGAGGTCGGCTACGACATTCCCGCCGTCCCCGGCATGAGCGAGGCGGACATCCAGACCCCGTGCCTGATCCTCGATCTCGACGCGCTGGAGCGCAACATCCGCAAGATGGGCGACTACGCCAAGGCGCACGGCATGCGCCATCGCAGCCACGGCAAGATGCACAAGTCGGTCGACGTGCAGAAGCTGCAGGAGGCGCTCGGCGGCTCGGTCGGCGTGTGCTGCCAGAAGGTGGCGGAGGCGGAGGTCTTCGCGCGCGGCGGCATCAAGGACATCCTGGTCACCAACGAGGTGCGTGACGCGGCCAAGATCGACCGCCTCGCCCGCCTGCCCAAGTTCGGCGCTACCGTCACCGTGTGCGTGGACGACGTGAAGAACGTCGCCGACATCTCGGCGGCGGCGGTCAAGCACGGGACCGAGCTCGGCATCTTCGTGGAGATCGATTGCGGCGCCGGGCGCTGCGGCGTCACCACCAAGGAGGCCGTGGTGGAGATCGCCAAGGCCGCCGCGGCGGCACCGAACCTCACCTTCAAGGGCATCCAGGCCTATCAGGGCGCGATGCAGCACATCGACAGCTATGAGGCGCGCAAGGAGAAGCTCGACGCCGCCATCGCCCAGGTGAAGGAAGCGGTCGCCGCGCTCGAAGCCGAGGGGCTGAAGCCGGAATTCGTCTCCGGCGGCGGCACCGGCTCCTACTATTTCGAGTCCAACTCCCACATCTACAATGAGCTGCAGTGCGGCTCCTACGCCTTCATGGACGCCGATTACGGCCGCATCCACGACAAGGACGGCAAGCGCATCGACAAGGGCGAGTGGGAGAACGCGCTGTTCATCCTCACCTCGGTGATGAGCCACGCCAAGCCGCATCTGGCCGTCTGCGACGCCGGCCTCAAGGCGCAGTCGGTCGATTCCGGCCTGCCTTTCGTCTATGGCCGCGACGATGTGAAATACATCAAGTGCTCCGACGAGCACGGCGTGATCGAGGACAAGGATCACGTCCTCAAGGTCAATGAGAAGCTGCGGCTGGTGCCGGGGCATTGCGACCCGACCTGCAACGTCCATGACTGGTATGTCGGCGTGCGCAACGGCAAGGTCGAGGTGGTGTGGCCGGTCTCGGCGCGCGGGAAGGGCTATTGATGTACGTCGTCGCCGAAAAGGACATTGCCGGCCTGATGACTCCCGAGGCGGCGTTTGAGGCCATCGAGGCGGTGTTCGCCTCGATGGCGCGCCGCCAGGCCTACAACTTCCCCGTCGTGCGCGAGGCCATCGGGCACGCGGACGCGCTCTACGGCTTCAAGGGCGGCTTCGACGGCGCGGGCCTGGCGCTCGGCCTCAAGGCCGGCGGCTACTGGCCGCACAATCAGGAGCGCGGCCTGATCAATCACCAGTCGACGGTCTTCCTGTTCGACCCTGACAGCGGCCGCGTCAGCGCAGCGGTGGGCGGCAACCTGCTCACCGCGCTGCGCACAGCGGCGGCGAGCGCGGTGTCGATCAAGTACCTCGCGCCCAAGGGCGCCAAGGTGCTCGGCATGATCGGCGCCGGCCACCAGTCGGCGTTCCAGATGCGGGCGGCTGCCCGCGTGCACCCGTTCGAGAAGGTGATCGGCTGGAACCCGCATCCGGAGATGCTGGGCCGCCTGTCGGACACCGCCGCCGAGCTCGGCCTGCCCTTCGAGGCGGTGGAGCTGGAGCGGCTCGGCGAGGAGGCCGACGTGATCATCTCGATCACCTCCTCCTTCGGTCCGCTGCTGATGGATGATCATGTAAAGGGCCCCACCCACATCGCCGCGATGGGCACCGACACCAAGGGCAAGCAGGAGCTGGATCCCGGGCTCGTCGCGCGGGCGCGGCTGTTCACCGACGAGATCGCGCAGTCGGTGAGCATCGGCGAATACCAGCACGCCGTCGCGCAGGGGCTGATCACGCAGGACCGGATCGGCGAGCTCGGCGCCGTGGTGACCGGCGACGATGCCGGCCGTGGCGACGCCGAGGTGACGATCTTCGATGGCACCGGCGTCGGCCTGCAGGACCTCGCGGTTGCCGCCAAGGTGGTCGAGCTGGCCAAGCAGAAGGGCATCGCTCAACAGGTCGAGGTGTGAGCGGCGGTCCACGTCCCGAAGACGCCAACGGCCGTCGCCTCACCCTTCCGCCCGCGGCGGGATCAGACGCTTCGCGCCCTGCATGGCTCCGCGTCTGCCCCGTCGCTCAGCACGCCCCGGAGGAAGAATCCAACCGTCAGAGCGAACTCACAGCTGGGTAGAATTGGGGCAACGTCACGGGCGAACGGCGCCCGCGCTTCCTCGACCGCGGGGCGGCCTATCTGCGCGTGGCTCCAGTTCGAAGTGGGCTGCCGCAGAGGATCTCAGCAGCCACACCTCGTTGCCGAATCGGCGGGCGACCTCGCCGGGCCGATGAAGGCGTGGGCGAAGTTCATCGCGGGCGCCGATACTCCATGGAAATCCTCACTTCAGCGACAAAGCCAGTCCGCTCAAATCAAGGCTGACGATTACGCCCTTTTGCTCGCCGCCTAGCTCCAGAATGGCGCCGTTCTGGTTGGTCAGGACGACGACTTGCGCGCCCTTTCCGAGGGCGGCGCCAGCACCGCCCTGGGCATAGACCCCCGAAACGTCAGACGGACGGCGGATATTTCTGACCGTTCCATGAAGTCGCGTCTCGGAAGCGCCGAAGGTGAAGCCATAACTCAGCCCGCCGACCGAGAGCGGATACTTGCGGCCCTGAAACGTCAGAACGCCGTCTCCGGCTGATCCGCCGACCACGAACCCGGCCTTTACGATACGGATGCTGATTGAGCCGTCAGCGGCGCTCGCCATCGATACGGCGCCGATCAGCGCTGCCAATGCGAGGAGCCCGACCCTTAGTACCGACAAGACTTTCATCGACGATACCTTCCAAGCTGGAGCGATGCGCCATGTTGCCCATCGCTAGACAACGCTGATTGCGGCGGTTCGTTTCTCGACAATCACCCGCGAGACTGAACGCCCTTTCGTCGCACCAGGGCTAATATAGCGTGCGCGCGTCCCGCTGAGGAGCGGCCCGCCAAAACGCTGACGCCGTGATCTTTGGCTGGCAATCAGCGCCCTGCGGCCTTCATTAACGGCCGCAGGGCCTATGGCTTCTTGAGGCGGCGGTCGATGGCGGGGGCCACCATGCCGGGTATGTAGGCGTCGGAGATGAACGACCGGCAATGCGCCTCGAACATCTGGATGAGCCGCGATTTCTTGAACTGATCGACCGTCGCCGTGCCGATGACCATCGGGCGGTGCTCCCCCGCAAGTCCCACCCTCACCACCCGCCGTCCATCGAGCGCGAGATCGGAGCGCGGCCGGACGTTGGCGAGCGTATAGCCATAGCCGTTGGCGACCATGGTACGGACCACTTCCTGATGCGCGGAGCGCGAATGGATCTTGGGTTCCAGCCCTTCCTTGATGAACAGAGCGAGGAAATATTCGGAGCTGATCGGCAGATCGAGCAGGATGAGCGGCTGCTCAGCCAGCTCTTGCAGGCTCACCGCCGACAGCCGGGCAAAGGGATGCGCCTCGCTCACCACGACATGGGCGGGCAGGCTGGCAAGCGGCGTGAAGGTGATGCCGTCGGGTATCTGCAGGTCGTAGGTGATGGCGATGTCGATATCCGCCCGTCTCAGGCCGTCGAGCAGCCACTCCTGGTTGGCTTCGACATGGCGGATCCGGGTATCGGGAAAGGCCGAGGTGAAGCCGTGGGACAGCTCCGGGATGATCATCGGCGCCAGCGTCACCATGCAGCCCACGGAGAGCTGCCCGCGGACCTGGTCCGTGGCCTCGGAGGCGACGGCATAGAGCCCCTCCGCCTGCTCGACCAGATGCTTGGCCTCTGCCAGCAGCTTGCGGCCCACCGGCGTCAGCGACAGGCCCTGCGCGTGATGGCGCACGAAGAGCTGGACGCCCAGTTCCTGCTCGAGATGGCTGATGGCCGTGGAGATCGACGGCTGGGAAATGCTGATGCGTTCCGAGGCGAGCGTGATCGAGCCGGTCTCGCCGGCGGCGATGAAATATTCGAGCTGTCTCAGCGTGTAACGCATAGGGCTTCCATAGCCTGTTCCGGCCGGCCGTGCGAGCGACGCCGGCGCTCCGGCCCGGCGGCGCAACCGCCGGGCGGAAAGGCTGATGCAGCCTCGAGACTATTCGTCGCCGGGAACGCCGTAGCTGGGAGCGGCGACCGGCTCCAAAGCGCGCTGCACATAGGCGTCCATCTGCGGCCTGTAGAGCGCCCACAGGGCGGCGAGGCGGCCGATCGGGTCGGTCTCGTCCCAGTCCACGCGCAGGTCGGCGATGGGCCAGGCTTCCTCTCCCGCCATCAGCAGGCCGGCGGAGTGCACGGGCCCGGCTTCGCCCCCAGCGGCAAGGCCGGCCTGAAGGGCGGCGATCAGCCGGTCGCCCAGCTCGCCTTCCGCTGTCTCGAACGCTGCCACCATGACGGCCGGGACCGTGGGGGCGGCGAGCAGGTTGCCGGCGGCCACGCAGTCGCGTCCCTCCGCCACGCCCCATGTGCCGAGCGTGCCGGAGCCGGAGAAGGTGGAGGTCCGGCCGGCGGCATCGACGGCGGTGAGCTGGCGGTGGTCGATATGGGCGCGCGAGGCGGCCAGCGCCTCGAGAGCGGCCGGCGCGGAAGCGCCGAGCGCCATCAGGTCGAGCGCCGCCGGGCCCAGCCGCGGGTCGGTGATGTTCTGGGAGCACACGGCGCCGACGCCCGCGCGCACATGGGCGCAGCGGGCGGCCACCGCCGGCGATGAGGAGGAGATGGCGACGCCGAAGCGGCCCGTCTTCGCGCAGCGCGCGGCGATGGAAAAGGTCATGGCTTCAATCCAGACGCTGTCAATCCGGGATCACGGCCGTGGCGTCGATCTCGACCAGCCAGCTGGGGCGGGCGAGGGCGACCACGACAAGGCCGGTGCACACCGGGTGCACGCCTTTGATGTACTCGCCCATGGTGCGGTAGACCGCCTCGCGATGGCGCACATCGGTGAGATACACCACGAGCTTGCACACATGCTCCATCGTGCCGCCGGACTCTTCGACGAGCTGGCGGATGTTCTGCATCACCTTGTGGGTCTGGGCGATGGGGTCGCCGATGCCCACGTCTTCCGCCGTGTCGAGGTCCTGCGGGCACTGGCCGCGCAGGAAGATGGTGGTGCCGCGCGCGACCACCGCCTGGGCGAGATCGTTGTCGAGGCGCTGCTCGGGATAGGTCTTGGCGGTGTTGAACGGGCGGATGCGGCGGTGGATCATTTCATTACCTCGAAGTGACGTCAGGTCGTGGAAGGCAGTGTCGGGCGGTCCGTCTTCAGTCCGGTATCGGGGCGGCTCACTCGGCCGCCGCGCGGTTCATGGACGGGTCGAACCATCGCGAAATGGCGCTGTCGCCGGCCGTTCGCGTCGCGGTTCCCAGCACCCGGTCGGAAAGGCCGGCGGACTTCTTCACCAGTTCCAGCGGGCCGTCCCAGTCGAAGTTGCGGTAGACCGCGGCGAGATGGGCGAAGGGCGGGGACTGGGCGAAGAGCTGGAAGGTCAGGCGGTGGCCCGCATAGTCCGAGTTCAGGATGTCGCGGGCGAAGGCCAGCAGCTTGCGCCGGTCGTCCGCCACCCAGTCCTCGTTGACGGTGTAGAACTTGTCGAGCCACGGCTTGGTGTCCGGGTGCGCGAAGGCCGCCGCGTCCGGCGTCACGCAGATCTGGCCGCCGCACAACTCACGCGCGACGTGCATGATCTCGTGGAGTTGGGAGCAGGCCAGCACCCGCCCGGCATAGAGCAGCGACTGGTTCGGCATCAGCAGCCCGCCGGGCGAGCGTTCGGCGAGGGTGACGGCTGCGGTCAGGTGGGCATTGATGCCTTCCCGGTAGACCGCGAGCCGGGAGAGCTTCTCCTGCACCGCCTGCTGCCGGTCGAGCCCGGTCTGGCGCACGTTGAACAGGGCCGCGCCGATGAGCATGTCGGCGAACATCAGGTTGCGCTGCACGAAGGCGAAGGCCGAATAGCGGTGCAGCGTCGCGCGGATGAACATCGCCGCCCGGGTGTGCCGGTAGAACAACACGTTCTCCCAGGGGATCAGCACGTCGTCGAAGATAACGAGGGCGTCCACCTCGTCGAACCGGTTGGAGACCGGATAGTCCTCGATGGGCTTCTGCCCGGCGAAGCCGGTGCGGCAGATGAACTTGATGCCCGGCGAGCCGAGATCGCAGATGAAGCCCACCGCATAGTCCGAATAGGCGCTGTCGCCCCAGTTGGCGATGGTGGGCTTGGTGAAGGCCTGGTTGGCGTAGGCGGCGGCGGTCTCGAACTTCGCCCCGCGCACGACGATCCCGGCATCCGTCTCCTTCACCACATGCAGCAGCATGTCCGGGTCCTGCTCCTGCGGGGGCTTGGAGCGGTCGCCCTTCGGATCGGTGTTGGCCGAGACGTGGAACGGGTCGGTGTGCAGCACCTTGTCGATGTGGTTGCGGATGTTCTCCGAGAAGCGCGGGTCGACTTCGTTGAGCACGTCCTGCCCGTCGAACAGCGACCACATCTCCCCGACGGCCTCATCCCCGACGCGGGTGACGACACCGCCGACATCCTGCAGCACGCAGTCGGTGGCGCGCCGCTTGTCCCACCAGTCCTGCTGGGTGATGGGCAGCTTGTTGCCGATGCCGTTGACCTCGCCATCCTGGGTGAAGGTCATCACGTCGCGGGTCTTGGCGTCCCACTGCATGTCGTAGATGCGCGCACGTATGTCGACGAGCGGCTTGAACATGGGGTGGGACGGGACGTCCTTCACCCGCTCGCCGTTGACGTAGACCTCGCGGCCGTCGCGGATCGACTCGAGATACTGCGCGCCCGTGCGGATCATGAGGTGACCTTTATGGAGTGGCAGGGATCCCGGGGCGGTCCGGCCGGCGGCTGTGCGTCCATGGGGTTCGATCTTGGCGCGGTGCCGATACCAAGGGAAATAGTCGTTTCCGGCCCCTTGCTTCGGAAAGACCGAAGCATCCGGCCTTCGGTGCGACATTCTTCCTAGGCAAGCGGCGCCATGGAAGAAGGCCGGCCGGCTTAGGCGGCCAGCCGGTCGAGCAGGCGGTCCATCATGCGGTCGCACGAGGCGAGCTGGTCGAGGCTGATGAACTCGTCCGGCTTGTGCCCCTGATCCATCGAGCCCGGCCCGCAAATGACGGTCGGGATGGAAAGGCGGCTGTCGAACAGCCCGCCTTCCGTGCCGAAGGCCACCTTGAAGGTCGCGGGATCCTCGACCAGAAGCCGCACGAAATCGACGATGGGCGCATCGGGCGGCGTGGCGAGGCCGGGATAGGTGTTCACCACGTCGACCGTGATGTCGGCCTGCGGAAACGCCGCCTTGCGCTGCTCCACCAGCTTCGCGGCGCCGTCCATCAGCCGGTTCAGGATCTGCGAGGCGTCGTCCTGCGCGATATTGCGGATCTCGAAATCGACCGTGCAGCGGTTCGGCACGATGTTGAGCGCCGTGCCGCCGCCGATCACGCCGGCATGCACCGTCGTGTAGGGAATATCGTAGTCGGGATCGCGCACGCCCTCAGTGGCAAGGCGGTCCTGCTGCTCGCGCAGCACGCCGACGAAGTCGCAGGCCAGATGGATCGCGTTGAGCGCCCTGGGAGCCAGCGCGGAATGTCCCTCCACGCCGCAGCAGGTGGCGCGCGCCGCCAGCTTGCCCTTGTGGCCCGTGGCGATGCGCAGCGAGGTCGGCTCGCCGACGATGCACATAAGCGGGCGCACCGGCGCCTGCTCCATGCGCTCGATCAGCGAGCGCACGCCGACGCAGCCGACTTCCTCGTCATGGCTGAAGGCAAGGTGCAGCGGCGTCGAAAGCTCGCGCCCCGCCGTCCGCTCGGCGAGAGCGAGCGCCGCGGCGACGAAGCCCTTCATGTCCGCCGTGCCGCGCCCATAGGCGCGCCCGTCCTCGACCCGCAGGCGGAACGGATCGCTGCTCCAGGCCTGGCCCTCCACCGGCACCACGTCCGTATGGCCGGAGAGCATGATGCCGGGCCGGTCGGCCGGGCCGATCGTGGCGAACAGGTTGGCCTTGCGCCCGTCCGGCGTCGCGACGATCTGCGCCTCGATCCCGCGCGCGGCGAGGAAATCCTGCGCGAAGGCGATCAGCTCGCGGTTGGGATCGCGGCTCACGGTCGGGAAGGCGATGAGCCGGTCGAGAAGTTCGAGCGTGTTCATAGGTACAGATGACGCACCGCGTCGTTCTCCAGCAGCTCCGAAGCCTTGCCGGAGGCGACCACGCGCCCCTTCACCAGCATGATGCCGCGATGGGCGATCGACAGGGCGGTCTCGGCGTTCTGCTCGATGAGCAGCACCGTCGTGCCCCGCCGGTTGATCTCCGCGACCGTGTCGAAATATTCGTCGATCAGCTTCGGCGAGAGGCCGAGCGAGGGCTCGTCCATGATGACGAATTTCGGCCCCCCGACCAGCGCGCGCGCCAGCGCCACCATCGCCTGCTCGCCGCCGGAGAGCGTGCCGGCGCGCTGGCTGATGCGCTCGCGCACCCGCGGGAACAGCTCCAGCATGGCCTCCAGCCGGTCGGCGAAGCGCCCCTCGGCCCGCTGCGCCTCGAAGCCGAGGCGGATATTGTCGCGCACGCTGATGTCGGCGAACAGGCGGCGGCCTTCCGGCACGAAGCCGATGCCGAGCGCGCTCAGCGCCTCGGTCCGGGTCTGGCCGAGCTCCTGTCCCATGATGCGGATGCGGCCGCCGGCCAGCGGCAGCAGGCCGGAAATGGCGCGGAAGGTCGTGGTCTTGCCGGCGCCGTTGGGGCCGAGAACGCAGACCACCTCGCCGGTCTCGACCTTGAAGGAGACGTCGCGCAGCATGGCGACGACGCCGTAATTGGTGTCGACCTTGTCAAGCTCCAGCATGCTGCGCCGCCTTGCGTCCGAGATAGGCTTCCTGGACCCGCGGTATCTTGCGGATCTCCTCGTAGGGCCCGTCGGCCAGCTTCTGCCCGTAGTCCAGCACCATCACCCGGTGCGGCAGGCTCGCCACCAGCCGCATGTCGTGCTCGATGATCATCAGCGCGAGGTCGGGTCGCTGCGCACAGACGGCGCGGATGTCGTCCATCAGCGCGTCGGTGTCGGCGTCGTCCATCCCGGAGGAGGGCTCGTCCAGCAGCAGCACCTTGGGATCGGTGGCGAGCGCGCGGGCGATTTCGAGGCGCCGGCGGTCGGCCTGCGCCAGCTCGCCGGCCGGGCGGTGGCGCTGCTCGTGCAGGCCGCGCGAGACGCTCTTCAGCAGCGTCTCGGCATGGACGGCGGCGGCGTCCAGCTCCGCCTTGGCGCGCCCGCGCCGGAAGATGGCGTCGAACACGCCCGACTTCGTATGGGTGTGGCGGCCGATGATGACGTTGTCGAGCACGCTGAGGTCGCCGAACAGCCGGCTCGACTGGAAGGTGCGGGCGATGCCGCGCGCGACGATCTTGTGCGCGGGTACGCCGTTCAGGCGCTCGCCCTCCAGCCGCACCTCGCCGGAGGACGGGATGTAGATGCCGGTGATGATGTTCAGCAGCGTCGACTTGCCGGCGCCGTTCGGCCCGATGATGCCGAGGATCTCGCCGCGCTTCAGCGTGAAGGCGACTTCCGCCATGGCGACGAGGCCGCCGAAGCGCATCGTGAGATTTTCGCCCTCGAGGACGACGGGGGAGGAGGCAGTAAGGCCCATGGTCAGTGTCCGTAGCGACGCAGGCGCTGAGGGAAGAGGCCCTGGGGCCGGATCATCAGGAAGACGATGACGGTCACGCCGAAGAACAGGATCCGGTAGTCGGAGAAGGCGCGCAGCTTCTCGGGCAGCAGCGTCAGCAGGAAGGCGCCGACGATGACGCCGAGGATGTTGTCCATGCCGCCGGCGATCACCATGGTCATGATCGTGACCGAGACCAGGAAGGTGAAGTTGTCCGGCGAGATGAAGCCCACGTAGAAGGCGTAGATCGTGCCCGCGAAGCCGGCGAGGAAGGCGTCCACCGCGAAGGCCAGCACCTTGTACCAGGTGACGTTGATGCCCTGGCAGCGCGCCGCCAGCTCGTCGGTGCGCAGCGCGTTCCAGGCGAGGCCGACGCGGGAATCGTGCAGGCGTCGGGCGAAGACGATGGAGATCAGCACCAGCAGCGCCGAGAGGTAGTAAAAGTTCGCCTGCGACGGCAGTTCCTGGCCGAAGATCACCAGCGGGGAAGCGAAGGAGTGGCCGAACAGCTCGGGGGCGGGAATGCCGACGAGGCCGTTCGGGCCGCCGGTGAATTCCAGATTGTTCAGGAGCTGGTGGATCACCACACCGAAGGCGATGGTGACGAGGGCCAGATAGCTGTCCCGCGTGCGCATCGAGGGGATGCCGAGCAGGAAGCCGAAGATGGTCGCCACCACCGCGGCCACCGGCAGCGCCAGCCAGAAGCTGATGCCGAAATTCAGCGCCAGCAGCGCCGACGCATAGGCGCCGATGCCGTAGGAGGCGCCGGTGGCGAAGTTCGGGATGTTGGCGCTGCCGAGCTGGAAGTTGAGCGCCAGCGCGAGCACCGCGTAGAGCATCGAGATGACGCACAGGTGCAGCGCGTAGGTGTTCCCTTCGAGGACGAAGGGGAACGCCAGCACGATGGCGATGCCGAGCAGCAAAGCGAGGCGCGAATGGCGCGCGAAGGCGGCCTCGACGCGGGCTTCAAGCGAGGGCACCCGTTCCATGAGCACGAGCGCCGCCCCGAAGATCAGCAGCAGGCCGATGACGAGGCGCCAGTCGTCGATCAGCAGGAACTGGCGCAGGAACAGGGCGCCGGCGAGCTGGACGGCGATCACCGTGAGGGCGCTGACGACCGGATTGGACGTGTCGCGCGGCAAGGCCAGGCTCTCCGCCATCAGACTTTCTCCACAAGGCTGCGTCCCATCAGCCCGGACGGGCGGAACACCAGAACGCCGATGACGAGCAGGAAGACGAACACCAGACGGTAGGAGGCGCCGTTCGGCACGGTGGCCTGGACCAGCGTGTCCAGCCCCGCGATCAGCAGGCTGCCGATGATGGCGCCCGGCATCGAGCCCAGCCCGCCGACCACCGCGGCCGAGAAGCCGATGAGCCCGACATCGATGCTGAAGTCGAAGCGGGCCATGCCGGCATAGCTGGAGAAGAACAGGCCGCCGACGGCGCCGATGGCGGAGGCGACGAAGAAGGTGGCGCGGAAGATGCGGCCGGGATTGATGGCCATCAGCCGGGCGGCGTCGCGGTCCTGCGAGACCGCCTTGATGTGCAGGCCGAGGCGCGTGCTGTTGAGCATGAAGAACAGCGCGCAGACGGCGAGCACCGACACGACGATCACCGTCACGCTGAACAGGGGAATGGTGAAGCCGGCGAGCGTGACGTTGCCCTCGACGAGGCGAGGGAAGGCGTGCGGGTTGCTGCCGTTCGGGAAAAGGTGGCGGATCAGCTCGCGCAGCACGATGCCCAGCGCCACCGTCGCCACCAGCGCCATCATCGCGGGCGCCTGCCGGAACCTCTGGATCACCACGAGGTCCAGCAGCACGCCGATCACCCCGGTGATGGCGATGGCGACCAGAAGCGCGAGGAGGAAGGTGCCCAGCGAGCCGGCATCCCCGAGCGCGGAGCCGATGGCGGAAATGACGGAGAGCGCGAGAAACGGCGCCAGCAGCGAGACGTCGCCATGCGAGAAATGGATGATGTTCAGCACGCCGAACAACAGGCTGAACCCGACGGCGATGAGCGCATAGATGCTCCCCAAGGTGATCCAGTTCAATAATTGCTGGAGGAAGAGCTCGCTCATGGTCGGCCTCTTGGGTGGCTCTCTGCTTAGGGTCGCGCGTGGGGCGGACACTGCCCCAAAGCAGCGCGGGATCAGAATAGTTTTTTCTAAATCAATGGGTCCGATGTTTTGAAGACTGGGCTTCCTGCCGGCGGCTCTCCGCGCGTGAGAGAGGCTTGATTAGGGAAATCCAAGGTCAACGGTTCCAAAGTTCCGATTTTCTTTCTGATGGCGGCAAGTCCAGATTTCGGCGCGTGGGAGGTCGCACGCCTCCCGGCAAACCGTGAATGGTCGCGCCTACTGGCCATTCCAGAGGAGAAAAAATCATGGCCTTCGTGTCTGCCGAGCGCCAGAAGCGCTCCCTTCTTTCGCAGCGGCCCCTGCGTTTCGCCGCTCTCGCCGCGGTCTTCGCCTTCGCGGGCATTGGCGGGGCTGCCCCGCTGCAGGCTCAGGAGACCGTGAAGATCGGCTTCATCGGTCCGCTGAGCGGCGGCAACGCCCAGCAGGGCATCGCGGCTCGCAACGGCTTCCAGCTCGCCATCGACCAGGCCAACGCCGCCGGCGGCCTGCCTTTCAAGATCGAGCCGGTCATCCTCGATGACGCGGCCAATCCGCAGACCGGCGTCGCCGCCGCCCTTAAGCTGACCAACGATCCCAAGGTCGTCGCCGCGACCGGCCACTGGAACAGCGGCGTCGCGCTCGCCACCATCCCGGTGTTCAGCCGCGCCAACGTGCCCTTCGTGGTCTGGGGCGCGATCAGCCCGAAGATCACCGAGAAGAACAACCCGATGGTATCGCGCGTCGTCACCACGCTGGTGAACACCAATGCCCCGCTCGCCAAGTGGGCGGTCGGCAATATCGGCAAGCGCATCGCCATCGTCTCCGACACCAGCGACTACGGCGCCGCCAACCTCGCCAACTTCAAGAAGTTCTTCGAGGCCGATGGCGGCACCATCGTCGCCGCCGAGAGCGCCCCGGTCGGCACCACCGATTTCCGCGCCCTGCTCACCAAGATCAAGGGCGAGAACCCGGACGCCATCTATTTCGGCGGCGTGGTGGCGGAAGCCGGCCTGGTGCGCCAGCAGATGGTGCAGCTCGGCATGAACCAGCCGATGATCGGCGTCGACGGCTTCTACGACCCGGAGTTCCTGAAGATCGCCGGCGCGGCCGCGAACGGCACGATCTCGGGCATCGCCAAGGAAGTCGGCAACGCCAAGCTCGACGCGATGACGACCGCCTATCAGGCCGCCAACTTCGCCGAGCCGGTCGGCTCCTACACCAAGAACGCCTATGACGCCGCGAACATCATCATCGAGGCGCTGAAGACCGCCGGCACCAAGGACAAGGCCGCCATCGCCAAGGCCATTCGCGGCATCGAGTTCGATGGCGCCCTGGGCCACACCAGCTTCGACGAGAACGGGCAGACCAAGCGCGAGGTCGAGCTTGAGCTGCGCGAAGTGAAGAACGGCGAGTGGGTCGTTCGCCCTTGAGGTGAAACCAGCGTCGGCGCGCACCTTGCAAGGATCGCGCGCCGATGCGGCTGCCGTGCGCATCCGGCTCCGATTCCCGATGAGACCGGCCAGGCGGCGGGAAACGTGGACGTTTTGAAGTCACGGTATTGCGGGTCGCCGCAGTGGTTAGGTTTATCCTAGCCAGCTTAAAGCATGTTTCTAATTTATCTTATGAAGACCCAATAATAAAATCGCTTGATGATTGCCGGACAACTCGCAAAGGACAGCACAATGTCAGTCGAAAAAATCGATACGCTGGTCATCGGCGCTGGACAGGCCGGCATAGCGATGAGCGAGCATCTGAGCAACAACGGCGTGCCGCACCTTGTGCTGGAGCGCTCCCGGATTGCCGAACGCTGGCGGTCGGAGCGCTGGGACTCGCTGGTGGCCAACGGCCCCGCCTGGCACGATCGCTTTCCCGGCCTCTCATTCTCCGATGTGGACGCCGGCATTCAGCCCAACGATTTCGTCCCGAAGGAGAAGGTGGCGGACTATTTCGTCGCCTATGCCCGGAAGATCGACGCCCCGATCCGCTGCGGCGTCGAGGTGCTCAAGGTCGAGCGCAACAGCGGCGGCTCGGGCTTCCGCGTCGAGACTTCCGCCGGCGTGATCGAGGCCAAGCGGGTGGTCGCCGCGACAGGTCCGTTCCAGCGTCCCATCATCCCCGCCGCGATCCCGGCCGCGCCGGGCATCACCCAGATGCACTCGACCGGCTACCGCAATCCCGGCCAGTTGGCCGAAGGGGCTGTGCTGGTGGTCGGTGCCGGTTCCTCCGGCGTTCAGATCGCCGAGGAACTGCTGCGTGCCGGCCGGCGCGTCTATCTCTCGGTCGGGCCGCACGACCGTCCGCCCCGCGCCTATCGCGGCCGTGACTTCTGCTGGTGGCTGGGGGTGCTCGGCAAATGGGACGCCGCGGCGCAGGAGCCCGGCAAGGAGCATGTGACCATCGCCGTGAGCGGCGCCAATGGCGGCTATACCATCGATTTCCGCCGCCTGGCCGCGCAGGGCATGACGCTGGTCGGCAAGACCGAAGTCTGCCGGGACGGCGTGGTCACCTTCGCGCCCGACCTCGCCGTCAATCTGGCGCAGGGCGACGACAATTACCGCTCGCTGCTGGACGAGGCCGATGCCTATGTCGCCCGCAACCACCTCGACCTGCCGGAAGATCCCGAGGCGCGCGCCCGCGTGCCGGACTCCGCCTGCGTGACCGATCCGATCCTCTCGCTGGATCTGGCCGCCGCGGGCATCACCACGGTCATCTGGGCGACCGGCTTCGCGCTGGACTATGGCTGGATGCATGTCGATGCCTTCGACGCCAACGGCAAGCCGAAGCACCAGCGGGGCGTGTCGACCGAGCCCGGCATCTATTTCCTCGGCCTGCCCTGGCAGTCGCGGCGGGGATCGAGCTTCATCTGGGGCGTGTGGCACGACGCCAAATATCTGGCGGACCAGATCGTGATCCAGCGCAACTACGCCTCCTATGACGAAGAGATGCGCCTCGAAGCCGAGAGCGTCTGACGTTCGTCACGACCATGGGCGGCTATCGGGAGGTCGCTTGCGGGACTCCAGATAGCCGCTTTCCTATTGCGGGTTCCCTGCCGAACGGCGCCGCCCGGCACGACCACTTATGGGCGAGGCCCAGCAGGTGCTGTATCAGAAGCTGCTTCGACCGCAGACTGAGAGCCCGCAATGACGAACCTCACCCAGGTCTCGCCCCGCCCCGCATGCCGCGCCCCGCAGCCGCGCGACTGGGTGTGCACCGCCATCCAGCGGATCGAGGCGGACATCAACCGCTCCGCCGACACGCATCTCATCCGCGTGCCGCTTCCCGCCCTGCCGGGGATCACGTTCTATCTGAAAGACGAGTCGAGCCACCCGACCGGAAGCCTCAAGCACCGGCTGGCGCGCTCGCTCTTTCTCTATGCGCTGTGCAATGGCTGGGTCGGGCCGGAAACCCTCATCGTGGAGGCGTCCAGCGGATCGACCGCCGTGTCGGAAGCCTATTTCGCCCGGCTCATCGGCCTTGATTTCGTGGCGGTGATGCCCCGGACCACCTCGCCGGAGAAGATCGCCGCCATCGAGTTCCAGGGCGGCCGCTGCCACCTCGTCGACGATCCCAAGACCGTCTATGGCGAGGCCGCCGAACTCGCCCGCAAGGCGGGCGGCTTCTATATGGACCAGTTCACCTTCGCCGAACGCGCGACGGACTGGCGCGGCAACAACAACATCGCCGAATCGATCTTCGCCCAGATGTCGCAGGAACCCGATCCGGTGCCCAGCTGGATCGTGACCGGCGCGGGAACCGGAGGCACCTCGGCGACGATCGGGCGCTATATCCGCTACCGGCGGCACCAGACCCGGCTCTGCATCGCCGATCCGTCGGAATCGGTGTTCCATCGCAACTACGAGGATCATTCGGTCCTCGAGGTGGAGCGCTGCCTTTCCATCATCGAGGGCATCGGCCGCCCGCGCGTCGAACCCTCGTTCATTCCCGAGGTGGTCGACCGGATGATCACCGTTCCGGACACGTTGTCCGTCGCCGCCATGCGCGTCATCAGCGACATGCTCGGCCGCCGCTGCGGCGGCTCGACGGGCACCAGCACCTATGCCGCGCTCCGGCTGGCGGAGGAAATGGCGGAAGCGGGCGAAACCGGGTCGATCGTCTCCATCCTCTGCGACTCCGGCGAACGCTACGCCTCCACCCTCTACAACGACGCCTGGCTCGCCGCGCGTGACATCGCCATCGCGGCGCCCATGGCGCAGTTGGAGGATTTCCTGAAAGGCAGGGGGAGCCTTCCCCTCTGATTTCCCTGCGGGGAGGGCGCCCCGGCGCGTGCCGGCGCCCGGCTATTGCGCGGCTGCCTGCGCCGGCTCGGCCGCCATCGGTTCCTGTTCCGGCGGCGGTTCCGTGCTGCGCGCCACCTTGGCGCCCTGATCGGTCCATTCGGGCGGCAGTCCGAGCTGGCTCCCGACGACGCCGGCAAGGCCGGGATAGCGCCCGTAGCGCTCGCACTCCGCATATTTGGGCGGCAGGCCTATCGCCGAGTTGATCTTCTGCCAGGAGGGGAGATCGATGCCCGATTTGCCGAAGGGGCTCTCGCCCTTGACGAGCAACTCGCCGAAATCCTCGCCGAAGGCGTCCGCCAGCTCATAGGCGTCGCTCGCCTTGGAGGCCCTCGGCGAGTTGAAGAAGGCGTTTGCACCCCGGGCCCAGAGCATCGACGCCTCCTGCACGCCCATGGGATTGGTGGCTTCGGCTTCCATCGAGAGATTGCCCAGTCCGATTGGAATGCGCGGCGTCGGGACCGGCACGGACATGTCCACGAAGTTCATGCCGATCGACGCGGCGGCGGAAATGCCGGCCGCGACCTCGTCGGTATCCGTCGCCTGGGTCACGGTTGCCCGCACGGTCAGGTCCGCCGGCTCGCCCAGCGCCACCAGCGTGAAGCGATCGCTGAGACTGACGCACAGCCCGCGATTGACGGCATTGGCGATGAGCGCCCGCTGCGGGGGCGTCAATTTGGGCGCGATGGTCGGGGGAAAGCTCGTGGGGATGATCTTGACCGTCCTGGCGGCGAGGACCGCCTCCTTCTGGACCTTCAGGCGCGATTTGGTGACCAGCCCGTCCGACGCCGTCATGGCGTCATAGGACGACAGCCCCATGCCCGGCACCAGCGGCGCGGGAGCACAGCCGGCCAGCAGGCCGGAGATGGCCAGCAGGCCGGCGTATCCGGCATCACGAAGCGGTCGCATCGGAGGCTCCCCGCACACATGAGAGGCCCGGCTTGAGAGCGTGTGCGATGCGGCTGCGCGTCAGGGCTGCCGGGCCCGCGCCATCCGGCAAGAAAAACCCGGCGATATACTGGAGGCTGAACGATGCCAGCGTTGCGGCGATGGAGATAAAGCTGCCGACGGGCCCCGAGTGGACCGCATAACTGGACGACAGGTCGGCGTACAAGTAGAAACTCAGCGTAGTTAAGTTACGAAACGCGTGTGATCGGGCGCCAAGTCTTCGGTTTTCCCCGAATACGATAGATTCCGTCTCGCAAATAACGCGCATCCAGCGCCTCCCGGGATTGCCCAGTGCTGACAAGTATTGCACTGAGGTATCGGTACCCGGCCTTGTGGATTAAAATCTGGCTCTAAATGTCCGAATGCGTCTGCGTGAATTATTTTGATGTCGAAACATGTCTGGCGGCGTTTTCGGCCGGTGTTGACATACAAAAGCCCTGACTGGCCCGCTACGGCAGGACGTCCAAACCTTGGAAGAGACAGGCCGTTCGCAGCAGCCCATGAGCACGCAAGCGCCGCAAATTCTCGTTGCCGACGACGACAGCGAAATCCGCAAGCTCCTTGCCCGATACATGCGTGAACAAGGTTTCCGCGTTCAGCTCGCGTCGAGCTGTGCCGAGGTCAATGAGAAGATCGTGGTCCACCAGCTGGATCTCATCATTCTCGACGTGATGCTGCCGGACGGGTCGGGCCTGGACCTCTGCCGCGATCTGCGGGCCGGGCGGTCGAACATACCGATCATATTGCTCACCGCGCTGCAGGAGGATGTCGACCGCATCATCGGGCTCGAGATCGGCGCCGATGACTATCTCGGCAAGCCCTTCAATCCCCGCGAACTCGCCGCCCGGGTGCGCGCGGTCCTGCGCCGGGGCGTGAATGCCCGGCCTGAATCCCGCTCGACGGGCCTCTACCGGCTCGAGAACTTTTTCGTCGATGCCTCCTTGCGCTCGGTGACCGACGCCGCGGGCACCGCCATCGCGTTGACCGGCGCGGAATTCGATCTGCTCATCATCTTTCTCGACCGGCCGGGGCGCGTGCTGTCCCGCGAGCAGTTGCTCGATCTCACCGGCCGGAGCGTCGACGTGCTGGACCGTTCGATCGACGTTCTCGTCAGCCGCCTGCGGCGGAAACTGTCGAACGAGGGGGCCAGCCAGATCTTCAAGGCGATCCGCAACGGCGGCTATCAGCTCGCCGCGAAGGTCAGCACCGTCGACAGGCCGGCATGAAGACGCTCCGCGCCAAATTCGCCCTGCTGCTGGTGGTGTCGATCGTCGCCGTGGTCGCGCTGATCACGCTCGCGGTGATCTATGTCTTCACGACGCCGAAGGAAATCGAAGTCGACCTCCTCGCCAAGCAGTTCATCACCATGGAGCGGCTGGCAAAGCAGAGTCCGAACACCGGCGATCTCGCCCGAGCCCCCGCCGCCGGCGCCCTCGACGGCGATCAGACCGAACTCCTGCGCGCGGCGACCGAGCGGCTGGGGACGCGCATCGACCTTCTCGTGACGCACAGGGCGGACGACTTCCGGTTTCGCGCCGTCTCGCTGCCCGTCGGGCCGGATCGCTGGATCATCGTGGACATCGATCCACCGTCCGATCCGGAATTATTGGTGTGGCTGGCGCTGATGAGCCTCGGTGTCGGATCGGTCGCGGTGAAGGCGGCCAATCGCATGAGCCGGCCTCTGGCGCTTCTGGAGAGCGCCGTGGAATCGGTCAATGCGGACGGGACGCTTCCCGTGCTCGCCGAGCAGGGGCCGGCCGAGGTGCGCGCGACCGCGGCGGCGATCAACGCCCTTTCCGCCCGCCTGAAACAGGCGATCGAGAGCCGGATGCGCCTGGTCGCCGCGGCCGGCCACGATCTCCGCACGCCGCTGACGCGCATGCGGCTGCGTGCGGAATTCGTCTCCGGCGACGAGGAGCGGGCGCTGTGGCTGAGGGACATCGACGAGCTCCAGCGTATCGCGCACAGCGCCATCCAGCTCGTGCATGAGGAGACGACGAAGACACCGGCGGAGACGCTCCGCCTGGACGAACTCGTCGGCAACATCGTGGAGGAGCTGCGCGAGCAGGACTACGCGATCGAGATGGCCGAGACCTTCCCGGTCTCCGTCAGGGCCAGCCACCTGACCTTGAGCCGCGCCTTGCGCAATCTCTTCATCAACGCCGCGACCCATGGCGTGCGGGGCCGCGTGATCGTGACGTGCGGCGAGACGGCGAGGATCACCATCTCCGACGAGGGGCCGGGCATCGCGCCGGAGATAGCGGACGAGGTGTTCGAGCCGTTCTTCCGCGCCGACCGGGCGCGGAGCCAGAACATCCCAGGCGCGGGTCTCGGCCTCACCATCTCCCGCGAGATCATCCGCAAGGCCGGCGGCGACATCACCCTCGCCAACCGGCCGGGCGGCGGCCTGGTGCAGACGGTCGAACTGCCCGCCGTCGCGGCCGCTATGGGGTGATCTGCAGCGAAGCCCGGACCTTGGCGCCCGCTCTAGGTGCGCTAGTGCGGCGTGACTCGCCAGATGCAGTCGCCCACATCGTCCACCACCAGCAGGCCGCCGCGCTTGTCGACGAGCACGCCGACCGGACGGCCGAGCGCCTTGCCGTCGACGCGGAAGCCGCCGAGGATTTCCTCCGGGCCGCCGGCGGGAGCGCCGTCGCGGAAGGGGATGAAGATCACCCGGTAGCCCGAGGGCGGGTTGCGGTTCCACGAGCCGTGCTGGCCGATGAACACGCCGTCCTTGAACCGCGCGCCGAAGCGCTCGTCGTCGACGAAGGTAAGGCCGAGCGAGGCGGTGTGCGAGCCGAGCGCATAGTCGGGTTTCAGCGAGGACGCCACGAGATCGGGCCGCTGCGGCTGCACCCGCTCGTCGACGATCTTGTCGTAATAGCAATAGGGCCAGCCATAGAAGGCGCCGTCCTTCACCGAGGTCATGTAGTCCGGCACCAGGTCGTCGCCGATCTCGTCGCGCTCGTTGACCGCGGTCCAGAGCTCGCCCGTGACCGGGTTCCAGTCCATGCCGACCGGATTACGCAGGCCGCCGGCGAAGACGCGCACCGCGCCGGTCGCGATGTCGACCTCGAGGATATTGGCGCGGTTCACCTCCTCCTGCATGCCGAACTCGGCCACGTTGGAATTGGAGCCGACGCCGACATAGAGCTTTGTGCCCGCCTTGTTGGCGACGAGGCTCTTGGTCCAGTGGTGATTGCGCCCCGCCGGCAGGTCGCAGACCTTCACCGGCGCCGCGTCGATGCGGGTGGCGCCCGCCACATAGGGAAAGCGCACCACCGAATCCGCATTGGCGACGTAGAGCTGATCGCCGACCAGCGCCATGCCGAAGGGCGAGTGCAGGTTCTCGATGAAGGGCAGCTTGACCTCGGCGATGCCGTCGCCATCGGCGTCGCGCAGCAGGGTGATGCGGTTGGCACTCTTCACGCCGGCGCCGGCGCGCACCATGACGAAGCCCATCACCCACCAGCGCGGGCTGAACTTGGCCGCCGAGGGCGGGGCCGCCGTCTCGGCGACGAGTATATCGCCATTCGGCAGCTCGTAGATCCAGCGCGGATGGTCGAGGTCTTCGGCGAACGCCTCCACCTTGAAGCCGGCCGCGGGCTTCGGCTTCTGCCCTTTGCCCCAGCCGATCGCGGGGGCGATCTTCATGATCGGGATGAGCGTCGGCTTCGGCTTGGGCAATTGCGGGAGCGAGCCATAGCCGGCGTCCTCGTCGAGCGCCGGCGCCTTGCGCAGTGCGGTGAGCAGATGGGCGACCCCGGTCACGCAGGCGCCGAGGAAGCCGCTGATCTTCACGTAATTGGCCATGACAGCTCCGAATGTGCGTTGCGGCGATCTAAGGCCTCAAAGGTACTCCTGGGCAATCCCCACTTTGTGCAGAACGGCCCGGCATTGCCGGTTAGCCCGATGGTCGGATGACGGCGACGATGGGATCGTCTTCCGATCTTCGGTCACAGGCCCATATGGCTCTCGCGCGCGGCCGCGATGCCTTGACTTGGGGAGGTCCCACGCTCGTGATGGGAAGCCGAACATCCTTCGCTCGAGGGGCACGTCCGTTGCCAGCCTTCAGCGAGAGCCTTCCTTCGGGAGACAGTGCGCCGGACCGCGTGCCCGCGCGCATATGGATCGGCTTTGGCGCGCTGTGCCTCGGCATGTTCATGGCGGTGCTGGACATCCAGGTGGTGGCGACCTCGCTGCCCACCATCCGCACCGCGCTCGCCATTCCTGCCGACATGATGAGCTGGATCCAGACCGCCTACCTCATCGCCGAGGTGATCGCGATCCCGCTGACCGGCCTGCTGACGCGCGCGCTCGGCATGCGCGTGCTGTTTGCCCTCGCCGTGGGCGCTTTCACGCTGGCCTCGATCGGCTGCGCGGCGAGCATGGGGTTCGCCTCGCTGGTCACCGCACGCGTGGCGCAGGGCTTTTTCGGCGGGATGCTGGTGCCGCTGGTGTTCTCGGCGGTGTTCCTGCTCTTTCCGTTCCGGCTCCAGGGCTTCGCGACCACCATCGCCGGCCTTTTGGCGGTGCTGGCGCCCACCGTCGGGCCGGTTGTCGGCGGCTGGATCACGCAGACTACCTCGTGGCACTGGCTGTTCCTCATCAATGTCGCGCCGGGCATCCTTGCCTGCGCGCTGGGGCTGGCCCTCCTGGCGCGCGAGGCGGCCGACCGGGCGCTGCTGCGTACGCTGGACATCGCCGGCCTCGCGCTGCTGGCGATCTGCCTCGCCAGCCTGCAGATCGGCCTGAAGGAGGCGCCGCAGCGCGGCTGGCTGGCCGCGCCGGTTCTCGCTCTGCTTGCCGCCAGCGTGCTCGCCGGCGCGGTGTTCGTGCGGCGAATGCTGGTCGGAACGACGCCGATCATTCAGCTGCGCACCTTCCGGGACCGCGGCTTCGCCATCGGCTGCGCGCTCAGCTTCATTCTCGGCATGGGGCTGTACGGCACGGTCTATCTGATGCCGGTATTCCTCGCCTTCGTGCGCGGGCACGGGCCGCTGGCCATCGGCATGGTGATGCTGGTCACCGGCGTGACGCAATTCGTCACCTCGCCGGCCGCGGTGGCGCTGGAGCGGCGCAGCGATGCGCGGCTGCTGACCATCCTGGGCTTCGCGCTGTTCGGCGTGGGGCTCGCCATGAGCGCGTTCTCGACCCGCGAGACCGATTATGACGGCATGTTCTGGCCGCAGGTCGTGCGCGGCGGCGCGATCATGCTGTGTCTGCTGCCGCCGACCCGCCTGGCGCTGGGCGCCCTGCCGCCCGAGGCGGTGCCGGACGCCAGCGGCCTGTTCAACCTGATGCGCAATCTGGGCGGTGCCATTGGCATAGCGCTGATCGACACGGTGATCTTCGGGCGCAGCCCCGTCCATGCCGAAGCGCTCAAGCAGCGGCTGCTCGCTGGAGACACGGCCGCCGCCGATCTCGTCGGGCTGCCGGCCGATGCGCTGCACGGTGCGGTCACGGGCCCGCTCGACCCGGCCATCGAGGCTTTCGTCCGGCCGCTGATCGAGAAGGCCGCGATGGTGCAGTCGATCAACGAGGCGTGGCTCATGCTCGCCTGCTGCACCTTCGCCGGCTGCGCCCTGGCGCTGCTGGCGCCGGCGCGAAGCGGGCGACGCTAACGGCCGAACCCGATTTAAGTGATTGACGGCGCGGCGGGTTCCAGCTCGGGATGATCTTTTTCTCCCCTTCGTTGCACCCCGATTTCACGCCGGAACGCTGGCCCGCCACCCGCGTTGAGCACGCGACGCCGGCGTGGCGTCCAATTGTTAGGGAGTATGCTTGATGCGCGCGAACATCATCGGCCTTGCCGCGGCGGCGGCCCTGCTTTCCGCCCCCGCGCTGGCGCAGACGCCGATCACCGAGACCGCCAACGTCGCCGTGGGCCCGAGCGACGCGCTCGCCTCCAACCTCGTCGGGCTCGACGTCAACAACGCCGCCAATGAGGATGTCGGCGAGATCGAAGACCTCGTGCTCGACAGCTCGATGAATGCGAAAGGGCTGGTGCTTTCGGTCGGCGGCTTCCTCGGCATGGGCGACCGCTATGTCGTGGTCCCGCCGAATGCGGTGAAGGTGACGTTCGACGGCTCCGCCAAGGAATGGAAGGGCACCAGCACGCTGACGCGCGAACAGCTCAAGGCGATGCCCGAGTTCAAGTACGAAGGGAAGTTCGACGACTGATCCCCGCTTCCGCGCCGGTCATGACCCCGCTCTCCGCCGGAGGGCGGGGTTTTTTCTCGCCACCTCCGGGCCGCAAACGGCGACGCGGCACGCAACAGCCCTCGCGCGCGTCCGGGACGCGCGCGCAGTCGCCGGATCGTTCGCGCCCGCTATTCCATGATCCGGGGCGTGCCGCAGTTCGGCGGGGCGCAGTCCGGCAGCTTGATGTCGGCTGCGGTTCCCTCCGGCGGCGGTCCCGGCGGGGGCTGCACCACCCCGGTCACCGGATTCGGCGCGGACGGGTCCCACGGTTGTTCCCGAGTGGGGCTGCCCGCCGGCGGCCGCGACATTCCCGGGCGGTCGGATTGCTGCCCTGCGGTCTGTGCGAACGCGGGAGCGCCGGCGGCCGCCAGCATCAGCGATCCAGTCACAAGCGAAATGACGGATTTCATCATGGTCGTCCCCTCCCTGGAGAGGCAACGCGGCGTGAGGAACGCTGTTCCTCGTGACGGGCGCCTTAAGTCCGCGCACTCCTTTTCCTCTATCGGCGGCAGTCTTGCCGCCTGGTTTCGCTCGCCGGTTGCCGTAACGGCACGTCTGCCCGACGGCGCCGGCCGCCCGCGGGCATATGCGCAACACCTTGCCACCGTTTGATCTCCTTAAAGCCCGGTGTGGCGCGGGGCGGGTTAAATTGCCTGAGACGATGGTCTATCTTGCCCTGATCGGCGGAGGCGGCGATGCAGCCCTTTCGACCGCAACGACAAAAGTCGACGGCAAGCGAGGGGGAATGCGAATGGGTGGGCTGCTGGCCTTCAGCCGCGCCATTGACGCGTTGAACGAGAGGTTCGGGCGTCTCGCGGATTACTGCGTGCTGATCGCCTGCCTCATCAGCGCCGGCAACGCCACGGTGCGTTATCTGCTCAGCTATTCGACCAACGGGCTGCTGGAAATCCAGTGGTACCTGTTCGGCGCGGTGGTGCTGCTCGGCGCGCCCTACACGCTCCAGCGCAACGAGCATGTGCGCGTCGACCTGCTCTACATGTCGCTGTCGCCGCGCGGGCGGCTGTGGATCGACACGCTGGGCTTCGTCCTCATCCTGATCCCGGCGGGCATCTACCTCACCTTCCTGAGCTTCCCCTTCTTCTGGCAGTCCTTCGTCTCCGACGAGATGTCGCAGAATGCCGGCGGGCTGATCCTGTGGCCGGCCAAGCTCCTGCTGCCGCTCGGCTTCGCGCTGCTCACCGTGCAGGGCATCTCGGAGCTGATAAAGCGCGTGGCCGCGCTCACCGGCGCGATCGAGATCGAGACCGAATACGAGAAGCCGCTGCAGTAGCGGCGACCCGCGCCGCCCCGTCCCGCCCGATCTCCCGATCCCACCAGCCGCGAGCCCTTCATGTTCTCCTACGGCGTGATGCCCCCGCTGATGTTCGCCGGCATGATCTGCTTCATGATCATCGGCTTCCCGGTCGCCTTTTCGCTGGTCGCGGTGGGCCTGTTCTTCGGCACGATCGGCATCATCACCGATCATTTCCACCCGAGCTTCCTGCAGGCGCTGCCGCTGCGCTTCTACGGCATCATCTCCAACGACCTGCTGCTCGCCATCCCCTTCTTCACCTTCATGGGGGCGATCCTCGAGCGCTGCGGCCTCGCCGAGGACCTGCTCGAGGGTACCGGCAAGCTGTTCGGCCGGATACCGGGCGGCCTCGCCTATGCGGTGATCGTGGTCGGCGCGATCCTGGGCGCCATCACCGGCACGGTGGCGGCCTCGGTCATCGCCATGGGCGTGATCTCGCTGCCTGTCATGATGCGCTACGGCTACGACCAGAAGCTCGCCACCGGCGTCATCGCCGCGTCGGGCACCATCACCCAGCTCATCCCGCCCTCGCTGGTGCTGATCATCCTCGCCGAGCAACTCGGCAAGCCGGTGGGCGACATGTATCTGGGCGCCATCGGCCCGTCGCTGCTGCAGGTGGCGATCTTCATCGGCTATGTGTTCGTGCTCTCGCTGGTGAAGCCGCACCACATGCCCCCGCTGCCGCCCGAGGCGATCGGGGAGGGCGGCTGGCCGCTGATCCGCCAGGTGCTGTGGGGCATGATCCCCTCCATCGTGCTGATCATGCTGGTGCTGGGCACGCTCGCCATGGGCCTCGCCACCCCGACCGAGGCCGGCGCCATGGGCGCGGTCGGCGCCATCGTGCTCGCCGCGCTGCATCGCCGCCTCACCTGGGCGCTGGTGCGTCAGGCCATGTCCTCGACCATGCGGCTGACCGCCATGGTGGTGTTCATCCTCATCGGCGCCACCGTGTTCAGCCTGGTCTTCCAGGGCATGGACGGGGCGCTGTGGATTGAGCACATGCTGGCGCAGCTGCCGGGCGGGCGGGTCGGCTTCCTGATCTTCGTCAACATCTTCGTCTTCTTCATCGCCTTCTTCCTCGACTTCTTCGAGATCGCCTTCATCATCGTGCCGCTTTTGGTGCCGGTGGCGATCAAGCTCGACATCAACCTGATCTGGTTCGGCGTGCTGCTCTGCGTGAACATGCAGACCGCCTTCATGCACCCGCCCTTCGGCTTCGCGCTGTTCTACCTGCGCGGCATCGCCCCCAAGTCGATCCGCACCTCGCAGATCTACTGGGGCGCGATCCCGTGGCTGGCGATGCAGCTCATCCTGGTGGTGGTCGTCATCATGTGGCCGGAGGCGGTGACCTACTGGGTCAGCGCGGGTCCGACGGTCGATCCCTCGACCATCGAGCTCAACATCCCGCAGATCGACGCGCCGGGCCTCGACATGGGCCCGCCGCAGTTCTGAGGCGGGCTCTTACTCTGCTGCCATAGGAGCTACGTCATCCTGAGGTGCCCGGCGCAAGCCGGGCCTCGAAGGAGGCTCGTCCGGGCGCACGGTATCCCGACGGAGCGCCGTCATGGCCGGGCTTGGCCCGGCCATCCACGACTTCTGTGATGCCTGCGCACCCGATCCAAGTCGTGGATCCCCGGGCCAAGGATCGGCCTGCGGCCGTCCGGGATGACGTTTCCGCCGCTTCGGCCTCTCAAAACTCGCGGTCTTGTGAGGTTTTTTGCGACGATTGCCCTCGGATGTGGCTTCCAGCCCATAGGGAGGGGCGCGCTTTTGCGCGATAAGGCGAGCCTTGCCCGCCTTCCCAGCTTTGGATTGACGATGAAAAGGTCTGCCCCCGCGCCGGAGAACCCTCATCCCGGCATGGGTTTCCGCGAATTCGTGGCCTTCATCGCCGGGCTGATGGCGACCAACGCCATCGCCATCGATTCCATGCTGCCGGCGCTGCCGCAGATCGGCCAGTCGCTCGCCATCGACACCGCCAACCACACCCAGCTCGTCATCACCGCCTATCTGCTCGGCTTCGGCGGCGCCCAGCTCATCTACGGCACGCTGGCCGACCGCTTCGGCCGCCGCAAGGTGCTGCTGTTCGGCCTCGCGCTCTACACCATCGCCTCGGTCGGCGCGCTGTTCGCCGGCTCGCTGGAGGTGATGCTGGCGGCGCGGGCGCTGCAGGGCGTCGGCTCGGCGGCGACGCGCATCCTCGCCATCACCATCGTGCGCGACTGCTATTCCGGCTCGCACATGGCGCGGGTGATGTCGCTCGCCTTCCTGGTCTTCCTGTCGGTGCCGATCCTCGCCCCCTCCATCGGCCAGGCGATCATGCTGGTCGCGCCATGGCGGGCGATCTTCCTGATGCTCTGCCTGCTGGGCGGCATCCTATTCGTGTGGACGCTGACGCGGCTGCCCGAGACGCTGCATCCCGAGGACCGCTCGCCGATCTCGCTCGGCGCCATCACGCATGCCTTCGACCTGATCATCCACAGCCGGGTGACGGTCGGCTACGTGCTGGCCATGACCATGGTGATGGGCGGCCTGTTCGGCTTCATCAACTCGGCCCAGCAGGTATTCGCCGACGCCTTCAAGTCGGCCGAGCTGTTCACGCTGATCTTCGCGATGATCGCCGTGTTCATGGCGGCGTCCTCGCTGCTCAATGCCCGAGTGGTCGAGAAGCTCGGCATGCGCCGGGTCTCGCATACGGCGCTGTTCGGCTATTGCGCGGTGACGCTGGTGCACGCCGCCGTCGTGCTCGCCGGCGCCGAGAACATTTGGACGTTCTCCGCGTTGCAGGGGGCGATGATGTTCTTCTTCGGCCTCATGGTGTCGAACTTCAATTCGATGGCCATGGAGCCGGTGGGTCACATCGCCGGAACGGCGTCGTCGGTGCTCGGTTTCGTCTCCACCGCCGGCGGGGCGCTGCTCGGCTTCGCGCTCGGCCAGCATTTCGACGGCACGACGCTGCCGCTGACCATGGGCTTCGTCATGCTGTCGCTTGCCGCGGTCGCGTTCGTGCTGTTCGCGGAAAGAGGACGCCTATTCTCGGTCGACGTATCCGTCTCCGATACCGCAACGTAGGCGCGGCTTTCTCCGACCATTGCGAGCATAACGTTCCTATTGATGGAACTGAATCTCGCTAAATCCGTTGTATCGCAGCGAACAACGGGTAAGGGGCATTAGGAGATTACCATGATACGTCATGCGATTATTGCGGCTTCGCTGCTCGTTGCTGCTCCTGTGGTAGCGAATGCTCAGGATGGTGCCGGTACTGCGGCCGGCGCGACCACCGGCGCTGTCGGCGGCGCGATCGTCGGCGGCCCGGTAGGGGCCGTGGTCGGCGGCGTGGCCGGCGCGGTGATCGGCGGCATCTCCGACGATCATCGGGCGCGCTTCCGCCAGTACGTCGTGCAGGAGCGCGTGCCGTCCTACACCTATCAGCGCGAGGTCGTGGTCGGCACCGAGCTGCCCACCAGCGGCGTGCGCTACTACGAGGTGCCGGCCGAATACGGCACCACGCAGTACCGCTACACCGTGGTGAACGACCGTACCGTGCTGGTCGATCCGTCGACCCACCGCGTGGTGCAGATCATCAACTGACGATCCGCCACGGATGATCCGGCGCCGAGCCGCACGCTGCCAAGCGCGCGGCTCGGACGCTTATGGAAAGGTCAGGCATTCGCGGATGTGACGCCGCGCTCGGCCCGTTGCCGCCGGTTCTCGTCGTCGTCGGGCGCGGAGCCGGACTGGCGCGTCAGGCGCCTTGCCTCCCGCGACTGGCCGAATTCGAGGATGAGCGCGCCGAGCTCCGGCTCGTCGACCAGCAGCGCGGCGTCCTCGGCGGGGAGCCAGACCTGCGAGCGCTCGTGCCGCTCCCGCCATTCGGCGAGCTGGCGGCGCACGGCCAGCGGATAGACCGCGACCTTCACCAGCGCGAAGAAGCCTTCGAGCCGCTTCCAGTAGCGGTATTGGCCGATCGGCTTGCGGCCGATCTCGCCGATCACGCCCGCCTCCTGGCGCGCCTCGATCTTGGCCGAGGTCCAGCTCTTGCGGTTCTTCATCGGCCAGCCCTTGGGGATCACGACGCGCTGCGTCTCGCGCGACGTCATCACCAGGACCTCGATCTCGCCGTTCTCCGCGATGCGAAAAGGCAGGGCCGCTATCTGCTCCAGCGGGCGCCCGTCCGTCGGCTGCCTTTTCTTTTGTTTCTGCTTTGCCATGATGGGTTAAATGTAGCGCGCCGCGCCCGAATTGCGATGGTTTTCGGACTTTTCCCCTGCGGTTGATTCTATCATGACGATGCAACTCACGCTGCTTGCCTGGACGCTGGTGCTCGCTCTGGTACAGGTGCTCCTGCCCGCGATGCTGCGCAATGGAGAGACCGGCATCGCCTATAATGCCAGCCCGCGCGACGAGCCCGGCCCGCCGGTCGGCGTGGTCACGGCGCGGCTGCGGCGGGCGCAGGCCAACCTTTTCGAGACGCTGCCGATTTTCGCCGCGGCCGTGCTGATCGCGCATGTCGCCGGGCGCGACGGCGACCTCACCCTGTGGGGTGCCTGGCTCTATTTCGGCGCGCGCATCCTCTATCTGCCGCTCTATGCCTTCGGCGTGCCCTATCTGCGCTCGCTGGTGTGGACGGTCTCCTTCGCCGGCGTGCTGATGATCCTGTTCGCCGTGCTGCGTCCGGCCTGATTCGGGGGAGTGCTATGCCTGTGGATTTCGCGTCCTTCGATTTCCTCGTCGTGCCCGGCCGCGAGAACGCGCCGGCCGAGCACTGGCAGTCGCACTGGCTCGGCGCCTTCGCCAATTCGACGCGGCTGATCCAGCAGGACTGGAGCCGGCCGGAGGTTGGCGCGTGGACCGGGCGGCTCGATCAGGCCGTGCGCGCGGCCCCGCGCCGGGTGGTGCTCGTCGCCCATTCGGTCGGGGTGGCGACGGTGATCCGCTGGACGGCGGCGCAGCCGGAGTTGGCGAGGGAGAAGGTCGCCGGCGCCTTCCTCGTGGCGCCGACCAATGTCGACGATCCCGACCCGTCCTTCGACGTGGTGCGCAATTTCTCACCCATGCCGCTGGGCCCGCTGCCCTATCCGGCGCTGGTCGTCGCCTCGCGCGACGATCCGCGGGTGAAGCCCGACCAGGCGCGCGCCTTCGCCGACGCCTGGGGCGCCGAGCTCGCCGATGTCGGCGAACTCGGCCATATCGGCAGCGCGGCCCGGCTCGGGCTGTGGCCGACGGGACTGGTGCTGCTGGGCGGGCTGCTGGCGCGGATCTGACGCCGTGGGCCGGCGAGGGTGCCAGCCCTTCCCTCATCCCCGGGCTTGACCCGGGGACCCAGCTTTTCCGCCGGCGCATGGCGTGCCGGCCATGAGGGTGGAAGTGGTAGGGTGAGCGGTCAGTGCTGCGCCAGCATGAGGGCGAGCGCCTGCGCCACCTGCTTGGTCACGCGGCGCTTGTAGCGGCGGTGGACGAGCTGGCCGTTATGGAAGACGTCCTGCTCGACATAGAGGTTGGTGCCGTCCCAGCGCAGGACGTTGTCGGACTCGGTGGTCTCGATCACGCCCATCTCGGGGATCAGGTGCCCCTCGGCGGTGTTGCCCATGCGTTTCTCCTGCTGTGACGGGTGGCTCTGCCGGCCCCCTCCGGCATGATGATAGCCGACTGTGGGGCGAACGCCATGGCGCTTCCATACGGATCATCCCGCAGGCGGCGGCTCGCCGGCCGGGGCGTCGGTTTCGATCTTGCCGCGCCGCTGCAGGATGAGGGCGAGGGTCCAGCACAGCAGCGCCCAGGCGCCGCCCGCGCACCAGCCGGCGAGCACGTCGGTCGGCCAGTGGACGCCGAGATAGATGCGGCTTAGCCCGATGATGAGGGTGAGGGCGACGGCGATGCCGATCACATAGGCCTTGAGCCGGCGCTTCGCTTCCGTGCGCACGATCAGCGCGCCGAGCGTCAGGTAGGTCACGGCGGCGCCCATGGCGTGGCCGCTGGGAAAGCTCATCGTCGACACGTCGACCAGATGGGCGACGAGGTCGGGGCGGGGGCGCTCGAAGCCGAGCTTGAGCAGATAGCTCAACGTCCCGCCGCTCACGGTCGCCGCCAGCACGAACAGCGCCGCCGAGCGCTTGCGGTCCACCACCAGGAAGCCGGTCACCATGAGGGTGATCAGCGCCAGCACCGTGGTGCTGCCCAGCGCGGTGATGTCCATCATCATGATCTCGAGCCAGCGCGGCCCGAGCGGATCGGCCGGATCGCCCGGCGCGCGGAAGGCCAGCAGCACCGTCTCGTCGAAGCCGTGGGTCTCGCCCTCCACCACCTCGTCGGCGATGGAGGCGAAGATCCACAGGCCGAGGGCGGCGCCGGTGAGCGCGACAAGCACGCTCAGCTCCGACAGCGCCCAGCGGGTCAGGTCGCGCGGCCGCAGCCGCGCCAGGCGCTGGAAGGCGGGAAGCGAGGTGAATCGGGCAAGATCCGGCATCGGACATCCATGTGCAGGCTTGGCGGGGCATCGGCAAGAGGAGCACGACCGGCGCCATCTTCCCACAGGGAACCGGAAGCCCTCCTTACGTGTTCCTAGGCTTAGGCGAGAGGAGGGGCCCATGCTGAAGGGTGGAATTCTGTGGCTGATCGGCATCCCGCTGCCGATCATCATCGCGCTCTGGCTGTTCGGCTATCTGAGCTGACCCGTGCCCGCGAGCCGTGTGGAAGGATGCGATTTGCGCGTCGGTATCGGTGTCCGGCAGACCCTTCCGCGCGCTAGCATGCGTGAATATGCGTCTGCGGGAAGAAAGTACCTGGTCGTGACATGAACGTTATCGGTAGCCACGATCAGGCGCTGGTCGCGCTCTCCATCCTCATCGCGGTCGCGGCGTCCTACACGGCGCTGGACCTCGCCGCCCGCGTCCCAAAATCCTCCGGCCATGTGCGCAATGGCTGGCTGGCGGCGGCGGCGCTCGTGCTGGGCGGCGGCATCTGGGCGATGCATTTCATCGCCATGCTGGCGCTGAACCTCTCCGTGGCGGCGTCCTACGACATCAGCCTGACGGTGCTGTCCTTCCTGCTGGCGGTGGTCGCCACCGGCATCGCGCTCTATGCCGCGAGCCGCGTCGTGCTCGGCTATGCCGGCGCGGCGTTCAGCGGCGTCTTCATGGGGCTCGGCATCGTCGGCATGCACTATGCCGGCATGGCGGCGATGCGCATGCCCGGCCTGCTGTCGCACGACATGATCTTCGTCGGCGCCGCCGTGGTGCTGGCGATCGGCGCCTCCATGGTGGCGATCTGGCTGGCCTTCCGCCGCCACTCCATTCCCCAGCGGCTCGCCGCGGCGGTGGCGCTCGGCATCGGCATCGCCGGCATGCACTATGTGGCGATGGTCGGCGTCACCTTCACGCCGCATGAGGGGCCGCACGCGACCTTCGGCAGCGAGGGCGGCATCGGCAACGTCGAATTGGTCATCGTGGTGACGGCGGCGACCTTCGCCATCGTCATCGCCGCGCTGCTCGCCGCCATGTATGACCGCCGCTTCGCCGTGCTGGCCGAGCGCGAGGCGGCGATGTGGCGCGAGGGCGAGGAGCGCTACCGCAACCTCTACCGCCGCACGCCGCTGCCGCTGCATTCGCTCGGCCCCGACGGGCGGATCGAGCAGGTCAGCGACCGCTGGCTGGAGCTGCTCGGCTATCGCCGCGAGGAGGTGATCGGCCGGCTGCTCACCGATTTCATGACCCCCGAATCCGCGCGCGTGCGCATCGAGGAGCACTGGCCGCAGCTGCTGGGCAGGGGCGAACTGCACGACGTCGAGTACCAGCTCGTCACCCACGACGGGCGGACCCTGAACTGCATCCTCTCCGCCGTCGCCGAGCGGGACTCGCAGGGGAAGCTGGTCAAGACGCTGTGCGGGCTGATCGACGTCACCGAGCGCCGCACCGCCGAGGAGGCGCTGCGCCAGGCGCAGAAGCTGGAGGCGGTCGGCCAGCTCACCGGCGGCATTGCCCACGACTTCAACAACCTGCTCGCCGTGGTGCTCGGCAATCTGGAACTCGCCGCCAAGCGCGCGCCGAGCGACCCGCGCCTGCAGGCGCTGCTCGGCAACGCCATCCAGGCGGCGCAGCGTGGCGCGGCGCTCACCCAGCGCATGCTGGCCTTCGCCCGCCGCCAGGACCTCAAGCCCGAGCCGGTGGACGTGCCCGACCTCGTGCTCGGCATGGCGGAACTGCTGCGCCGCTCCATCGGCCCGAGCGTGCGCATCGAGACGCATTTCCCGCTCGGCCTGCCGCGCGCGCGGGTCGACGCCAACCAGCTCGAACTCGCTCTGCTCAACCTCGCCGTCAACGCCCGCGACGCCATGCCGGAGGGCGGCACCATCACCATCGCCGCCCGCGAGGAGACGGTCGACGCGCCGGCCGACGAGGCCGACCGCCCGCCGCTGCGTGCGGGCCGCTATTTCTGCCTGTCGGTGACCGACAGCGGCAGCGGCATGGATGCGGAGACGCTGGCGCGCGCTACCGAGCCGTTCTTCACCACCAAGGGCGTCGGCAAGGGCACCGGCCTCGGCCTCGCCATGGTGCACGGCCTCGCCGCCCAGTCGGATGGCGGGCTGATGTTGGCGAGCCGGCCGGGGCGCGGCACGACGGCGACGATCTACCTGCCCATCGCCGAAGAGGCGCGCAATGCCGGGCCGTCTCCCGCCGTGCCGGAGGAGGACCTGTTCGTGCCGCCCGGGGAGGGCGGGGCGCTGCGCGTCCTCGTCGTCGACGACGACCCGCTGGTGCTCTCGGCGACGGGCGCGATGCTGGAGGACCTCGACTGCCTCGTCACCGAGGCTGCGTCCGGGCAGGAGGCGCTGCGCATCCTGGAGACCGGCGTCGCCTTCGACGTGGTGCTGACCGACCAGGCCATGCCCGGCATGACCGGCGTGCAGCTTGCCGCGCTGATCGCCGCGCGCTGGCCGGACCTGCCGGTCATCCTCGGCACCGGCTATGCCGAGCTGCCGCCCGAGGCCAAGGCCGGCACGCTGCGGCTCGGCAAGCCGTTCAGCCGCGAGACGCTGCGCCGCGCCGTCATCTCGGCGACCCGCCCGCCGCCGGACAACGTCGTCCCGCTGTCGCGGCTGGGGTGAGGGGGGCGGCGTTCTTCAAGGCGCTTCTTCTCGATGGCCCTCATCCTGAGGTGCGAGCCAAAGGCGAGCCTCGAAGGATGCTCGTCCGGGTGCGCTTCACTGACCATCCTTCGAGGCTCGCTGCGCGAGCACCTCAGGATGAGGGCGTGTTGTAGCCAGGCTCATCTAGCTCAAGGCTCCATCCGGCAAAGTCCGGACCCGGAATATTGTCGACGCCAGCGTGACATTCTCCGGCTTCGTGACTATATCAAGTCAGTCCGGGGGAGCCTCGTCAGGAGGCTGAGAGGCCATCGGCGCGCAAGCGGCATGGCGACCCTTCGAACCTGATCCAGTTGAGACTGGCGGAGGGAGGAATGATGACGTCCCCGCACACTCAATCGACCGAAGGCGCCCGCCGCGCCGATAACGCCATGCGTGTAAAAATCGTCGGCGCCGGCGTCGCCGGGCTGACCTGCGCCCATGCCTTCGCCAAGAGGGGCGCGCAGGTGACCATCGTCGAGCGCAAGGCCGGCTCCGGCCAGGGCTGCTCCTGGTTCGCCGGCGGCATGCTGGCGCCCTGGTGCGAGCGCGAGAGCGCCGAGCCGATCATCGCCGAATTGGGCTTCGAATCCCTCGACTACTGGCGCGAGGCGGTGCCCGACGTGCCGCGCGAGGGCTCGCTGGTGCTGGCGCCGGCCCGCGACCTGCCGGAGCTGAAGCGCTTCTCCCGCCGCACCGAAGGCTATGAGTGGCTCGACGGCGCCGGCATTGCGAGCCTTGAGCCGGACCTTGAGGGCCGCTTCGAGCAGGGGCTGTTCTTCCCCACCGAGGCGCATCTGGAGCCGCGCAAGGCGCTCGCCGCGCTGACCGCGAAGCTGGTCGGCGAACATAACGTCGCCATCCGCTACGAGGCCGACGGCTTCGAGAGCGACGAGGAGATCGACCTGACGGTCGACTGCCGCGGCCTCGCCGCCCGCGACCAGCTCGCCGACCTGCGCGGCGTGAAGGGCGAGATGCTGGTGCTCTATTCCACCGAGATCGCGCTGAAGCGCCCGGTGCGCATGCTGCACCCGCGCATCCCCGTCTACATCGTGCCGCGCGGCGACGGGCATTTCATGATCGGCGCCACCTCGATCGAGAATGACGAGCGCGGCCGGGTGACGGGCCGCTCCATGCTGGAGCTGCTCTCGGCCACCTATGCGCTGCATCCGGCCTTCGGCGAGGCGGAGATCGTCGAGATCGGCGCCGATGTGCGCCCGGCCTTCCCCGACAACCTGCCGCGGCTGCGCAAGCGCGGCAACACGATCTATGTGAACGGGCTCTACCGCCACGGTTTCCTCGCCGCGCCCGCCTTGGCGCGCCGCGCGGCGGAAGTGGCGTTCGACGGGGCGTATTTCCCGGAGGTGATGGATGAAGATCATCGTCAATGGTGAGCCGGCCGATACCCGCGCCGGCACCCTCGCGGACCTTCTGAGCGAGCTCGGGCTCAAGGGCGCCAAGGTCGCCACGGCGCTGAACGGGGCGATGGTGCGCGCGGTCAAGCGCGAGGCGACGGCCATAACCGATGGCGACCGGGTCGAGATCCTCGCCCCGATGCAAGGTGGCTGAGACGGAGGCTGATGAGATGGATGCGATGACGCAGGCGCCCGGCACGCTCGCCGATCCGGTCGAGTTCTACGGCACCAAGGTGAATTCGCGCCTGCTGCTCGGCACGGCGCAGTACCCCTCGCCGGCGATCCTGTCCGAGGCGATCCGCGCCTCGGGGGCGGAGATCGTCACCGTCTCGCTGCGCCGCGAATCCGGGGCTGCGAAGGCGGGTCAGAGCTTCTGGCAGCTCATCCGCGACCTCGGCGTGAAGGTGCTGCCCAACACCGCCGGCTGCAAGACCGTGAAGGAAGCCGTCACCACCGCCGAGATGGCGCGCGAGCTCTTCGGCACGCCCTGGGTGAAGCTGGAGGTGATCGGCGAGGACGACACGCTGCAACCCGACGTGTTCGGCCTGGTCGAGGCGGCACGCATCCTCTCCCGCGACGGCTTCGAGGTCTTCCCTTACACCACCGAAGACCTCGTGGTGGCGGAGAAGCTAATCGGCGCCGGCTGCGAGGTGCTGATGCCCTGGGGCGCGCCGATCGGTTCCGGCCGCGGCCTCAACAACCCCTACGGCCTGCGCTCGCTGCGGGCGCATTTCCCCGGCCTGCCGCTGGTGGTCGACGCCGGCGTCGGCGTGCCCTCGCATGCGGCGGCGGCGATGGAGATGGGCTATGATGCCGTGCTCCTGAACACCGCCGTCGCCAAGGCCGGCGACCCGGTGCGCATGGCGCGCGCCTTTGCCCGCGCCATCGAGGCGGGGCGCGAGGCGGTGCTTGCCGACCCGATGGAAGTGCGCGACATGGCCGCGCCCTCGACGCCCGTCATGGGCCGCGCGGTATTGGGCCAGTGAGTGGGATCATGAAACTCGACCCGTTCTACCTCATCGTCGACCGCGCCTCCTGGCTGCCGCGGCTGCTGCCGCAGGGCGTGAAGCTGGTGCAGCTGCGCGCCAAGGACAAGGAGGAGGCGGAGCTGCGCCGCGAGATCGCCGAGGCGCGCGCGGTGTGCGAGCGCTACGGCGCGCAGCTCGTCGTCAACGACCATTGGCGGCTCGCCATCGAGGAAGGCTGCGACTTCGTCCATCTCGGCCAGGAGGACCTCGCCGCCGCTGACCTGACGGCGATCCGCAGCGCCGGGCTCAAGCTCGGCATCAGCACCCATGACGAGGCGGAGCTGGAAGTCGCGCTGCTGGCACGGCCGGACTATGTGGCGCTCGGCCCGGTCTACCCGACCATATTGAAGAAGATGCGCTGGGCGCCGCAGGGGCTGGAGCGCGTCGCCAAGTGGAAGAAGCGCGTCGGCGACCTGCCGCTGGTCGGCATAGGCGGGCTCACCATCGATCGCGCGCAGGGCGTGCTGGAGGCGGGCGCCGACAGCCTCGCCGTCGTCACCGACGTGCTCCTGAACGACAACCCCGAGCGCCGCGCCCGCGAATGGGTGCTGGCCACACGCGAGATGGCGTAGGGTTCTGCGCTTCCATTTAGTCGTCATCCCGGACGATGGGGAAGAGAGTGCCGTCATGGCCGGGCTTGGCCCGGCCATCCACGTCTTTCCGCCGCGATGGACCCAAGTCGTGGATGCCCGGACCAAGTCCGGGCATGACGACGTGAAGGTGGATGAGGTGTGAAGCCCTCGCTCCGCAACCGCGTCGCGGTGCTATGATCCCCCGCCGCCGGGGGAGACTTCCATGAAGCGCCTGTTGCCGATCCTCGCGCTCTCAACGCTGTTCCTCGCCGGCTCCGCGCTGGCCGACGACGCGCAGGCGATCCGCCAGCGGCTCGCTGAGTGGACCACGGCCTTCAACACCGGCGACAAGGCGACCGCCTGCGACCTGTTCTCGAAGACGCTGGTCTCCGACTATCGCGGCCAGGGCGAGGCCGGCTACGCGGCGCGCTGTGCGCTGATCACCAGGGCGCTCGACGACAAGGCCCGCCGCTTCCGCTACGCGGCGGACATCAAGGAGGTCATCGTCTCCGGCGACCTCGCGGTGGTGCGGCTCACCTGGACGCTCACCATCGAGCCCGGCGGGGCGAAGAGCGTCGAGCCGGGGCTCGACGTCTTCGCCCGGGAGCCGGACGGCAAATGGCGAATCATCCGCTACATGGCTTACGAGGAGTGAGGCCGCCCGCGTAACCGCGCCAGCAGCACGGAGAGCTCCGGCGGCGGCTCGCGCTCGATGCGGGCATATTCGCGCCCGTCGCGCGTGCGGCGCATCAGGCCGAACTCGACCATCTCGCGGCGCAGGATCGCGTGGTCGCCGAACAGGTGCCAGTCGTTCAGCCGCTCGTTCACCTCGCGCTCGGTGGAGACGATGCCGGCCGGCAGATGCGACCACATCACCCACAGGCAGAGAATCTGCAGGTTGCGCTTCTTCGGCCAGCGGATGAGCCGCCCTTCGGCATCGAACAGCCGCGCCGCCTTCTCGCAGCGGGCGTGATCGGCCAGCGGCGCGGCCGGCGGGGGCGGCGCGTCGAGCCGCTGGCGCGCCTGCGCATCCGCGCGCAGGTGCTGGAAGTTGCGGAAGCCGGCGCCGCGCGCCAGCAGGTTCAGCAATTCGACATGGCCCGGCGCGTGGCCGAGCTCGGCGATGCCTTTGTGCAGCGTGCGGGCGAGCGCGGAAATATCCGGCGCCTCGAAGGCCAGAAGGGTTCTGGACATGACCAATCCTCGTTCGTGCCCTCTGCGAGGAGATGTCGGGGTTGCCGTCTTGCGACCGGGCACAAGGATGGTGCGGGTCCGATGGGTAGATGCAGGTTTAGCTCCCCTTGCGGGGCGGCAACGCCTCGGTGAACTGCAGACCGTTGGCCGAGGGATAAGCGAAGGGCGCCGGGAAGTCCAGCGGGCTGAATACCAATGTCCCTCATCCTGAGGTGCTCGCGCAGCGAGCCTCGAAGGATGGTCGCTATAGTGCACCCGAGCGAGCATCCTTCGAGGCCCGGCGAACGCCGGGCACCTCAGGATGAGGTTGCTGCAACTGAGTCAGGAAGAGCGGCCGGTCCCTCTCCCGATGGGGAGAGGGAAAGAAAGAGGCACCTACTCCGCCGCCGCGCTCACGCCACTCGCGAACGACCGCTCCATCTCGCGGCGCAGGCGGATGGCGGGGGTGTCGGTGGCCTCGACGTCGGCCCAGCCGACGATCTCGCCCTCGGCGACGTCGCGCTTCAGCGCCATGTGGTGGGCGAGGCCGATGGGCAGGCCGCCCTTGGCGAGCGAGGTGGAGGCGGGGAACAGCTTGCCCCACACCGTGTAGCCGCCTTCGCCGTCCAGCATCTCGCCGGCCTTCAAGGGGCGCTTGGCCACCGCCACCACGTCGGCATTGAAGGCCTCGGTCACGCCGGTCGGTTCGCCACGCAAGGCGGCATTGGCGACGCTCACCCCGAGCTCCAGCCCGATCATGTGATAGGGCCGGTAGAGCGCGGTGTAGCGGCCGGAAGAGTCCGTCACCACGCCGTACTCCTTGAAGCAGCGGCGGGCATAGTCGCCGCGCGCCGACGGGTCGGCCTCGAACACCACATAGACGCCCCAGCGCAGGTCGCGGAACACCGGGCGGCCGTCGCGCTCCAGCGAGGAGATGGTCTCCACCGTGCCGGACCGCTCCAGCACGCCGCCATGCTCGCGGGGACGGAGAATGGTGGCGAGGTCGTCGACGCCGCAGGGCGGGAACAGCAGGCCGTCCGAGGGTGCCGCCAGCCCCGCCGCATTGGCGATCGCCGCCATCTCGATGGACGACTTGGTGCCGTCGGCGAAGGAGTTGAACATCTGAGGATTCATGCCGCCCTTGGCCGCTTCCTCGGGCGTGAGGCCGTAAAGGCCCCAGATCGTGTCCGGCGTCGATTTGTGGAAGCTCGGCAGGTACTTGGTGCCCTTGCCGGCGCAGACCACGCGGAAGCCGCAGGTGCGCGCCCAGTCGACCATCTCGCACACCAGCGCCGGCTGGTCGCCATAGGCCATGGAATAGACCACGCCGGCCTTGCGGGCTCGCTCGGCCAGCAGCGGGCCGACCAGCACATCCGCCTCCACCGTCACCATGACGATGTGCTTGCCATGTTCGATGGCTTTCAAGGCATGGGCGGCGCCGGCGGCCGGATTGCCGGTGACCTCGACCACCACGTCGAGCCCGTCGGCGGCGATCAGCGCGTTCGCGTCCTCGGTCAGCATGGTGCGGCCGGTGCGCAGCGCCTCGTCGAAGGAGGAGGCGATCACCGCGTCCGCGTCCCAGCCGGTCGCCGTCAGCGCGGCGCGGGCGCGGGGAATGGACAGGTCGGCGATGCCGTAGAGGTGCATTCCCGGCGTGGTGCGCACCTGCGACAGGAACATGGAGCCGAACTTGCCGGCGCCGATGACACCGACGCGGACCGGGCGGCCTTCATCGGCGCGCGCCTTCAGCATGCGGGCGAGATTCATGGGGGCGTTTCCTTGGGACGTTTCCTGGGGGCGTTTCTTTTGGGGGGCCGGCAGCTTCTTGTTGGCTGCCCTAGCGTCGCCATCCTGAACGAGCGACCGGCAATCGCCAAGTCGGCCGTCATCCCGGGCTTGGCCCGGGGATCCACGACTTGGCGGGCGCTCCAAGCGGTGCTGAAGGCGTGGATGGCCGGGCCAAGCCCGGCCATGAGAGTGTGAGGGTGGGAACGGCCAAGTCGGCCGTCATCCCCGGGCTTGGCCCGGGGATCCACGACTTCTGATGAGTGCGCATGCAAAGACGTGGATGCCCGGCACAAGGCCGGGCATGACGTTCAATGGAAGATCAGCGGGCAGCCGAGAGGGCCGGGCGCACCCGCGCCGAACTACTCCGCCGCGTGATTCGCCGCCGGTTCCTCGGCCTTGCGCAGCGCGATGATGCGGTCGGCGAGCGAGGGCGCGGCGCCGTTGGCGGCGGGCGCGTGGCCGGCGAGCAGGGCGTCGATCGGCGAGCCCGGGCCTTCCAGCCGCGCGGTGAGATTGGCCACCTCGGCGGCGATGTCGCTGATGCGATCGCGCAGCAGCGCCGTGTCGGCGGCGGGATCGCCGGCCGACGGCGCCAGCGCCGCGGCGCTGCCGTCGAGCTGCTGCTGCAGGGCCGTGCGGTCCTCGCGCGCCTTGGCGAGCGCGCCGTCGAGCATCACCTTCTCGGCACGCAGCATCTGGATGGTGTCGGCCGCCTCGCGCGCCAGCGCCTCGGCCTTTTGCTGCGCCTCCAGCGCCGCGCCGGTGATGCGGGCGGCTTCGGCCTCGGTGGTCGCGCGCGCCGTCTCGGCGGCATGGGTGCGGGCGTCGAGCTCGGCGACGCGGGTGATCAGCGCGGCGCGCTCGCTGCGCAGCGTCGTCGCCTCCTCGGCGACCGCCTCCAGACGCGCCTCGACGTCGGTCAGCCGCTCCTTCATGTCGCGGTTGCGGCCGACCTCGATCGACAGGCTCTCGGAGGTGTTGCGCAGCGTGGCGCGCTCGGCGGACAGATGCGCATTGGTGGCCGCGAGATGCCGGTCGAGCTCGGCGATGCGGTCCTTCAGCGTGTCGCGCAGCGTGGTGAGGGCGACATGCTCGACCTTCAGCTCTTCCTCGCGGGCGCTGGTCTCTTCCAGCGCGATCTTCGTGCTGTCGAGTTCCGTGCGCGTCTCGTGCAGGGCCGCGCGAGTCTCCTCGAGGTCGCGGGTGCGGATGTCGAGATTCTCGGCCAGCGATTCCTTGAGGACGAGGTTGTCGCGGTGCTCGATCTGTAGCGCCGACAGGTCGGTGGAGAGCTGCTCGATGGTGACGGCGCGGGCGCGCAGCTCCTCGGCCTGGCGCGTCACCTCGCCCCATTGGCTGGCCGCTCGGGCCTGCAGCTTGCCGACCTCCACTTCAAGGCGGCGGACATCGGCGGCGAAGATGGCGCGCTGCTCGTCCTTGTCGGCGAGGATCTCCGCGGTCGTGGAAGGGATGGCGCCCTCGATGCGCTTGCGCGTGAGGCGCACGGCACGCCGCCACACCGCCGGCAGCGCCAGCAGGGCCAGCAGCGTCGCCGTCAGGAAGCCGATGGCGGAATACATGATCACTTCGATCATGCGGCGGTCTCACCTCGAACGCGGTATGTGCGGCTCGTGGAGCCGGACTGCCGGCCCCGGCGATAGATGGGGGCGGGCGACACTAGGTTACAGATACCAAAGCGGCCCGGATAGCCCGGCCGCCCGGCGATGGAGCGGGCGATTTCAGAAAGGATTCCAGGTCGCCGTGGGGGTGAACTTCAGATAGCCGATATTGGCGCCGAGGCGCACGCCGACGCCGGAGCGGATCGGCACCACCACGATGTTGTCGGCGGCGAGCGCCGTCATGCCGAAGCCGGCGACGAAATAGGCGGAGCCGGAAATGCCGCCGAAGCGGCGGAAGATGTCGTTGATCGAGTTCAGATTGTACACCAGGATCATGGTGCGGGCGCCGTCGCCGCCGAAGTCCCAGCCGAGCGAGGGGCCCTGCCAGAATACCTTCACGTCGCCGGCGTTGCGCGTGTAGAGCGTGCCCTCACCGTAGCGCAGGCCGCCGACGAAGGCGCCCGAGCCCTCCTGACCGAGGATGTAGCCATTGGGCTGGCCCCACTGGCTCGTCGCCTTCTCGATCGAAAGCGCGAGACCGCGCGAGACTTCGCCGAAGAAGCCGTGGCCCTGCTGCACCAGCTCGTCGCGCGAGTAGGTGTTCTGCTGGGCGTGAGCCGGGGCGGCGGCGAAAGGCAAGGCGGCAAGCAAGGCAAGGCAGGCAATTAGAGCGCGCAAAGTCGGCATCGTCGGTCCCGCAGTTGATCCAACAATCGGGTGGCGTAAGGCCGCGACGGGCCAGGCAACCAGCTCCCGAACTTATCATTAGCACGGAGTGCGACCTTAGGAAGGCGTGTCGCAGCGGCAAAAGGCCGGTTGCGATCAAGGTGTGGTCATCAGGCCGCGGCGCCGCGGGCGATGAATCCGTGGACGCGATAGGCCGCTTCGGTGCGGCCATAGGGCAGGGGGCTGCCGTCCGGCCGGCACACGCTGCCGCCCGCCGCCCGCACCAGCGCATGGCCGGCGGCGACGTCCCATTCGCACACCGTGCCGAGGCGCGGATAGATGTCGGCGCGGCCCTCGGCGACGAGGCCGAACTTCAGCGCCGAGCCGCAGCTGATGCGCTCGGCGACGTCGAGCTCGGCCAGAATCGCTTCGGTGCCGGCGTCGGGATGCGAGCGGCTGGCGACCGCGACGAGGCCGCGCTCGGGGGTGGGGCGGCAGCGGATCGGCGTCCACAGGCCGGCATCGGGTTCCAGCCCGGCGGCGAAGGCCGCGCCGCCGGCGGCCGTGGTCATGCCGGCATAGAGCCGGGCGACGGCGGGAGCGAGGACGATGCCGAAGGCCGGCACGCCGCCGATGACGAGGCCGATATTCACCGTGAACTCGCCGCTGGCACCGATGAATTCCTTGGTGCCGTCGAGCGGATCGACCAGCAGGAAGGCGTCGGCGGGCGCTTCGCCCGTCCCCAGTGCTTCGCCCTTGCCCTGCGCCACCGCCTCCTCGGCGATGACCGGCACTCCCGGCAGGATGCGCGCGAGCTCGGCATGCAGCAGCTCCTCGGCGGCGAGGTCCGCGGCGGTGACCGGGCTCTGGTCGGACTTGGCGTTGACCGTGATGCCCTCCGCGCGGATGCGCAATATGACCTCGCCGGCCTTGAGCGAGGCCTGCGCCAGCGCGGCGAGCAGGCTCAGATCGGCGGCGGACGACGACGGCAGGGACATGGCAAGCGGGTTCCGGGAAGCGGGGCGACAATAGGGCGCGCAAGGTTGGCGTGCCCGGGAGCGCGGTGTATCACAGCCCGCGTGCCGGCCGCACGCCCCGCGGCCGATTCGCAAGGCAATTCTCTACAGGGACGCGATGACGACCGCCATCGACCTCGACAAGCTCGACCTCGCCGCGCTCCTGTGCTCGCGCGTCTGCCACGACGTGATCAGCCCGGTCGGCGCCATCGTCAACGGGCTGGAAGTGCTCGACGACGAGGACGATCCGAGCATGAAGGCGTTCGCGCTCGACCTCATCGCCAAGAGCGCCAAGCAGGCCTCCGCCCGGCTGCAATTCGCCCGCCTCGCCTTCGGCGCGGCCGGCTCGGCCGGGGCGCAGATCGACACCGGCGACGCCGAGAAGGTGGCCCGCGGCTTCATCGAGGACGACCGCACGAGCGTCGAATGGCATGTGCCGCGCGTGCTCTCGCCGAAGAACAAGGTGAAGCTGCTGCTCAACCTGATGGTGGTCGCCACCTCGACCATCCCGCGCGGCGGCAAGATACTGGTCATCGCCACCGGCGAGGGCGACGAGGGCGGCTTCCGCCTGACCACCGAGGGCAGCCATTCGCGCATCCCGCCGCATCTGATCGCCCTCCTGGCCGGCGAAGCCCCGGAAGGCGGTGCGCTCGACGCCCATGCCATCCAGCCGCACTACACCGGGCTTCTGGCGCGCGCGGCCGGCTACCGGCTCAGCCTCGGCCATGCCGGCGAGAGCGTCGAGATCGCCGCCGAGAAGGCGTGAGCGGCGAAGCCGGCGCGATTCCCGCTGCGTCACTTCTTTCAGACGACGTTAACGTGATCGGAGGACACTTCGCTTTGCGCGCCTAAAAGGCGTGCGCGTTGTGTCCAGTGCTTCCGGTCGCCCATGGTCCCCGTCGACACCCATTCCGCCGCGCTGCGCGGCCCCGTTCCGGGCGATGTTGCCGGCGAGGGTCCGCTCGCGGCTCTCGCCGCCCGTTCCTTCCGCGCGCTGACGGCACAGCCTGCGCGGGCGTCCTCGGCCGAGCCGCGTCCCGCGCCGGTGCGCGAGGAAATGCTGGTGTTCTCGCTGCGCGGCATGCGCTTCGCCCTGCCGGCCGCCCAGGTCGTCGAGGTGATGACGGTCGCCGGCGAGCGCTGGCAGCGGCTCGTCGCCATGTCCGCCGCCGGCACGCTCGGCGCCAGCGGCCTGCCGCTGATCCGTCTTTCCGCCCGCATGGGCCTCGCCGTGCCGCCCTCAGTGCAGGGCGGGCTGGTGCTGTTCGGCTCCAACGGCAAGGTGCGCGCCACCGTGCTGATCGACGACCTGCCGGCGCGCCAGCGCGCCGCCGTCGAGGCCATGCCGTCGAGCTGGCGCGACCGTTTCTCTCCCTGCGACGACATGATCGGCGGCATCGCCGTGCTGCCGGACGGTGCGCAGGCGGCGATCCTCGACCTGTCGATCGGCGTGGCGACGCCGCGCATGGAAGCGACCGCCGCCGAGGCGCACGACACCGCGCACCTCCTGGTGCGGGCCGGGCGGGCGCAGCCGGAGGCGGTGCGCATCGCCGCGCTGCGCGGCGCCACCCTGCTCGACGAGATGCCGGGCGTCGCCCTGTTCCCGTCGCTCCGCCGCGGAGCGCGGGTGCTGCTGCATCTCGGCGAGGACGAGGCGGTCGCCGTCGACGAGGTGATCGGCCTCGCGCCGCGCGGGCGCATCGAGCGCGTCGGCGGCCTGCGCTTCCTCGCCACCGATGCCGGGCGCTACCGGCTGCTGGAGCCGGCCGACGCCGCCCCGGCGAGTGCGCCGCTGCGCGTGCTGGTGACCGCCCCGGAAGGTGCGGCCCGCGCGGGGATGCGCGAGCTGGTGCGCGCCATGGGCCATGACGTCTCGCTTGCCGACGATCCGCGCGCGGCGCGCCTCGCCGGCGGGCGCTTCGACGTCATCCTGGTCGATCTCGACGCCTATGCCGACATCCGCGACGCGGGCGTCGAGGCGACCGACGCGGCCCGGCGCATCGGCTTCGCCAAGGACGGCGTCGCCGTCCCGCAGGGCTTCCACCGCGTGGTATCGGCGAGCGACGAGGTGGCGCTGATCCTCGCGCTGCTCCAGCGCTGAGCGGCATGCGCTGAACCAATTCTCTTACAACAGGCTCTCATCCCCGGGCTTGACCCGGGGATCCAGACTTTCCGCCAGCACCCCGGTCCCCTGGGTCCCCGGGTCAAGCCCGGGGATGAGGGAAGGGGAAATGCCGATAGTTCTCCCTGCCACCTGATCACAGCTGCGCCATCCGTGTTTCGACCGGCTGTGCACCGCGCCTTCGGCTGCTAGTTATGGCGTGGGACTGTTCCCACGGATGTCGTGCATGCGATTGCTGCGCCTTCTTCGCCTGATGGTCGGGCTCATGGTGATGGCCAGCCTCATGGCCGGCCCGGCGGCTGCCGCCACGGCGATGGCGGCACGCATCATGCCGTGCCACGAGCCGGCATTGCCGGCCGTCGCCGCCGATCCGGGCGATCATGCCGGCCATTCCATGCATTCCGCCGAAGCGGCGCCGGTTATGGCGGGGCAGGGCGGCACGCTGCTGCACCCGCCGGCGCCCGACGCGGTGCGGCTGCACATGTGTTGCGTGCTCAGCCAGCTCATCGCGCCGCCGCTGGCGGTGCCCGGCCTGACGCTGCCGGCGCCCCGGCTGCTCGCCCTTTCCCCGCCCGACACGGCGCCGCTGCCCGGCCTCGCCTGGCCCGCGCCGGTGCCGCCGCCCCGCCTCGTTTGATCTGTCGAGCAAGCCCGCGCGGCCATACCGGCCCGCGCATCCTCATTTGATCCGACGGAGACGATCATGAACACTCTCACCAAGGCAGCGCTCATCGCCGCCAGCCTCGCCGCGCTTCCCGTCCTCGCCATCGCGCAGAACGCGCCGACGAACCAGCAGAACATGCCGATGGGCCAGGGGAACATGCCCATGGGCCAGGGCAACATGCCGATGGGCCAGGGCAACATGCCGATGGGCCAAGGGAACATGCCCATGGGCCAGGGCAACATGCCCATGGGGCAAGGCAACATGCCGATGCAGCACGACAACATGCCCATGGGGCAGGGCAATATGGGGCCGGGCATGATGATGGGCCATATGGGCGGCGGCGCCTCCGCCAAGGCCTTCGAGGACGCCAATGCCCGCATGCACAAGGACATGGCGATCACCTATAGCGGCAACACCGATGTCGACTTCGCGCGCGGCATGATCCCGCACCATCAGGGCGCGATCGACATGGCGAAGATCGAGCTGCAATACGGCAAGGATCCCGAGCTGAAGAAGCTCGCGGAGGAGATCATCAAGGCCCAGGAGAGCGAGATCGCCTTCCTGAAGGCCTGGATCGAGAAGAACGCGAAGTAGCGCGACACGGAAGCCGTCATCCCGGACGGCCGCCGTCCGGGATGACGGCTATCGACAGAGCACCGTCATGCCCGGCCTTGGGCCGGGCATCCACGACTTTGGCCGTTCTCGGTAAGAAGGCGTGGATGGCCGGAACTCGGACATATCCGAGTTCCGCGGCTAAAACCGACGTCGGCAATAAGCCGACTTCGGGCCAAGCCCGGCCATGACGTCGCGCGAGCTTCGCTTCGGCCGGGATGGGGGCCGGAAAGCGGCGCTGAGCCCGCCCAAAAACAAAAACCCCGCCAACGTGGCGGGGCTTTAGTTGGGCGGGCGCGTTGTGGCCTCGCCGCTCGGGATGTCGTCTCAGCTTACGCCGGGATGCGCTGTTCCTGCTCGCCCATCTCGCGCAGGACGTAGCCGCGGCCCCACACCGTCTCGATGAAGTTGTGGCCCTGGCTGGCGTTGGCGAGCTTCTTGCGCAGCTTGCAGATGAACACGTCGATGATCTTCAATTCCGGCTCGTCCATGCCGCCATAGAGATGGTTGAGGAACATCTCCTTGGTCAGCGTGGTGCCCTTGCGCAGGCTCAGGAGCTCCAGCATCTGGTACTCCTTGCCGGTCAGGTGCACGCGGTTGCCGGCGACCTCGACCGTCTTGGTGTCGAGGTTGACCACCAGGTCGCCCGTGGTGATGACCGACTGCGCATGGCCCTTGGAGCGGCGCACGATGGCGTGGATGCGCGCCACCAGCTCGTCCTTGTGGAACGGCTTGGTGAGGTAGTCGTCGGCGCCGAAGCCGAGGCCCTTCACCTTGTCCTCGATGCCGGCGAGGCCGGACAGGATCAGGATCGGCGTCTTCACCTTGGCGACGCGCAGACCCTTGAGGACGTCATAGCCCGACATGTCGGGCAGGTTCAGGTCCAGCAGGATGATGTCGTAGTCGTAGAGCTTGCCGAGATCGACACCCTCTTCGCCGAGATCGGTCGTGTAGACGTTGAAGCTCTCGGATTTGAGCATCAATTCGATGCTCTGCGCGGTCGCGCGGTCGTCCTCGATGAGCAAGACGCGCATGCCAATCCCCTTCCCTCGCCATGGCCCCGGGGGTATCAGCGCTCAATCGGACGACTCCGGACCGAACGTGACCCCTCCCGCGCCCGGCCGACACACCGATTCGTTACTTCCGGCAATAGAGGTAACAAACTCCGATTCCCGAGCACAAGCGGGGACTCAAAAAATCTTCGAGTCTTGCCGCAAGGTTCTGTTCAGGAACCCGAATTCATCGATCTGGCCGTTCGAGTCGAATCTCAGAAAGTATGCCTAAGTGAGTCAGCCGACTCTGCTTTCGTGCGTCGTCAGCCATCCACACCGGACGATGCGTCGATCATTAACGAGGCCGGTAAACAAATCGTTTCCATCCTGCTGAAGAGTCGGGCTTTCCGGTCGCCGGCTACCTTTTCCACCGAAAGGGTAAGGAAGCGGCAATATCTCTGCGCCAAGATCAGCTCTGCCGCCGCGTAAGGGCGGCTCGATCCGGCTGCGTTCATGCCTGCGGGGGCGGCGTGGCGGAGTCCGAGGAGCGGAGTAGCCGGCCATGAAGTCGCTCGACACACTCATCCGCCTCAAGCGGTTCCAGGCGGAGGAAAAGCGCCGCCATTTCGCGCAGATCGAGACCATGATCGCCGATTTCGACCGCATGGCGCGCGATCTGGAACGCGAGATCGATGCCGAGGAGCAGCGCTCCGGCATCACCGATGCGCAGCATTTCGCCTATTCGACCTATGCCCGCGCCGCGGCGACCCGCCGCGACAATCTGCTGCGCTCGGCCGACGAATTGAAGGGCCGGCAGGAAGAGGCGCGCCTCGCCTATGAGGAAGCCCTCGACGACCTGAAGAAGGTCGAGGCGCTGGGCGAGCGCGAGCGCGCCGACGCCCCCGTCGAGATCCCCCCGCGTAACGTCGCCGGCCGCGCCCGCGCCGTGATGGGCGGCTGAGGCTTATCTCTCCACCACCGGCACATGCGGCGCGGCGTCGCGGCGCAGCAGGCCCGACAGGCGCGGGTCGTCCGTCACCTCGATCGCCTGCGCATAGGGCCGGAAGCCCGCCTTCATGTAGAAGCCGAGCGCGCCCTGCAGGTCGTGCGTGCAGGTGTGGACATGCACGCGCCTCGGCGCGCGCGCCCACGCCAGCGCCAGCGCCCGGTTCATCATGAAGCGGCCGGCGCCCGAGCCGACCAACTCCGGCGCCACGCCGACGAAGGCGAGCTCCACCTCGCCCGGCACGCGGAAGTCGAGCTCGATGAAGCCGGCCTCGACGCCGTCCTTCTTCAGCACATGCACCGAAACGTCCTTATCGGTGATGATCGCGGCGAGCTCCTCGTCGGGCAGGCGCAGGCGCGAGAACCACAGCCACTCCTCGCCGATGCGGCGGAACAGGGCGCGATACCAGCCGATGTCCGGCGCCGCGACAGGCTCCAGCGTGAGCCCGGCATCGCCGCGCTCGGGCAGCGGCGCGGGCGGCGCGGTCATCTCCAGCATGGTGACCACCGCCGCCACCTTGCCGGGCGGGAGCAGCGTGTAGCCGTCGAGGTCGAGGGGAAGCGGGTCGCTCATGCCGCGAGGGATACAGGCTCGAGAGTCTGTCCACAATGCACCGTCATCCTGAGGTGCTCGCGCAGCGAGCCTCGAAGGATGTTCATTACGCGCACCTGACGAGCATCCTTCGAGGCCCGGCTTTCGCCGGGCACCTCAGGATGACGGTGTTCCTGGTGGAGGATGACTTCCGCAGGCTTTGCGCCATATCGCAGGGGTTCACAGCCGCAAATTTTCAGATATCTTGCGGACAATTCCATTTAGTACACCAATTAAGAGTGAATTCATGACCGTCGCGGTGACGATCGACCAGGTCGGCAAGAGTTTCGGCAGCGGCGCGCCGGCGCTTTCCGACGTGTCGCTCGAGGTCAAGCCGAGCGAGCTGGTGGCGCTGCTCGGCCCGTCCGGATCGGGCAAGACCACGCTTCTGCGCATCGTCGCCGGGCTGGAGCAGCCGAGCCATGGCCGCGTGTTCTTCGACGGCCAGGACGCGCTCTCGGTCCCGGTGCGCCGGCGCGGCATCGGCTTCGTGTTCCAGAACTACGCGCTGTTCCGCCACATGAACGTCGCCGAGAACATCGCCTTCGGCCTGCGCTCGCGCCCGCGCGCCGAGCGGCCTTCGGAAGGCGAGATCAACAAGCGCGTCGCGGAACTTCTCGCGCTCGTGCAGCTCGATTCCTATGGCGGGCGCTTCCCGGCGCAGCTATCCGGCGGCCAGCGGCAGCGCGTGGCGCTGGCCCGCGCGCTGGCGATCGAGCCGAAGGTGCTGCTGCTCGACGAGCCCTTCGGCGCGCTCGACGCGCTGGTGCGCAAGGAGCTGCGCAAATGGCTGCGCGAGCTGCACGACCGCACCGGCCACACCACGCTTTTCGTCACCCACGACCAGGAGGAGGCGCTCGAGCTCGCCGACCGCGTGGTGGTGATGGGCAAGGGCCGGATCGAGCAGGTCGGCACGCCCGACGACGTCTATGACCAGCCGGCCACCGCCGCCGTGTTCGGCTTCATGGGCGAATCCAGCCGCATCGAGGTCGAGGTGAGGGACGGCGTCGCCGTCGCCGGCTCCACCGCCATCGCCGCCGCCACCCAGCCGGTGCCGGACGGGCCGGCGCTGCTCTATGTGCGCCCGCACGACGTCTCGCTCGGCCTGCCGGGCACGCCGGGGCTGAAGGGCGCGGTGCGCGGCTTCCGCCGCCACGGTGCCATCCGCCGGGTGGAGGTGGAGGTGGGCTCGGCGCTGTTCGAGGCCGACATCGCCCCGACCGTGCGGGTGCCGATCGGCGAGCCGGTGGCGGTGCGGCTCGACCGCGCCCGCCTGTTCCCGCCCGCCGGTCCCGGCGTCGACACCAAGGCCCCGCCGGCCCAGCAGCCGGGCGACTACGCGATCTGAGGCCTCAGCTACTTTCGCAGGCTCTTCCCAACTTCCCTCATCCCCGGGCTTGACCCGGGGACCCAGGGGACTGAGTGCGCCCGGTCACTGGGTGGCCGGGTCAAGCCCGGCCATGAGGGAAAGGGGACTGGCCGCAGTCAATGCGGCCCCCTCAGCGCCGCTCCATCAGCCAGACTTCCTCGAAGATCGGCCCGACGCCGCGTATGCCGCCCTTCACCTCATGCCGGCCGAGGCCGCGAATGTGGTAGGCGGCGCCATAGTGCCGGCGCACCTCGTGCTCGGGCACGCAGAAGGGCGGGCCGACCAGCAGCGAGGGGTCGTAGTCGAAGGTGATCAGCAGCTGCGGCGCCGCATGTGTCATGTGGACGAGGTGCCCGGCATAGCGCTCGCGCATCGGCTCGGGCAGGGCGACCAGCGCCGCGCGGTCATAGACGGCGTCGACCGTGCCCAGCGCCTCGCGGCCGAGATCGAAGAAATCGCCGACGAAGATGGTGAGCCCGTCCGCCTCGAAAAGCTCCAGCGGCCCGACCTCGGTCACGCGCGGCTCGACCTTCAATTCGTCGAAGAGCTGCTCGATGGCGAGCCGGCTGAGCTCGATCGCCGCGACCTCGTAGCCGCGCCCGCGCAGCCAGCCTATGTCGAGGCTCTTGCCGCAGAGCGGCAGGAACAGCCGGGCGCCGGGCGCGAGGCCGAGGGCGGGAAGATTGTGCACCAGCAGCGGATGCGGCTCGCCGCCGTGGAAGGCGATCTCGTTGCGCTCCCATTTGTCGTGCCAGAACTGCTTTTCCATCTCGGTCGGCCCTTCCGTGTCGAAGGCCCGTCGCTGCGGGCCGCGTGTGTAACGGCACCTCAGGATGAGGGCTCAAGAAAGGCAAGTCTCCCTCAGGGCTGCGTCTTCCGGATGAAGGCGCCGAAGGCGCGCGGCCCGTCGGCGACCTCGATCTGCCGGACCACCTTAAGGCTCGCCGTGTCGATGACGTCGAGCGTGTTGGCCTCCCAGCAGGCGACATAGACCAAGGCGCCGTCGCGGCTCGCCTCGATGCCCTCGGGATAGTCGCCGACCGCGATCTTCGCCACCGGCGCCAGCGTCTCCAGATCGAACACGCTGACCGTGGAATCGTACTGGTCGGTGACGAAGGCGCGGCCCTTGGCCAGCGCCACCGCATAGGGCCGCTGGCCGACCTTCGCCGTGCCGATGAGCTTGCCCGCCGCGATGTCGATGATGCTGACGTCGTTGGAGGCGACATTGGCGGTGTAGGCGCGCTTTCCTTCCGCATCGATGGTGACGCCGAAGGGGCGCCCGCCCACCTTGATCGAGGCGAGGCGGGTCAGGCTCGCCGTATCGATCAGGCTCACCGCGTCGGAATCGCGGTCGGCGGAGAGGAGCAGGCGGCCGTCCGGCGTCACCGCGAGGCCGGAGGGGGAATCGCCGACCTTCACCTCGCCCTTGACCGCGCCGCTCGCCGCATCCACGGCAATGACGCGGTGTTGGTACCAGTCGGCGACATAGGCCGGGCTGCCGGAAGGGTGCACGGCGACGCCGAGCGGCCCGCCGCCGACGTCCACGCGGTGCTCCACCTTGCGCGTGGCGGCGTCGAGGATGCTCAGCGCCTTGCCGTCGGGCGAGGTGACGAAGGCGCGCTTTCCGTCCGGCGAGACGGCGATGCCGGCCGGCTTGCCGGGGATGGGGAGGGTGGCGACGACCTTGTTCGTTGGCAGGTCGACGACGGACAGCATCTCCGCCGGCTGCGAGGTGACGAAGGCCTCGTCGGCGGCGGCGGGAAGCGCGAGGAGCGTGCAGGCGACCAGGGCAAAAAGGCGGGTGAGGGGGACTTGCCTCGCCATGCGGCCGGGAGGATGAGCCGCACGGCTTTCCCCCTCACCCGATCCCTCTCCCGGGCGGGGAGAGGGAGCCTTGAAGCGTTCTGCCGTGAAAGGCGCGGATGCCCGGGCCAAGCCCGGGCATGACGGCGTTCCTGTCATGACCGTTGGTCCCGGTGCGCCGTCATCCATGTTTTCTGTGCGATCCAAGGCGGCGTGCATGTGAGCATCCTTCGAGGCTCGCTGCGCTCGCACCTCAGGATGAGGATGCTCTCTGGAGGGACCTCATCCTGAGGTGCCGCCAAAGGCGGCCTCGAAGGATGCTGAAGCCGGGCGCGCATTCGGCGCAGGCCCAGCCCTCAGCTGCCGCCCTCGATCTGCTTCTTCAGCGATTCCAGCCCGGCCTTGTAGAGCCCGGTCACCGCCTTGATGGCGGCTTCGTCGTTCAGCTCCGGCGGCGGGTCGTTGTTCGGGTAGCCGCGGTAGAAGGCGCCGCGCCACTCGACCTCGGACTTCTTGCCGTCGTCCGCCGGCGTCACGACCAGCCAGGACGAATAGTTCGTCACCGGCAGCACGGCCACGTCGACCTTGTTGATCCGGTACATGAGGGTCATCTTTTCCGGCTCGAGCTTGGCGACTTCCTCGTCGACCGTCGCACCGTTCTTCAGCGTCAGGGTGCGCGTGGCGCCCTGCGCGTTGCCGCCGGTGCCCTCGGTCTTGGCGACGACCGGAATCCAGCCGCCGTCCTGGAAGTTCGACACCACCGCCCAGACCTTCTCCGGCGGGGCGTTGATCTCGATCTTCTCGGAGATCTTCTGGCGGGTCGGGCCATGCGCGCCGGCGCTGACGGCGGCGAGAAGGGTCGTGGCGGCGAGGGCCGCGGTGAACAGTTCGAGCTTCATCATTTCCATCCCGGAACAGGTGTCATTCCGGACTTTTCGTCCGTTGCACCGCAGTCTAGGGACAGAATCCGCCCGCGTGAACTCTTTTGCGTGTGGAAAACTTCCCGCGCGCTATTCTTAGAATTCTCTAAGAGAATTCTTTGAGAATCTTAAGAAAGGCGATGCCGAAGGCTTCCAGCTTGGCGGCGCCGACGCCCTTGATCCCGGCGAGTTCGGTGCGCGTGCGCGGGTGCTCTACCGCCATCTCCTCCAGCGTGCGGTCGGCGAAGACCACATAGGCCGGCACGTTGCGCTCGGCGGCGAGCTCGCGGCGCAGCGCCTTGAGCTTGCCGAGCAGCGCCGCCTCGGCCGGCGCCAGCTCCGGCCCGCTTTCCGAACGGGCGAAGCGCTGGCGCTTGGCGCGCGAGGGCGCGCGCAGGGTGACGGCGCGGGTGCCGCCGAGCACGGAGACGCCGGCCTCGGTGAGGGTCAGCGCGCCGAAGCGTTCGGGGTCGGCATGCAGCGCGCCGGTGGCGACGAGCTGGCGCAGCAAGGCGCGCCATTCGGTCGCCGGCTTGTCGGCGCCGGTGCCGAAATCGGCCAGCCGGTCGTGGCCGCGAGCGGCGATCTGGTCGGTGCGCTGGCCGGTGACGACGGAGGCGATATAGGCCGCGCCATAGCGCTCGCCGGTCGCCCGCACCAGGCGCAGCACGAGCTGGGCGTCGCGCGAGGCGTCGACCACCTGCGGCGGGTCGCGGCAGACGTCGCAGGTGCCGCAGGCCTTGGCGCGCTCGCCGAAATAGCCGAGCAGCACCGCGCGCCGGCAGGTCACCGCCTCGCAGAAGCCGACCATGGCGTCGAGACGGCGGGCCTCCACCATCTTGCGCTCGGGCGGGGAGGGCTCCTCGTCGAGGAAGCGGCGGCGGGTGGCGATGTCGCTGGCGGAATAGAGCAGCTGCGCCTCGGCCGGGGCGCCGTCGCGGCCGGCGCGGCCGATTTCCTGGTAATAGGCCTCCAGCGTGCCCGGCGCGTCGGCGTGCAGCACGTAGCGCACGTCGGACTTGTCGATGCCCATGCCGAAGGCGACGGTGGCCACCATGACGATGCCGTCCTCGGCGAGGAAGACCTCCTGATTGGCCGCGCGGACCTCGGGCGTGAGGCCGGCATGATAGGGCAGCGCGCGAATGCCGGCGGCGGAAAGGCGCTCGGCGGTCTCCTCCACCTTCTTGCGGGAGATGCGGTAGACGATGCCGGAGACGCCGGCGCGCGCCCGCACGAAGCCCTCGATCTGCCGCGCCGGGTCCTTCTTCGCCTCGACGCCGATGAAGATGTTCGGCCGGTCGAAGCCGGAGACGAAGACCCGTGCCTGCCCGCCGAACAGCCGCTCGACGATGTCGTCGCGCGTCGCCTTGTCGGCGGTGGCGGTGAGCGCCACCAGCGGGATGCCGGGGAAGATCTCGCGCAGCTTGCCGAGGCCGAGATATTCGCCGCGGAAGCTATGCCCCCATTGCGAGATGCAGTGCGCCTCGTCCACCGCCACGAGGCCGAGGGTGAGGCGGGACAGCGCCGCCAGCATGCGCTCGGTCAGCAGCCGCTCGGGCGCGAGATAGAGCAGGCGCACCTCGCCCGCCGCCACGCGGCGCCAGATGGCGACGTTGTCCTCGCGGGACTTCCCAGAATGGATGGCCTCGGCGGCGACGCCCTGCAATTTCAGCGCGTTCACCTGGTCGTCCATCAGCGCGATCAGCGGCGAGACGACGATGGAGAGCCCGCCCAGCACCAGCGCGGGGAGCTGGTAGCACAGCGACTTGCCCGCGCCGGTCGGCATCACCGCCAGCGTCGGCACGCCGGCGAGCACCGAATCCACCACGTCCTGCTGGCCGGGGCGGAAGCGGTCGAAGCCGAACACGTCCTGCAGCCTAGCGCGCTTCAGCTGCTCCATTTCCGGCGGCAGCAGGCCGAGCGAGGTCACGGGGGCGTTCATGCGGCGCGCAGCATCCGGTTGATGGGCGCGGGAAGCCGCGCGGCGGGTCTTGATGGCACGCGCGCGGACGGAAATGGTGGTACGCGCGGCCGGCAGATTCGATGCGTACCGGAAGCCTTCAAGAGAATCACTTCCGATGGCCCTCGACCTTACTCTCGGTTTAACCCTGGCGGCGCTGCTGATCGAGGCCGTGATCGGCTATCCCCGCATTCTGCTGGAGCGGGCGGGCCATCCGGTGATGTGGATGGGCCGGCTGATCGCGGCGCTCGATCGCGAGATCAACCTCGACACCGACAGCCCGCGCCACCGCAGGATCGCCGGGGTGGCGACGCTGGTGCTCATCGTTGCGCTCGCCGGCACGGCCGGCTTCGTGACGCAGAAACTGCTGCTCATGCTGCCGCTCGGCTTCCTCTATGCGGCCTTCGCCGGCTCGACCCTGCTCGCCCAGCGCAGCCTGCACCAATATGTCGCCCGCGTCGCCGACGGGCTGGAGGAGAGCCTGGAAGCCGGCCGCCGGGCGGTGTCGCACATCGTCGGCCGCGACCCGGACAAGCTCGACGAGGGCGGGGTGGCGCGGGCGGCCATCGAGAGCCTCGCGGAGAATTTCTCCGACGGCGTCGTCGCGCCGGCCCTGTGGATGGGCGTCGGCGGGGTCGCCGGCGGGGCGATCTACAAGGCGGTGAACACCGCCGACAGCATGATCGGCCACAAGGACATCAGGCACACCGATTTCGGCTGGGCCTCGGCGCGCTTCGACGATCTCGTCAACCTGCCGGCCTCGCGGCTCGCCGGCATGGCGGTGGTGATCGGCGCGATCTTCGTGCGCGGCGCCTCGGCGCGCGCGGCGTGGACGGCGATGCGGCGCGACGCGGCCAAGCACCGCTCGCCCAATGCCGGCTGGCCGGAAGCGGCGATGGCCGGCGCGCTCGGCATCGCCATCGCCGGCCCGCGCCACTATGGCGGCAAGCTCTCGGTCGACGGGCTGATGGGCGAGGGCGGGCGCTATGAATGCACGAGCGCCGACATCCGCCGCGCGCTGGCGCTGTACCGGGCGGCGGACGGCGTGGTGGTGGGCGCGCTGGCGATACTGACGCTGGCGGTGGTGATCTGACACAGAGCACCCTCATGCCCGGCCTTGGGCCGGGCATGAGGGTGCCTTGCTTCATGGGTCGGTCGGGATGACGCGAGGCTAGCGCGCCAGCTCCAGCAGCCGGTCCAGGTCCACATAAGCGGCGAGGTGGGCGGCGAGGGTGTCGAGCGTGGCGTCGACGCCATCCTCATAGCTGAGCCCGCTCGGCGGTGCGCCGAGCAAAGCGAGCCAATGCGCGCGCTGGCGGTCGTCGGCGAACAGGCCGTGCGCATAGGTGCCGACGACGCGCCCGTTCGGCGAGACGGCGCCCTCCGGCCCCTCGCCGTCGATGACGGCGAAGGGGCGCGCGCGGCCCGGCCCCTCGGTCACGCCCATATGCATCTCATAGCCGGCAAAGGGGATGCCGTCCGCCGAGCCGGTGATCGCCACCAGCCGCTTCTCAGCCGTCAGCACGGTGTCGACCTCCAACAGGCCGAGGCCCGGAACGGTGCCGGGCGGACCTTCCACGCCCTCGGGGTCGGTGAGCGTGCGGCCGAGCATCTGGTAGCCGCCGCACAGGCCGAGCACGCGGCCGCCGCGCCGCACATGGGCGCGGATGTCGATATCCCAGCCGGCGCGGCGCAGGTCGTCGAGGTCGGGGATGGTCGATTTCGAGCCGGGCAGGATGACGAGGTCGGCATCGCCCGGCAGTGCGGTGCCGGGGCGCACGCGCACCACCTCCACCGAAGGCTCGGCGTCCAGCGGGTCGAGATCGTCGAAATTGGCGATGCGCGGCAGGATGGGGACGGCGATCTTCACGCGCGCGCCCGGCTTGGCCGGCCGCGCGGCGTCGAGCGCCAGCGCGTCTTCGGCCGGCAGGCGGCCGGCCTCCGCGAAGAAGGGGATGAGGCCGAGCGCCTCCCAGCCGGTGCGCGCGGCGATCTCTTCCATGCCGGAGGCGAACAGCGCGGGGTCGCCGCGGAAGCGGTTGACCAGGAAGCCGCAGATCATCGCCGCGTCGTCCTCGGGGAGCACCGCCTTCGTCCCGACCAGGCTGGCGATGACGCCGCCGCGGTCGATGTCGCCGATCAGGATGACCGGCACGTCGGCGGCGCGGGAAAAACCCATATTGGCGATGTCGGCCGCGCGCAGATTGATCTCGGAGGCCGAGCCGGCGCCCTCCACCAGCACGAGGTCGGCCTCGGCGCGCAGCTTCTCGTAGCTCTCCAGCACTGCCGCCATCAGCGAGGGCTTCAGCTTCTGGTACTCGCTCGCCCTCGCATTGCCGCGCGCGCGGCCTTGCACCACCACCTGCGCGCCGATCTCGCTCTGCGGCTTCAAGAGCACCGGGTTCATGTGGACGGAGGGAGCGACCCGCGCGGCGCGGGCCTGTAGCGCCTGCGCACGGCCGATCTCGCCGCCATCGGCGGTGACGGCGGCGTTGTTCGACATGTTCTGCGGCTTGAAGGGGCGGACCTTGAGCCCGCGATTGGCGAAGGCGCGGGCGAGGCCGGCGACAATCAGCGACTTGCCGACATCCGAGCCGGTGCCCTGGAACATCAGGGCGCGCGCAGAAGAGGGCGCGTTCATCGCGCGCCCTCAGGGGACGAGGAGATCAGCCGTGGTGATGGCCCTGGCGCGAGCCGTAGTCGCGGCCCTCGAGGTAATCCACGCGGCGCTCCAGATTGGCCTCGCGCACCATGCCGGGGATCAGGAACAGATCGATGATCTGGCCGATGCCGAGCAGGCCGATGGTGAGCAGCCAGAGCGCGCCGGTCCAGTAGCGGCCGGTGTAGAAGCGGTGGATGCCGCAGATGCCGATCAGGCCGAACAGCCAGAACAGGTAAGCGACAGGGGTGGAACGCATCGAAGCGTTTCTCCGTGAAAGCGCCACGCCGCATTGTCCGGCGTCGCCCATGACATAGGAATGTCGCTGCGGAATTGCGAGATCGCACCGTGCAATTCCTTGCCGTCACGCGAGGAGTCCGGCTGGTCATTGCATCTCTTCCCTCATCCCCGGGCTTGACCCGGGGACCCAGTCCTTTTGCCTCGCCCGTGAAAGGGTATGCGCCGCCGCAAGCTCGAACCGCCGGGCGGACAGGAGGGCGCATCAGAACTCGATGCCCTTCTGCGCCTTCACCCCGGCTTTGAAATGGTGCTTCACCAGGCTCATCTCGGTGACGAGGTCGGCGGTCTCGATCAAGGCGGGCTTGGCGTTACGGCCGGTGACGACGACGTGGAGCCCCACGCGGCGTGCGGCGAGCACGGCCACGACGTCTTCCACCGGCAGGTAATCGTAGCGCAGGGCGATGTTGAGCTCGTCGAGGATGACGAGACCGATGCTCTCGTCCGCCATCAGTTCGCGCGCCTTTTCCCACGCGCGCCCGGCGGCGGCGATGTCGCGGGCGAGGTCCTGCGTCTCCCAGGTGAAGCCCTCGCCCATGGCGTGCCATTCCACCCGGTCGCCGAAGGTCTTCAGCGCGTCGCGCTCGGCCGAATGCCAGGCGCCCTTGATGAACTGGACGACGCCGACGCGGCCCCCGTGCCCCAGCACGCGCAGGGCGAGGCCGAAGGCGGCGGTCGACTTGCCCTTGCCGGCGCCGGTATGGACGATCAGCAGGCCCTTCTCGACGGACTTCTGCGCCACCTCGGCGTCCTGCACCGCCTTGCGCTTCTCCATCTTGGCGCGGTGGCGGGCGGCTTCCTCTTCGGAGATTTCGCTCATCCCTTCACCCTCATAGGAAGGCCGGCGACCATGAAGATCACGGTGCCGGCGCGGGCGGCCACCATCTGGTTCAGCCGGCCCTGCGCGTCGCGGAAGCGGCGGGCCAGCGCGTTCTCCGGCACGATGGACAGCCCGACCTCGTTGGAGACCACGATGGTCTCGCCGTCTCGCGCGGCGAGCGCCTCGGCCAGCACCGCGCTCTCGGCCTCCACATCGGCCTCGGCCAGCATGCGGTTGGTCAGCCAGAGCGTCAGGCAGTCGACCAGCACCGGCCGGCCGGCGGGCAGGCCCTTGAGCGCGCCCGCAAGCTCGTGCGGCGCGTCGAGCGTTTGCCAGCTCATCCCACGGCGGGAGCGGTGGAGCGCGATGCGCTCCCCCATCTCCTCGTCATAGGCCTCAGCGGTCGCGATATAGCTCCACGGGCCGGGCAGGTGCTCGACCAGTTCCTCGGCGTGCCGGCTCTTGCCGGAGCGGGCGCCGCCGAGGACGAGGGTGAGCGCCATGGCGCGGAAGGTCCGGTCAGCCCGGAACGACCTGGCCGATCACCGCCGCGAAGCCGATGCCGGCCACGGCCGCGCCGGCAAGGCGCGGGGCGAGGGCGGAGGCAGCGCGGCTGGCGACCAGCGCGACGCCGATCGACAGGGCGGACTGGATCAGGACGAGGCCCGCCAGATAGGCATAGAGCGGCGTCGGCTCGGCGCCGACGATCGACTCGCCATAGGCATAGCCGTGGAACAGGCCGGCGATGGCGAACAGCACCGCCCAGGCGCCCGTGGCGACGCGCTCTCCGCGCGCCAGCAGGAAGCCGGCCAGAAGCACGCTGGCGGCCACGACCAGCTCGGCCGCCGGCAGGTCGACGAGCGAGAGGTGCACGCCGACGCCCAGCGCGGAGGCGGCGACGAAGACGATCGGCAGCCAGAGCGGCATGCCGCCCAGTGCGGTGGCGACGCCCACCGCCACGAGGAAGGCGAGGTGGTCGGGGCCGATCACCGGATGGGCGAGACCGGAAATGAAGCCCTCGCCGAAGGTCGAGGGCATTTCGCCGCCCATGGCATGGTGGGCGAAGGCGGGGGACGAGGCGACAAGCGCCAGCGCGGCGGTCGGAATGACGGCGGCGCGCCGAAGGATCGGGTTCATCGAAGCTCCTCGGTCCTTCTCGTCGAAGGACCAGTCAGGGAGAAATAAGGGGTTCAGGCGCCGTGCGCGGCGAAGCGCGGGCGCAGCCAGCCGGCGAGGCCGCCGAGCAGCACCCAGAATATGAGGCTCACCGTCACCGAGGCGACCACGAAGCTGTGGTGCAGCGCCTCGGGGATCGGCGTCTCGTAGCTGTCGGGCTGCGGCGCGCCGATCAGCTGCGGCGCCAGGATCAGGGCGATGCCCAGCACGGCGAGCAGCGGCGAACGGCCGAAGACCACGAGGGCGAGGCCGGCGGCGGTCGCCGCGGCCGTGCCGATCCACCACATCTGCCGCGCGGCGACGTCGGCGGCGGGCATGGCCGGAAGTTCCGGCGGCAGGCCGAGCCCGGGTGCCAGGGTGAAGGCGGCAAAGCCCGCGAGACCCCAGAGCAGGCCCTGCCGCCAGCCGGTGAGCCCGCCGGTGAGCTCGCTCGCCGCGACCAGCAGCAGCGCGAAGCCGAAGCCGGTCAGCACGGTGAACAGCACGGTGAGGCCGTTGCGCTCGATGCCGTCGGCCGGCGCCCATTCCTCGCCGTCGTGGGAGTGCTCATGCGCGGCGGTACCGGGCGCGTGCTCGTGCGAGACGGCTTCCTCGGGGGCCGAGCCCTCGAAGGTCTCGGCCTGCACGATCAGCGGCACGGTGGTGAAGAGATGGATGGCGGCGACCACGACGCCGGTGCCGATGCCGGCGAGCGCGGCGACGAACAGAATCGTCCTGAAAAGCGACATGGCTGCACGTCCCCGCCGTTCAGTGGCAGGGGAAGGCAGCGGCGTGACGCACGTCGTGCGTCGCGTTGTGCATCGGCCCGATCTGCGAGAAGCCGACGCCGCCGACGACGAAGATGCCGAGCAGGGCGGCGAGCGTGATGGGAATCGCGCGCGCGGCGACCGACTGGGACGAGGCCGCCGTGGTGCGGCTGTGCGGGTTGTTCATGGCAGGCTCCTTTGACCCTCCACCCGAGGGTCGCTGCGGTTGTGTCGCCGGCCGGTCTCCTGGCTCGCGGGTCTCGGCCCTTCCCCGCCTTCCCGGCTTGCGCCAGTGGCTGATGGAGGAGGGCTCGCCGCTCACAGTTGCGGGGGCAGCCGCGGATTCGACATCGACCTTGAAGGAAGGTTTCCGTCCCACCGCGTTCCCGTCTTGCGTCCCGTGCGCATCACGGGAACCGACGACTCCCGCGACTATAGCGGCCAAATACCGCGCCGCAATGGGGATTGGCGGGCCGGTTTGACATTCCCCGGCAAGGCTCCTTTAGTGGCGGCGATCGACGGTTCCCGCTCTCGGGCGGGATGAAAAGGGAATGCGGTGCGGGGTGCCCTCGGGTGTTCCTATTCCGCGGCTGCCCCCGCAACTGTGAGCGGCGAGCCCGCGCCTGAAGCCACTGGAGACCTCTCCGGGAAGGCGGCGACGAGGCGGCGACCCGCGAGCCAGGAGACCTGCCGGAGATTCGGTCGTGTCCGTCGGCGGGGTGCCCGACGGCCAGGCAGAGCCGCCTGATCGCGGCTTCGCGCGGAGAATGCCCTCCGCGACCGGCGCATCCCGAGAACCCGTTCGTGGAGACGCCGCATGACCGCCGCTTCGACCAGCCTTTCCCGCGTGCCCTGCACCATCGTCACCGGCTTCCTCGGCTCGGGGAAGACGACGCTGATCCGCCATGTGCTGGAGACCGCCAGGGGCAAGCGGCTGGCGGTGATCGTCAACGAGTTCGGCGATGTCGGCATCGACGGCGAGATCCTCAAGGGCTGCGGCATCGACACCTGCCCGGAGGAGAACATCGTCGAGCTGGCCAATGGCTGCATCTGCTGCACCGTGGCCGACGATTTCGTCCCCGCCCTCGACGCCATTCTGTCGCGCGTGCCGAAGGTCGACCACATCCTGATCGAGACCTCCGGCCTCGCGCTCCCTAAGCCGCTCGTGCAGGCCTTCCACTGGCCGGCGATCAAAAGCCGGGTGACGGTGGACGGCGTCGTCGCCGTGGTGGACGGCGCGGCGCTGGCCGACGGGCGCGTGGCGCATGACTATGACGCGCTGGCCGAGCAGCGAGCTAGCGACGCCTCGCTCGATCATGACGACCCGATCGAGGAAGTGTTCGACGACCAGATCGCCTGCGCCGACCTCGTCATCCTCACCAAGGGCGACCTGATCGACGACGCCGGCAAGGAAAAGGCCCGCGCCGCGCTCGACGCCGAGCTGCCGAAGGGCGTGCGCGTCGTCGCCATCACCGAGGGGCGGATCGACCCGGCGGTGCTGATGGGCCTCGGCGTCGGCACCGAGGACGACATCGAGAACCGCCGCACGCACCACGACGACGAGGCCGAGCACGACCACGACGATTTCGACAGCGTGGTGATCGAGGTGCCGGAGATCGCCGAGCCCGCGGAGTTCGCCGCCCGCATCGCCCGCGCGGCCGAGGAGGCCGAGGTGCTGCGGGTGAAGGGCTTCCTCGCCGTGACGGGCAAGCCGATGCGCCTGCTGGTGCAGGCGGTAGGCCCGCGCGTGGCGCATCATTTCGACCGTGCCTGGGGCGCCGAGCCCCGCCGCGGCCGGCTGGTCGCCATCGGGCTGAAGGGTTTCGATGCGGCGAAGGTGGAGGCCATCCTCGCCGGCGAGGCGGTGGCGGCGTGAGGGTGCGTGCCACACAATACAACGTCATCCTGAGGTGCCCGGACGTCGTCCGGGCCTCGAAGGAGGGTCGTTGCGGCGCGCGGCTGCACCATCCTTCGAGGCTCGCTTCGCTCGCGCCTCAGGATGACGGTGCACATAAAGGCGGCTAGGCACCCATGCACATCCTCACCACCACCTCGACCAGCCTCGACGACCTCGTCGAGCCGGTCGACCTCGGCCAGACGCCGGGCGAGGTGGTGGTGCTGTCCTTCACCGACAGCGACCTCGGCGCGCTCGCGCGGGCTCAGCAGGCCGAGCCCGAGCTTCCCAGCCTGCGCCTGGCCAATCTGCGCGACCTGCGCCATCCCATGTCGGTCGACCTGTGGATCGACGGCGTTGCGGTGCATGCCCGCATCGTCGTGGTGCGGCTGCTCGGCGGGCTCGACTGGTGGCGCTACGGCGTCGACCGGCTGAGCGCGGAGGCGCGGGCGAGGGGCTTCGCGCTGGCCGTGCTGCCGGGCGAGGACCGCGACGACCCGCGCCTCGCCGAGGCCTCGACTTTGCCGGCTTCAGAGCTGGAGGCGCTCCTCGCCTATTTCCGCGCCGGCGGCCCGGCGAACATGCGTGCCCTGCTGCGCCGTCTGGCGGGCCATGCCGGGCGTGAGATGCAGGCCGCGCCGCCGCGGCCCGTGCCGCTGGCAGGGGAATATGAGTGGGAGCGTGCTTCCCCCTCACCCCCCAACGACCTCATCCTGAGGTGTTCGGCCGACGGCCGAGCCTCGAAGGATGCTGAAGCAGGGGGCGCTCCGCGTGAGCATCCTTCGAGGCTCGCTGCGCTCGCACCTCAGGATGAGGGCGAACCCGGTGAAGGCACCGCCCCCACTGTCCCCGTCATCTTCTACCGCTCCATGTGGCTGGCCGGCGATACGGCGCCGGTCGACGCGCTGTGCGATGCGCTGGCTGCGCTCGGGCTGTCGCCCCGCCCGATCTTCGTCGCCTCGCTGCGCGAGCCCGCCTCCGCCGCCTTCCTGAAGGACGCGCTGGCGGCGATGGAGCCGGCCGTCATCGTCACGCTCACCGCCTTCGCCGCCGCCGATCCGGGCGAGGAAACCGTGCTCGACGCGCCCGGCGTGCCGGTGCTGCAGGCCATCGTCGCCACGACGAAACGCGAGGCCTGGGCGGAAGGCGTGCGCGGGCTGACCAGCGCGGATTTGGCCATGCACGTCGTGCTGCCCGAGCTTGATGGGCGCGTGCTGGCCGGCGCGCTCTCCTTCAAGGCGCCGGAGGCGACGCCCGCCGTGCCGGGTTTCACCGCGCTGGCGAACCGGCCGGAGCCCGACCGTGCGGCTGAGGTGGCCGAGCGCGTCGCCGCGCTGGTCCGGTTGCAGGCCACGCCGCGCGACGAGCGCCGGGTGACGGTGCTGATGCCCGACTACGCCGGCGCCCCCGGCCGCACCGGCTGGGCGGTCGGGTTGAATGTGCCGGCGAGCGTGCGGGCGCTGCTCTCGGACATGAAGGCCGCCGGCTACACGGTGGAGGACGTGCCGGCGGATGAGCGGGACCTTCTTGATCGGCTGACCAAAGAACACCCTCATCCTGAGGTGCGAGCGGAGCGAGCCTCGAAGGATGTTCGTCCGGGCGTTCGAGACGAGCATCCTTCGAGGCCCGGCTGGCGCCGGGCACCTCAGGATGAGGGTGTTCTTGAACTCGAGAACTACCGCGCCGCGCTCTCCACCCTCCCACCCGCCGCCGTCGCCGCCATCCACGCCGCCTGGGGTGCGCCGGAGGACGATCCTGATCTAGCAAAAGGCGCCTTCCGCTTCCGCGCGGCGCGCTTCGGCCATGTGACCGTCGCCATCGCGCCGGATCGCGGCTCCCGCGCCGAGCGCCGCGCGCAATATCACGACCCCGCGCTCCCGCCGCGCCACGCGCTTCTCGCCTTCGGCCTCTGGCTCCAGCGCTCCTCCGACGCGCTCGTCCATATGGGCGCGCATGGCACGCTGGAATGGCTGCCGGGCAAGCATGTCGCGCTCACGCAGCGCTGCTTCCCCGAGCTGCTGCTGGGCGCGCTCCCGGTCGCCTATCCCTTCATCGTCTCCAATCCCGGCGAGGCGGCGCAGGCCAAGCGGCGCATCGCGGCGGTGACGCTCGGCCATCTGCCGCCGCCCACAATCGAGGCGGGGCTGGCCGGCGAGGCGGCGGAGCTGGAGCGCCTCGTCGACGAATATGCGCAGGCCGACGGGCTCGACCGCCGCCGGCGCGAGCGGCTCGCCCGGCTCATCGTCGAGGAGGCCGAGCGCACCGGTCTTGCCCGCGACGCCGGCCTTGCCGTGGACGTGCCGCCGGACGAGGCGCTGAAGCAGATCGACGCTTTCCTCTGCGACATCAAGGAGATGCGGCTGAAGGACGGCTTCCACGTCTATGGACGCGGGCCGTGCGGACAGGCCGAGCGCGACGGGCTGCTCGCCGCGCTGGACGGCCGTCGCGTCCCCGCCGGGCCGGCCGGCGCGCCGGGGCGCGGGCGCAGCGACGTGATGCCGACCGGGCGCAATCTCTTCACCGCCGATCCCCGCGCGCTGCCGACGCCGACCGCCATGGACCTCGGCCGGCTCGCTGCCGACGAGGTGCTGCGGGCCTATGCGCAGGCGCATGGCGACTGGCCGCGCGCGCTGGTGCTGGATCTGTGGGGCAGCGCCACGCTGCGTACCGGCGGCGAGGAGATCGCGCAGGGGCTGGCGCTGATCGGCGCGCGCCCGACATGGGACCCGGCGACGGGCCGCGTGACCGGCATCGAGGTGCTGCCGACCGCGCTGCTCGGCCGCCCGCGCGTCGACGTCACCTTCCGCATATCCGGCCTCTTCCGCGACCTGTTCCCGGCGCAGATCGCGCTTCTCGACGCCGCCCTGCGCGCGGTGGCCCGGCGCGAGGAAACGCACGACGAGAACCCCTTGAGGGCGGCCGGCGAGGGCGCGCCGCGCATCTTCGGCACCGCGCCGGGCGCCTATGGCGCCGGCTTAGAGGCCGGCGAGATCGAGCGGGAAGCGCTCGGCGCCGCCTATCTCGCCAGCGCCTCGCATGCCTATGGCGGCTCGGAAGGGCAGGCGCAGGAGGCGGGCGCGGCTTTTGCGGCGCGCGTCGCGGCGGCGGACCTGTTGGTGCATGGCGGCGACGATCCCGGCCGCGACCTGCTCGAAGGCGATGCCGATCTCGCCTTCATCGGCGGCTTCGCGGCGGCGGCCGAAAAGCTGGGCCGCACGCCCGACCTCGTGGTGCTCGACACTTCCGACCCGGCGCGGCCGAAGGCCCGCCCGCTCGCCGAGGCGATCGCCCGCATCGTCCGTGGGCGGACCAATCCCCGCTATATCGCCGGACTTATGCGCCACGGCCCGCGCGGCGCCGCGGAGATCGCCGAGACGGTCGACCGGCTGGTCGGCTTCGCTGAAGCGACCCGCGCCGTGCCCGGTCCCCTGATCGACGCGCTGCATGCCGCCTATGTCGGCGACGAGGCGGTGCGCGAATTCCTCAGCGGCGCCTCCCCCGAGGCGGCGCGTTTCGTCGCGGCGCGATTCGAGCGGGCGCGGGAGCGGGGCTTGTGGCATCCGCGCCGCAATGATGTGTCGGCCGGGCTGGCGGCACTGGCGGGGGAGGCGGCGGAATGAGCGTTGTCACCCCTGCCACCGATGTCACCACTGCCACTAATGACGTCGCCACCGGTGGCGCCGGAAATGTCACCGAAAATGCCACCAGCGATGTCACCCGCCTGCGGCGCGGCGCCTGCCCCTCGCTGCCCGCCCCGATGCAGACCGGCGACGGGCTGCTGGCGCGGCTCCAACCCTTGCAGCCGTTGACTTCTGAGCAGCTCTCCGGCCTCGCAAGGCTGGCGCGCGAGCTCGGCAACGGCATCGTCGAGGTGACGGCACGCGGCAAGCTGCAATTGCGCGGCCTGACGACCGCCGGCGCGCCCCGCCTGTCGGAAGCCGTCGATGCGCTGGGAACCGTTGTGCCGCAAGGCTTTCCGGCCGAGGTGAGCGCGCTGGCGGGCCTCGATCCCACCGAGCGTTTCGACCCGCGCCCGCTGGCGCGGGCGATATCGGAGGGCGCGGCCGACCTCATTCCAAGCCTCGCGCCGAAAGCGTCCGTCGTCGTCGACGGAGGCGGCGCGCTGCATCTCGCCGCGCTGAAGGCCGATATCGGCGTGACGGCGGGTGGGGAAGATAACGCTCTGATCTTGCTCGCGAATCGTCCCGCCGGCGAAATTCCGCTCGACCGGGTTCCCGCCATCGTGGTCGCCCTGCTGGCGAAACTGGCCGAGCGCGGGCCGGCGGCACGGATGGCTAACCTCTTGATGGAACACGGAATCGAGGCGCTACGCGCGGAATTCGCGCTTGCGCCCATCCCGCCCGCGGCGCCCCGCCCGCCGGCCGAGCCGGTCGGCCTGCACGCACTGAACGACGGCACCTTTGCGCTCGGCATCGGCCTCGCCTTCGGGCAGGTCGAAGCCGAGGCGCTACAGGCGCTGGCCGAAGCGGCGCGGGCGGCCGGCGCCCGCCATGTCGAGCCCGCCTCGGGGCGCGCGCTGCTCATCGTCGGGCTCTCGCAAGAGGTGGCTAATGCCTTGAAAAATAAAGCCTCCGGGCTCGGCTTCATCACCGATCCGGCCGATCTGCGCCGGCGCGTCTACGCCTGCGCCGGCCAGCCGGCCTGCGCCTCCGCCCGCCTCGACACGCATGCAACCGCCATGCGGATCGCCGCGCTGGCCAAGGGCCGCGAGGTCCATGTTTCCGGCTGCATCAAGGGCTGCGCGCATCCCGCCCCGGTTGCGCTGACCATCGTGGGGCTGGACGAAGGGGCCGGGATCGTGGTCGAAGGCACGCCGCGCAGTGCTCCGGCGCGGGTCGTGCCCGTGTCGGGGCTCGCGCAGGCCGTGCGGGAATTGCTGGAAAAGGAAGACGCCTGAGTGTCCATCCCGTTCGATTACGTCCGCGACGGCAACGCCATCTATGAGCGCTCCTTCGCCATCATCCGCGAGGAGGCCGAGCTCGGCCGCTTTTCGCCGGAGGAGGCGGATGTGGCGGTGCGGATGATCCATGCCTGCGGGCTGGTGGAAGCCGCCTTCGCCATTGATTTCGCTCCGGATTTGGTGCGCGCGGCGAGAGCCGCGCTGGACGCCGGCGCGCCGATCCTGTGCGATGCCGAGATGGTGGCGCATGGCGTCACCCGTGCCCGCCTGCCGGCCGGCAACGAGGTGATCTGCACCTTGCGCGAACCCGCCGTCCCCGGCCTCGCCGAGCGGCTCGGCACCACCCGCTCCGCCGCCGCGCTGGAGCTGTGGCGCGACAAGATGGAGGGCGCCGTCATCGCCATCGGCAATGCGCCGACCGCCCTGTTCCGCCTGCTGGAAATGCTCGACGCCGGCGCGCCCAGGCCCGCCGCCATTCTCGGCATTCCCGTCGGCTTCGTCGGCGCGGCCGAATCCAAGGACGCGCTGGCCGCCGGCGACCACGGCGTGCCGTGGCTGGTGGTGCGCGGTCGGCTGGGGGGCAGCGCCATGACGGCCGCCGCAGTCAACGCGCTGGCGAGGCCGGGCATATGAGTGCAAATCTTTCGGGCGCGAGCAATCTCCCCGGACGCCTGATCGGCGTCGGCGTCGGGCCGGGCGATCCCGAACTGATGACGCTGAAAGCCGTGCGCGCGCTGAAGGAGGCCGACGTCGTCGCCTTCTTCTGCAAGCAGGGCAATGGCAGCCATGCGCGGGCCATCGCCAGCGGCCATTTCCGCGAGGGCATCGAGGAACTCATCCTCGGCTATCCGGTGACGACCGAAAGCCCGAAGGACGAGGCGCCCTACAAGGACGCCATCGCCGGCTTCTACGAGGGTGCCGCCAAGGTGGTGGCCGGCCATCTCGATGCCGGGCGCACCGTGGCGGTGCTGTCGGAAGGCGACCCGCTGTTCTACGGCTCCTACATGCATCTGCATGTGCGGCTGTCGCCGCATTACCCGACCGAGGTGATCGCCGGCGTCACCGGCATGTCCGGCTGCTGGTCGCAGGCCGGAGCGCCGATCGCTCAAGGCGACGACGTGCTCGCCGTGCTGCCGGGCACGCTCGCCGAGGCGGACCTGACGCGCCGGCTCGGCGAGGTGGATGCGGCGGTGATCATGAAGGTCGGGCGCAACCTGCCGAAGATCAGGCGGGCGCTCGCAGCGGCCGGCAAGCTGGAGCGCGCGCTCTATGTCGAGCGCGGCACGATGAACGGCAGCCGCTGCGAGAGGCTGGCGGCGCGCGACGAGAGCCCGGCGCCCTATTTCGCCATCGTGCTGGTGCCCGGCTGGGGAACGAATCCATGAGCGGCAAACTCACCGTCATCGGCCTCGGGCCGGGCGACACGCGCTTCCTCACGCCGGAGGCGAGCGCCGCGCTGGAGGCCGCCGAGGCGGTCTATGGCTATGGGCCCTATCTCGATCGGGTGCCCGCGCGGGCCGGTCAGGCGCGCCATGCCTCCGACAATCGCGAGGAGCTGGACCGCGCCGGCGCCGCGCTCGCCCACGCGGCAACGGGCGCCACGGTGGCAATGGTGTCCGGCGGCGATCCCGGCGTCTTCGCCATGGCGGCCGCGGTGATCGAGGCGATCGAGGCTGGCCCGGCGGAATGGCGCGGGCTGGAGCTCGTGATCGTGCCGGGCATCACCGCCATGCTGGCGGTGGCGGCGAAGTCCGGCGCGCCGCTGGGGCACGATTTCTGCGCCATTTCGCTCTCCGACAATCTCAAGCCCTGGGAGGTGGTGGAAAAGCGCCTGCGCCTCGCCGCGCAGGCCGGCTTCGCCATGGCCTTCTACAACCCGGTCTCGCGGGCGCGCCCGCACCAGCTCGACACCGCTTTCGACATATTGCGCGAGGAGCTGCCCGACACGGTGCCGGTGATCTTCGGTCGCGCGGTGGGGCGGCCGGACGAACGGCTGCGCACGCTCCCGCTCGCCCATGCGCGCGGGCACATGGCCGACATGGCGACCTGCATCATCGTCGGCTCGGCGGAGACGCGCCTCGTCGAGCGGCCGGGCCGGCCGGCGCTGGTCTACACGCCGCGCCGGGCAGGGGATGAGTGATGGAGCCGGCGCTCCAGCCACGCCAACGCTTCCTCGACGCTTGCCACCGTCTCGACCTCTGGCCGCGCCGGGCGCGCCACCATGATCACCTCGATGCCGAGCGCGCGGGCGGCGGCGATCTTGCCATAGGTCGCCGCGCCGCCGCTGTTCTTGGACAGCACGGCGTCGATGCGATTGTCCTTCAGCAGCGCGCGCTCGTCTTCTTCCGGGAAGGGGCCGCGCGCCTCGATGGTGGCGACGGAAGGCAAAGCCAGCGGCGGATCGACCGGATCGATGCTGCGCACCAGCCAGTGGTGCTGCGGCGCGGCTTCCAGCGCGTGGACCTCGTTGCGGCCGAGCGCGGCCAGCACGCGGCGCGGCGACGTGCCGAGTCGCGCCACTGCATCGGGGATATCGGCGGCCTCGGTCCAGAGGTCGCCGGGCTGGCGCGTCCATTCGGGGCGCAGGAGCGCCAGCAGGGGCACGCCGGCGAGGCGCGCCGCCTCGGCGGCGTTGCGCGAGATATTGGCGGCGAAGGGGTGGGTGGCGTCGATCAGCGCATCGATGCGCTCGGCTCTGAGATGCGCCGCGAGGCCCTCCGCCCCGCCGAAGCCGCCGGAGCGGAAGGGCGCAGGCTGGTCGAGCGGGTTGCGCGTGCGCCCGGCAAGCGACAGGCTGACCTCGTAATCGCCATGCGCGGCGAGCGCCGCCGCCAGCGCGCGCGCTTCGGCCGTGCCGCCGAGGATCAGCAGGCGCGGGCGCTTATCGCGGTTCGGGTCGGGCAGGGTCATGCAGGGCACTGAATCCATAGAAACCGGGCGGCCTGACGATGCGCAGGAGGCGCGCTGGTTGTCCATCGTCGGCATCGGCGAGGATGGGCCCGATGGTCTGTCGCCAACTGCGCGCGCCGCCATTGAGAAGGCCGAGGTGGTGTTCGGCGGCGCGCGGCATCTGGTGCTCGCTGGCGAGGCCGTGAAGGGCCGGGCGCAGGCCTGGCCGTCGCCCTTCGAGCGCGGCATCGAGATGGTGTTGAGCTTACGCGGGCAAAGGGTCTGCGTGCTGGCCTCGGGCGACCCGCTCCTTTACGGCGTCGGCGCGACGCTGGCGCGGCAGGTGCAGGCGGAAGAGATGCGGGTGATCCCGGCGCCGTCTTCCTACAGCCTTGCCGCAAGCCGGCTCGGCTGGCCGCTGGCGGAAATCACCTGCCTCACCGTGCATGGCCGCGCGCTCGACCTGATCCGCGCGCATCTGCATCCCGGACGGCGGCTCTTGGTGCTGACCTCGGACGCCGCCGGGCCAAGCGAGATCGCGGGGCTGATGACGGCAAGCGGCTTCGGCGGCTCGGTGTTGCATGTGTTGGAGGCGCTGGGCGGGCCGCGTGAGCGGGTGCGCTCGGGGAAGGCGGCGGCGTTCGACCTCGCCGATATCGACCCGCTCAACCTCGTCGGCATCGAGGTCGTGGCCGGGGAGGGCGCGCGCGTCATCGCGCTGACGCCCGGCCTGCCGGACGAACTCTATGAGCATGACGGCCAGCTGACCAAGCGCGAGATCCGGGCGCTGACCCTCTCCGCGCTGGCGCCGCGCCGGGGCGAAGTGCTGTGGGACATCGGCGCGGGGGCAGGGTCCATCGGCATCGAGTGGATGCTGACCGATCCGTCGCTCAAGGCCGTCGCGATCGAGGAGCGGCCCGAGCGCGCCGCCCGTATCCGCCGCAACGCCGCTTCGCTTGGCGTGCCGGGGCTGGAGATCGTCGAGGGCCGCGCGCCTTTGGTGCTGGCCGGTCTGCCGGCGCCGGACGCCATCTTCATCGGCGGCGGGGCGGGGGATACGGGCGTGCTCGACGCCGCCATCGCCGCGCTCAAAACCGGCGGACGGCTGGTGGTCAATGCGGTGACGCTGGAGACCGAGGCACTGCTGATCGCCCAGCACGCTGCACACGGCGGCGAACTCGTCCGTCTCTCCGTCGCCCGCGCGGCGCCGGTGGGCGGGCTGACCGGCTGGCGGCCGGCCATGCCGGTGACACAGTGGAACTGGGTCAAGCCGGGAGGCGCGTCGTGATCGTCGCCGGCGTCGGCAGCCGCCGCGGCGTGACGGCGGAGGAGGTCTGCGCCTGCGTGCGCGGGGCGATGGCGCGGCACGAGGTGAAGCTGAACGAGATTTCGCTGATGGCCACCCCGGCGCTGAAGGGTGGCGAGGCCGGCATCATCAAGGCGGCGCTCGACCTCGGCTTGCTGCTGGTCATGGTGCCGCAGCAGCAATTGGAGGCGGCGGGGGCGCGGGTGGTGACTCATTCCGAGCGGGTGGTGGCACTGATGGGCGTGCCTTCGGTGGCGGAGGCCTCGGCGCTGGCGGTGGCGGGGCGGCGCTCGACGCTGATCGGGCCGCGCTTCGTGCTCGGACCTGTCACCTGCGCGCTGGCGCGGGAGGCGGAGAAATCATGACGGTGCATTTCATCGGCGCCGGACCCGGCGCGGCCGATCTGATGACGCTGCGCGGGCGCGACCTGATCGCGCGCTCACCCGTCTGCCTCTATGCCGGTTCCATCGTGCCGCCGGAAGTGCTCGGCTGGTGCCCGGAAGGTGCGCGTATCGTCGATACCGCGCCGCTGTCGCTCGACGAGATCGAGGCGGAATACGTTGCGGCGGATGCCGCCGGGCTGGACGTGGCGCGGCTGCATTCGGGCGACCTTTCCATCTATTCAGCGGTGGCCGAGCAGGTCCGGCGGCTGGAGCGGCGCGGCATCGCCTATACGCTCACCCCCGGAGTGCCGGCCTTCGCTGCCGCCAGCGCCGCACTGGGGCGCGAACTCACCGTGCCGGGGCTGGCGCAGAGCGTGGTGATCACCCGCGTTTCCGGCCGGGCCTCGGCCATGCCGGATGGCGAGACGCTGGCCGCCTTCGGCGCGACCGGAGCGACGCTGGCGATCCATCTTGCCATCCATGCGCTGGACAAGGTGGTGGCGGAGCTCACGCCGCTTTACGGGGCGGATTGCCCGGTCGCGGTGGTGGTGGAGGCGACGCGCCCCGCCGAACGCATCCTCCGCGGCACGCTGGCCGACATCGCGGCCCAGGTCGCTGCCGAGCCGGTCGAGCGCATGGCGCTGATCATGGTCGGGCGTGCGTTGGCGGCGGAGGATTTCCGCGAGAGCGCACTCTACGACGCCGCCTATCAGCGCCGCTTCCGGGGGCGGGAATGACTGCCCGCGGCCTCATCATCGCCGCGCCGCGCTCGGGGTCGGGCAAGACGACGGTGACATTGGGAGTGGCGTCAGCGGTGACATCGCGCGGTGTCACCATGCGCGCGGTGAAGTCCGGGCCGGACTATATCGACCCCGCCTTCCACGCCGCCGCCACCGGCCGGCCGGGGCTCAACCTCGACAGCTTCGCCATGGCCCCCGCGCTGATCGACGCGCTGGCTGGCGAGGCGGCAGCCGACGCCGAGCTCGTCATCGTCGAGGCCTCAATGGGCCTGTTCGACGGCATCACCGGCGAGCCGGGCCGCTCCGGCGCGGCGGCGGACCTCGCGGCGAGGCTCGGCCTGCCGGTGGTGCTGGTGCTCGACATCTCCGGCCAGTCGCAATCCGCCGCCGCGGTGGTGCGGGGCTTCGCGACGCATGATCCGGCTGTGCGCATCGCCGGAGTGATCCTCAACAAGGTGGCGAGCGCCCGGCATCGGGCGCAGGCGGGCGAGGCCATCGAGGCGCTGGGCATCCCCGTGCTCGGCTCGCTGCCGCGCGAGGCGGGGACAAGCCTGCCCGAGCGCCATCTCGGCCTGGTGCAGGCGGGCGAGCATGCGGCGCTGGACGAGTATCTGGCGCGGCTGGCGGCGCTGGCGCAGGCGCATATCGATCTCGACGCGCTGATCGCGCTCGCCGTGCCGATGACCGCGAGCGCGGCGCCCCCGGTGGCCCTGCCGCCGCCTGGCCAGCGCATCGCGCTGGCACGCGACATCGCCTTTTCCTTCGCCTATGAGCACCTCATCGCCGGTTGGCGGCGGGCGGGGGCGGAGATCCTCCCCTTCTCGCCGCTCGCCGACGAGGCGCCGGACGAGGGGGCCGATGCGTGCTGGCTGCCGGGCGGCTATCCCGAGCTGCATGGTGGCACCCTCTCCAATGCCACCCGCTTCCTCGACGGTATGCGGCGGTTCAGCGAGACGCGGCCGGTGCATGGGGAGTGCGGTGGCTTCATGGTGCTGGGGCAGGCGATCGAGGATGCCGACGGCGTCTCCCATCCCATGCTCGGCCTGCTCGGCCACGCTACCAGCTTCGCGAAGCGCAAGCTGAACCTCGGCTATCGCCGTGCGGTGACGCTCGAAGCCTCGCCGGTCGGCCCGGCGGGGACTCGGCTTCGTGGCCACGAATTCCATTATGCCAGCGTCACATATCGCGGCGACGATGCGCCGCTGGTCGAGCTGAGCGACGGACAGGGTAATCTGATGGGACCCGCCGGCAGCCGCCGCGGGCAGGTGTCGGGAACCTTCTTCCACGTCATCGCCACCGACTGAATGGAGTGAGTCATGAACGCCTATCGCCGCTTCCTCGTCCTCCTCGCCGGGCTGATGGGTGCGGCGGGAGTGGCCGCCGCGGCGGCCGGCGTGCACGTCGATGCCGATCCGGCCCTTGCCACCGCCGCCAGCTTCCTCATGCTCGGCGCGGCCGCCGTCGTCGGTGCCAGCGCGCTGGCAGCGGCAAAGGGGCCGGGCTGGTCCTTCGCTACCGTCGGCGGAGGCATCATCGCCGCCGGCACGCTGCTGTTCAGCGCCGCGCTGATCACGCGGGTGCTCTGGGGCATGGCCATTTTTCCTATGGCCGCACCGACGGGCGGGACTATTCTGATCCTCGGATGGCTTGTCCTGGGACTGGCGGCATTCGAGCGGGGAACCCGCACCAGCTGAAGTTGGCCAAAAGGTTGCATCAGGCAAGGAACGGCGGCCGCCATCCGGGTGGCAGGTCGCAACGGGAGCACAAGCTGCATGTCAGTCGAGGTCGAAGATAAGATGCTGGACAAGCCGGAAACCACATCCCGTCCGGCGCCGGCCGTGGGCGATGACGTCGCCAAGTTCCGTGCCGCGGTGATTTCCAAGCTCACCTATGCGGTGGGCAAGAACCCGGCAGCCGCGAGCGATCGTGACTGGTTCCTCGCCACCGCCTTCGCCACCCGCGACCGTATCGTCGACCGCTGGATCACCTCGACCCGCCAGACCTATTCGGAAGGCCGCAAGCGGGTCTACTACCTCTCGCTCGAATTCCTCATCGGCCGGCTGCTGTTCGATGCGCTGACCAATCTCGAGCTGCTCGACACGGTGCGCGCGGCGCTCGGCGACCTCGGCGTCGACCTCGACCGGCTGCGGCAGGTGGAGCCGGACGCGGCTCTGGGCAATGGCGGCCTCGGCCGCCTCGCCGCCTGTTTCATGGACAGCATGGCGACGCTCTCCATCGCAGCCTATGGCTATGGCATCCGCTACGAGAACGGCCTGTTCCGCCAGATGATCAAGAATGGCTGGCAGCAGGAATTCCCCGAGGACTGGCTGTCCTTCGGCAATCCCTGGGAGTTCGAGCGGCCGGAAGTCACCTACGATGTCGGCTTCGGCGGCTCGGTGGAATCCGTGCCGGTCGGCGGCGAACGCAAGAAGCAGATCTGGCATCCCGCCGAGACGGTCGAGGCGGTGGCCTACGACACGCCCATCGTCGGCTGGCGCGGCCGGCACGTTAACACGCTGCGGCTCTGGTCGGCCCGCGCGGTCGACCCGCTGCGGCTCGACGCCTTCAACCAGGGCGACCACGTCGGCGCGCTGGTCGACCAGGTGAAGGCCGAGGCGATCTCCAAGGTGCTCTATCCGAGCGATGCGACGCCCGCCGGCCAGGAATTGCGGCTGCGGCAGGAATATTTCTTCACCGCCGCCTCGATGAACGACCTGATGCGCCGGCACATCGACAGCTTCGGCGATGTGCGCTCGCTGCCGGACAAGGTGGCGATCCAGCTCAACGACACGCACCCTTCCATCGCTGTCGCCGAGCTTATGCGCGTGCTCCTCGACGAGCACGATCTGGAATGGGACGAGGCGTGGGACATCACGGTCCGCACCATATCCTACACCAACCACACGCTCCTGCCGGAAGCGCTGGAGACCTGGCCGGTGCCGCTGATGGAGCGCGTGCTGCCGCGCCACATGCAGATCATCTACCTGCTCAACGCCAAGCATCTGGAGAAGGTGCGGGCGGAGTTCCCCAATGACGGGGAGCTGCTCTCCTCGGTGTCGCTGATCCAGGAGGATCACGGCCGGCGCGTGCGCATGGGCAACCTCGCCTTCCTCGGCTCGCACTCGATCAACGGCGTGGCGGCGCTGCACAGCGAGCTGATGACGACGACGGTCTTCAAGGATTTCTACCGGCTGTTCCCCGAGCGGATGAACAACAAGACCAACGGCATCACCTTCCGCCGCTGGCTCTACCAGTCCAATCCGGGCCTCACCAACCTGCTGGTCGACGTGTGCGGGCCGGAGGTGCTGGACGATGCCAGCCAGCTGAAGAAGCTGGAGCAGTTCGCCGCCGACCCGTCGCTGCACGAGCGGCTCGCCGCCGTGCGCCGGCAGAACAAGGTGGCGCTGGCGCGGGTGATCCGCGACCGGCTGGACATCAAGGTCAATCCGGGCGCGCTGTTCGACGTGCAGATCAAGCGCATCCACGAGTACAAGCGCCAGCTGCTCAACGTGCTGGAGACCATCGCGCTCTACGACGCGATGCGCGCCAACCCGGCCAAGAACTGGGCGCCGCGGGTCAAGATCTTCTCCGGCAAGGCGGCGGCCAGCTACCAGATGGCCAAGCTGATTATCAAGCTCGCCAACGATGTTGCCCGGGTGGTCAATGACGACCCGACGGTGCGCGACCTGCTCAAGGTGGTGTTCCTGCCGAACTACAATGTGAGCAAGGCCGAATCCATCATCCCGGCGGCGGACCTGTCCGAGCAGATCTCCACCGCAGGCATGGAGGCCTCGGGCACCGGCAACATGAAGATGGCGCTCAACGGCGCTCTCACCATCGGCACGCTCGACGGCGCCAATGTCGAGATCAAGGAGCATGTCGGCGACGACAACATCTTCATCTTCGGCCTCACCGCCGACGAGGTGGAAGAGCGCCGCCGCACCGGCATCGGCGAGATGGAAGCGATCCGCGCTTCCGAGCATCTCGGCGAGGTGCTGGACGCGGTCGGCTCCGGCGTGTTCTCGCCCGACGAGCCGGACCGCTTCAAGCCGCTAGTCGACGCGCTGCGCCACCACGACTACTTCCTGGTGACCTCCGACTTTGACGCCTATTGGGACGCCCAGCGCAAGGTCGACGCGCGCTGGCTCGACAAGGCGGCGTGGTGGACCTCGAGCGCCATCAACACCTCCAACATGGCGTTCTTCTCGTCCGACCGGACCATCACCGAATACGCGACCGACATCTGGCACGTCCCGGTGCGGCCGGTCCGCTGACGCCGCCGGCGGGCCGGCCGGCGCCATGCCGACGGCCCGTCATTTACCTATCGCCACGGTTGGTGGCTGCGCATTGTGGACTTTGTCTTGGCGGTAGAGGAACCTTCACTGTGCCCGGGCCTTGATACCGAGAGTACGGGACAGGAGAGGTTGGCGGTAATGTTGGCGTGGCAGGCCCCCGGCCATGAGGTCGATGCACTCGTTGGGGGCCGCCATCACGACCCGTTCGCCCTGCTGGGGCCGCACGAGACGCCCGGCGGCCTCGTCATCCGTGCCTTCGTTCCCCATGCCGAGACGCTGGAAGCGATCGAGCCCGACGGCACGCTGATCCTCGCGCTTGACCGCCGGCATGATGCCGGCTTCTTCGAGGGGCGGGTGGCCGGCCGACCCGCCTGGGCGCGCTACTGCCTCAGGGCGCGCAATCGCGGCGGCGAATGGGTGCTGCACGATCCCTATTCCTTCGGTCCCGTGCTGGGGCCGATGGACGACTATCTCCTCGTCGAGGGCACGCACCGCCAGCTCTATGAACGGCTCGGCGCCCATCCCGACGTGCATGAGGGCGTCGAGGGCGTGCGCTTCGCCGTGTGGGCGCCCAACGCCTCGCGCGTCTCGGTGGTCGGCGACTTCAACCAGTGGGACGGGCGCCGCCACCAGATGCGCAAGCGCGTCGACAGCGGCCTGTGGGAGATCTTCGCTCCCGGCGTCGGCGAGGGCACGATCTACAAATACGAGATCATCTCCGGCGACGGCCGGCTGCTGCCGCTCAAGGCCGACCCGTTCGGGTTCAGGGGCGAGTTCCGCCCCGCTACCGGCTCGGTGGTGGCGCGCACCGACAATTTCGAGTGGCACGACGAGGCCCATGTCGCCTCCCGCGACGAGGGCGAGGCGCGGCGCAAGCCGATGTCGGTCTACGAGGTGCATCTCGGCTCGTGGCGGCGCGGCGACTGGGACCGCTTCCTCACCTATGACGAACTGGCCGACCAGCTCGTCTCCTACGCATCGTGGATGGGTTTCACCCATATTGAGCTGCTGCCCGTCTCCGAGCACCCGCTCGATGCTTCCTGGGGCTACCAGCCGATCGGTCTTTTCGCACCGACCAGCCGCTTCGGCGATCCGGAGGGGTTCGCCCGCTTCGTCGACAAGGCGCACCAGGCGGGGCTGTCGATCATCCTCGACTGGGTACCGGCACATTTCCCGACCGACATACACGGCCTCGCCCATTTCGACGGCTCGACGCTCTACGAGCATCCCGACCCGAAGCGCGGCTTCCATCCCGACTGGAATACGGCGATCTACGATTTCGGCCGGCGCGAGGTCGCCAATATGCTGATCGCCAACGCGCTCTACTGGCTCGATCGCTTCCATATCGACGGGCTGCGCGTGGATGCGGTGGCCTCGATGCTCTATCTCGACTACTCGCGCCGCCACGGCGAATGGTCGCCCAACCCTGACGGCTCCAACGACAACAAGGATGCCGTCGCCTTCCTCCAGCGCGCCAATACGGTGATCTATGCCGAGCATCCGGGCACGGTGGTGATCGCCGAGGAATCGACCTCCTGGGCCGGCGTCTCGCAGCCGGTCCACACCGGCGGGCTCGGCTTCGGCTTCAAGTGGAACATGGGCTGGATGCACGACACGCTCGACTACATGTCGACCGATGCCGTGTACCGCCCCTGGCACCACGACAAGATCACCTTCGGGCTGATGTACGCCTTCTCGGAGAACTTCGTGCTGCCGCTCTCGCATGACGAGGTGGTGCACGGGAAGGGCACCATCTTCAGCCGCATGCCGGGCGACGACTGGCAGCGATTCGCCACCATGCGCGCCTATTATGGGATGATGTGGGCCTATCCCGGCAAGAAGCTCCTGTTCATGGGACAGGAATTCGCCCAGCGCAACGAATGGAGCGAGGCTCGCTCGCTCGACTGGCACCTCGTCGGCATGGGGCCGCACCATCGCGGCATGCAGCTGCTGGTGCGGGACCTCAACCACCGTTACCGCGACGAGATCGCGCTGCATGCGCGCGACTGCGAGCCGGACGGCTTCCGCTGGATCGTGGTCGACGACCGCAACCAGTCGGTATTCGCCTGGCTGCGCTTCGGCGGCCCGGACGATCCGCCCATCGCCATGGTCTCGAACCTCACGCCCGTGCCGCGGCCGCATTACCGTATCGGCCTGCCGCAGACCGGCACCTGGCGCGAGATCCTCAACACTGATGCGGCCGATTATGGCGGCTCGGGGCTCGGCAATCTCGGCACGGTCACGGCCGTCGCCGAGCCGGCGCACGGCCAGCCGGCGAGCGCACACATCGTGCTGCCGCCGCTCGCCACGCTCTATTTCAGATGGGAACCCGAACCACCTCCGCCTGAGGGCGAGACGGCGGCCGGACAATAGCAAGGCTCAGGGAGAAGACGCCAAATGGCACGGCCCACGCTCCAGAATGCTCCACTGGCCCGTTCGGCGATGGCCTATGTCCTCGCCGGCGGCCGCGGCAGCCGGCTGATGGAACTCACCGACCGCCGGGCCAAGCCCGCGATCTATTTCGGCGGCAAGTCGCGCATCATCGACTTCGCTTTGTCCAACGCCATCAATTCCGGCATACGCCGCATCGGCGTCGCCACGCAGTACCAGGCGCACAGCCTGATCCGCCACATGCAGCGCGGCTGGAACTTCCTGCGCCAGGAACGCAATGAGAGCTTCGACGTGCTGCCCGCCAGCCAGCGCGTCTCGGAGACCATGTGGTATCTGGGAACGGCAGACGCAGTCTTTCAGAATCTCGACATCATCGAGGCCTACGACACCCGCCACATCATCATCCTGGCCGGCGACCACGTGTACAAGCAGGACTACGAGGTCATGCTGCAGCAGCACGTCGACGCGGGGGCCGACGTGACGGTGGGGTGCCTCGAAGTGCCCCGCGAGGAGGCGAGCGCCTTCGGCGTGATGCATGTCGACGAGAAGGACAACATCATCTCCTTCCTGGAGAAGCCGAAGGACCCGCCGCCCATGCCCGGCCGGCCGGACAAGGCGCTGGCCTCCATGGGCATCTACGTCTTCGAGACCAAGTTCCTCATCGACCAGCTGCGCCGGGACGCCGCCGATCCCAACTCGGCGCATGATTTCGGCAAGGACATCATCCCCTACATCGTCAAGCACGGTAAGGCGGTGGCGCACCACTTCTCGCGCTCCTGCGTGCGCTCCGACATGGAGACCGCGCCCTATTGGCGCGACGTCGGCACGGTCGACGCCTATTGGGAGGCCAATGTCGACCTCACCGGCGTGGTACCCGAGCTCGATCTCTACGACCGCGACTGGCCGATCTGGACCTATGCCGAGATCACGCCGCCGGCAAAGTTCGTGCATGACGACGAGGGCCGCCGCGGACAGGCGATCTCCTCGCTGGTCTCCGGCGGCTGCATTATCTCCGGCTCGTCGCTGCGCCGCGCGCTTTTGTTCACCGGCGTCAGGGTGAATTCATACGGGTCCATCGAAAACGGTGTCATATTGCCCTACGTGGAGGTCGGGCGCTCGGCGCGGCTGAAGAATGTGGTGATCGATTCCCATACGCGCATTCCGGAGGGCCTCGTGGTGGGAGAGGACCCGGAATTCGACGCCAAGCGCTTCCGGCGCACGGAAAAGGGCATCTGCCTCATCACCCAGTCGATGATCGACCGCCTGTCGAATTGAAGAACTGAAGGGCTGGGTCCGGCGTGTCATCGTTGAAGATTCTTTCGGTCGTTTCCGAGGTTTTCCCGCTTGTGAAGACCGGCGGGCTGGCGGATGTCGCCGGTGCGTTGCCGGCGGCGCTGGCGCCGCACGACATCGAGACCCGCACGCTGCTGCCTGGCTATCCGGCTGTGCTGGTGGCGCTGGGGGAAGGCGAGACGGTGCACCGCTTCGACCATCTGTTCGGCGGGCCGGCGCGGCTGCTCGCCGGCACGGCGGGCGGGCTCGACCTCTTCGTCATCGACGCGCCGCATCTCTACGACCGCCCCGGTGGCCCCTATGTCGGTCCGAACGGCGTCGACTGGGGCGACAATGCCCAGCGTTTCGCTGCGCTCGGCGCGGTGGCTTCCGGTCTCGGCCTCGGGCTGCTGCCCGGCTTCGTGCCCGACATCGTCCATGCGCATGACTGGCAGGCGGCCTTGGCGCCGGCCTATCTGCATTATTCCGGCGGGCGGCGACCGGGAACGGTGATGACGATCCACAACATCGCCTTCCAGGGCCAGTTCCCCGCCTACATGTTCGGCATGCTGGGCCTGCCGCCGCATGCGTTCGCGGTAGACGGCGTCGAATATTACGGCATGGTCGGCTACCTCAAGGCCGGCCTGCAGCTCGCCGATCGCATCACCACCGTCTCTCCCGGCTATGCCGGGGAGATCAGGCTGCCAGAGGGCGGCATGGGCCTCGACGGGCTGCTCAGCGCCCGGAGCGACGTCGTATCGGGCATATTGAACGGCCTCGACGAGGCGGCGTGGAACCCCGCCACCGACACGCTCATTCCCTCGCCCTTCGACGAGAAGAAGCTGAAGGCGCGCGCCGCCAACAAGGTGGCGCTGAAGCAGGCCTTCGGCCTCGATCCCGATCCCGACGCGCTGCTGTTCGGCGTGGTGAGCCGGCTCTCCTGGCAGAAGGGGCTCGACCTCCTGGCCGACAGCCTGCATACGCTGACCGGCCTCGGTGCGCAGCTGGTGCTGCTCGGCTCGGGCGATGCCGATCTCGCCGGCCGCTTCTCCTGGGCGGCGCAGACCAATCCCGGCCGCATCGGCGTCGAGCTCGGTTATGACGAGAAGGCGGCACATCTGATCCAGGCCGGCTCCGATGTTCTCATCGTGCCCTCGCGCTTCGAGCCCTGTGGGCTGACCCAGCTCTCGGCGCTGCGCTATGGCGCGTTGCCGCTGGTCTCGCGCGTGGGCGGCCTCGCCGATACGGTGATCGACGTCAACGAGATGGCGCGCACCACCGGCGTCGGCACCGGCGTGCAGTTCTCGCCCGTCACCGCGCCGGCCTTGCAACTGGCCCTCAAACGCATCGCTGGGCTGTGGCAGGACAAGGTGCTGTGGAAGAAGCTGCAGCGCAACGCTATGACCACCGACGTTTCCTGGGAGCGCGCTGCCAAGCAATATGCCGCGCTGTTCCGCCAGCTCGCCGCGGAGCGCGCCGCGTGAGCGATCCGGGCGTTTCGCCGGGTCGTCACGAGCCGCTGGGCGTCACGGCGGACGCCTTGGGGGTCAATGTCGCGGTATTCTCGGCCAATGCCGAGCGCATCGAGTTCTGCCTGTTCGACGCGGCGGGCGAGAAAGAGATCGCCCGTATTGCGCTGCCGGGACGCACAGGGGACGTGTTCCACGGCCATATCGTCGGTGTGCCACCCGGCGCACGCTACGGCCTGCGCGCGGCGGGGCCGTGGGCGCCGTCCAGCGGCCACCGCTTCAATCCCCACAAGTTGCTGGTCGATCCCTATGCCAGCCGGCTCGACCGGCCGTTCCGGCTCGACGTCAGTATGTTCGACGTCCGCGCTCTTGGTGCCGACCGTGACGAGACCGACAGCGCGGCGGTAGTTCCGAAGGCGATCGTGCCGCAGCCGGAGGGCACGGCGCCACGCGCGGCACTGCCGTTCCGCTGGGACGGCGAAGTGCTCTACGAGCTGAATGTGCGCGGCTTCACCAAGCGCCACGAGGCAATTCCACTCAATATGCGCGGCACTTTCGCGGCGCTGGCGCAGCCGCCGGCGCTCGACCATCTGGTGAAGCTCGGCATCACCACGGTCGAGCTCATGCCGTCCATGGCGTGGGTCGACGAGCGGCATTTGCCGCCACTCGGGCTGACAAATTACTGGGGCTACAACCCGGTGGCGTTCGGCGCGCCGGATCCGCGCCTTGCGCCCGGCGGCTTCGAGGACGTGGCGCTCGCTATCGAGGCGCTGCACGGCGCCGGCATCCGGGTCGTGCTCGACGTGGTGCTGAACCACACCGGCGAGAGCGACGAACTCGGGCCGACGGTGAGCCTGCGCGGTCTCGACAACGCCACCTATTACCGCCACGCCAAGGACAATCCGGCGCGCCTGATCAACGACGCCGGCACCGGCAACACGCTGGCGCTGGAGCACGCGCCGGTGCTGCGCCTCGGCATGGACATGCTGCGGCGCTGGGCAGCGCTCGGCCTCGACGGCTTCCGCTTCGATCTTGCGGTGACGCTCGGCCGGCGGCCGGATGGCTTCGACATGGAGGCGCCTTTCCTCGCCGCGCTCCAGCAGGATCCGATGCTGCGCGACCTCGCGCTCATCGCCGAGCCCTGGGATATCGGGCTGGGCGGCTACCAGGTCGGGCAGTTCCCGCCGAACTGGGGCGAGTGGAACGACCGCTTCCGCGACACGGCGCGGCGCTTCTGGCGCGGCGAGGCGGGCATGGTGGGAGAGCTTGCCACGCGGCTCGCCGGCTCGGCCGACATCTTCGGCGCGCGGCGCCGGCCGCTGTCGCGCGGCATCAACTTCGTCACCGCGCATGACGGCTTCACGCTCGCCGACCTCGTCTCCTTCGAGCGCAAGCACAATGAGGCCAATGGCGAGCAGGACCGCGACGGCACCGGCGACAATCACAGTTGGAACCACGGCGTCGAGGGCTGGACCGAGGATGCCGGGATCATGGCGGCGCGCCGCGCCGACATGCGGGCGCTGCTGGCGACGCTGCTGATCGCCCGCGGCACACCCATGCTGACCATGGGAGACGAGCGCGGCCGCTCGCAGGCCGGCAACAACAACGCCTATGCGCAGGACAACGAGCTGACCTGGCTCGACTGGTCGAAAACCGACGAGGACCTCGCCGCCTTCACCGCGAAGCTGGTGAAGCTGCGCCTCGCCCATCGCGCGCTGCGGCTGGAGGCGCCGCTGGCCGGCCATCCGCTCGACGCCAGCGGCATCGCCGACGTCGAGTGGCGCGCGCCGGATGGCGGCGCGCCGCATTGGGACGATGGGTCCACGCGGGCGCTGGTGGCGGTGTTCTACGCGCCGCCGGGCGAGGAGGAGCCCGCCGACCGTGTGGCGGTGGCGCTCAACGCCTCGGACGAGGCGCTGGCGCTGCAATTGCCGGCGCCGCGCGACGGCTTCATCTGGCAGGTCGCCGCCGACACGGCGCAGCCCGATGGTGAGGGCGGTGCACGCGACAGTCTCGCCGCCCGCTCGGTGCTGGTGCTCGTCGAGGCACCGACACCGGACCCGCCGCGCCTGCCGACCGATCCCGCTGTGCTGGAGACGCTCGCCGCCGCCGCCGGCATCGCCAATGAATGGTGGGACGTCGAGGGCACGCATCACCCGGTCGGCGACGACACCAAGCGCGCACTGCTTGCCGCTCTGCATCTGCCGGCCGGGACCACCGGCGAGGCGCGCGACAGCCTGGCGGAGCTGTCGGAGCAGCGCTTCAGCCGCGACCTGCCCTTCGTCCGCGTGCTGCGCAGCGGCGAGGCACCGAGCCTGACCCTCGCGGGGGCGGCCGCCGACGCGGTGCGGCGGCTCGATTTCGTCATCCGGCTGGAGGATGGCGGCGAGTTCGACTTCTCCGTGCATCCGGAGGAGGGGCGGCGGGAGGTGGCGACGCGGCCGGACGGGCGGCGCGCCTTAATCTGCACCATCGGCCTGCCGGCGCTTCCGGTCGGCCGCCACACGCTCATGCTGGGCGAGACCGCCTGCCTCGTCACCGTCGCGCCGCACGCCTGCCATCTGCCGCCCGAACTCGCGGCCGGCGGGCGGCTGACCGGTATCGGTACGCATCTCTACACGCTGCGCCGCGCGGTGCTCGATCAGGGCATCGGCGACTTCACCGCGCTGGGCGAACTCGGCGCGCTGGCGGCGGGGCAGGGCGTGTCGGTGCTGGGCCTCAACCCGCTGCACGCGCTGTTCCCCGACGACCGGGAGCGGGCGAGCCCCTATTCGCCCTCCGACCGGCGCTTCCTCGATCCGATCTATATCGACGTCGCCGCGCTCGGCGCCGATACGGCGCCCTTTGCCGTGCTCTCGGCCAAGGAGGCGGTGGATTACACCGGCGTCTGGGCGGCGAAGCAGGCGGCGCTGAAGGCGGCCTTCGCCGCGTTCCGCTCCGACGCGGATTTCGACCGCTTCGTCACGGAAGGTGGCGAGGCGCTGCGCCGCTTCGCCATCCATCAGGCGATCTCGGCCGAATATCCGGGCAAGGGCTGGCGCGACTGGCCGGGCGGCCTGAGCGATGTCGATAGCCCGGCGGTCGAAAGCTTTGCCGGCAAAAATTCTGAGGCGGTGCGCTTCGCGCTGTGGCAGCAATGGGTGGCCGACCGGCAATTTGCGGCCGCTGCCGAGCGGGCGCGGGCGGGCGCTCTCTCGCTCGGCTTCTACCGCGACCTTGCCGTCGGTACTGCGCCGGACGGGGCGGAGGCCTGGTCGGAAGCTTCCATGCTGATGCAGGGTGTGAGCATCGGCGCGCCGCCCGATCCGCTGGGGCCGGAGGGGCAGAACTGGAACCTGCCGCCCTTCGATCCGCTCGCCTTGCAGCGCGACGGCTACCGCGGCTTCGCGGAGCTGGTGCGGGCGAATATGCGCCATGCCGGGGCGCTCAGGATCGACCATGTGATGGGCCTGCGCCGGCTCTTCCTCATCCCGCATGGGGCGAGCGGCGCGGAAGGCGCCTATCTCGCCATGCCCTTCAGAGGGCTGGCCGGACAGGTGGCGCTGGAGAGCACGCGGGCGAAGTGCCTCGTGGTCGGCGAGGACCTCGGCACCGTGCCCTTCGGCATGCGCGAGCATCTCGCCGACGAGCGCATGCTGTCCTACCGCGTGCTGTGGTTCGAGCGGCAAGGCGAGGATTTCGCGCCGCCCTCCGCTTATCCGGCGCTGGCGGCGGCCTGCGTGTCGACGCATGACCTGCCAACGCTCGCCGGCTGGTGGCAGGGCGTCGATATCGAGGAGCGCCGCGCGCTCGGGTTGGAGGATGAGGCGAGCGTCGAGACGGCGCTGGCCGAGCGCGCCCGCGAGCGCGAAGAACTGGGCGAGGCGCTGCTCAAGGAAGGGCTGATCGCGGCGCTGCCGGCGCCCGACGCGCCGCTGGACGACGAATTCCTCGCCGCGGTGCACGGCTTCATCGCTCGTACCCCGTCCATGCTGGCGCTGGCACAGCTCGACGATCTTGCGGGAGAAACGGTGGCGGTGAACCTGCCGGGCACCGACCGCGAGCGGCCCAACTGGCGGCGCCGGCTGTCGCGTCCGATCGAGGAAGCGATGGAGAGCAATCGCGCCCGCGCCGCGCTCGCCGCCATGGCGAAGGAGCGCGGCGCGAAATCCTGAAGGCCCCCTCCCCAATGGGGAGAGGGAATTGCGGGCCAGTACCGAGAGACTGGATCCCCGGGCCAAGCCCGGGGATGAGGCCGATGCTGACGACCGATCCCCAGCCTTACGGCGTGGGCGGGGTCGCGGGCGAGCCGCCGGGAGCCGGGGCCGGCGGGGTGCTCTCCGGCGTGGCCGGGCTCGGTGCGGCGGGCGGCGTCGTGGCCGACGAACCCGGTGCCGGGGCTGGCGGGGAAGTTGGATCGGCCGGCGGCGTGGCCGGCGAGGTGGAAGCGGGCGGTGTCGGGCTCTCGGTAGGCTGCGTCGTCATCCGTCCCGAATATTGGACGGCGGCATAGATCGCGAGGATTAGCACGACGGCGGCGATGATGAGGGCTGTGGTGCGGTTCATGCGGCGTTACTCCGGCTCGGCGTCGGGCGGCGGGGCTTTGAATCAGAAGGGCTTTTGCCCACCGCGCGGCACGGATGAGGGGCGGAAACGACGTCGGGTGCTCACACCGGAAGCGCGCGCCGGTGTGGAGCGACCCCAATCCTGAACACCTTCATGTGGCAATCTTTCCCCCTCGCACAGATTCCCGTTGTTCCAACGCGCATATTGGACGAAAGTTCCAGACGGCCCGACGCCGACAGGCCGCCGGGACCTAGATCGAGCCGCAGAAGCGGCCGCGCCGCCCGTCTCCCCGACGGGCAAGCAGGGAGGGGACGAACATGTCGCAAGACGATTTCGACGTTGTCACGCTTTCGCCTTCCACCGTGCGCGTGATGCATCGCGTCGCCCATCACATCTACGAATTCTCGCTGGTGGACGACGGCTGCGGACGGCGTGTGGTCAGCCGCGGCCCGCGGATCACTTTCGGCAAGGATTGCGATATCCCCGCGTGGGATCTCGTCGCCCGCGCCGAGACGGTCGCCGCCCAGACGGCGCGGCAGACCGGCATGATCGACTGACCGGCGCCGGGCGTATCGCTTCTCCGCTTCCCTGAAAACCGCGCTCTCTGAGCGGGTGCCCGCGCACATCGCCGTGCGCGGGCACATCGGCGCTTGTATCCCACGGCTAATCATGTATATGGAGGAATACATGTATATGAGCGGATATACCAATCAGGGAGCTACGCCATGCCGCCGCGCCATCTGCCGTCTCGCCGCCTCGTCCTCCGCGGTGCCGCGGCGCTGCTCGCGGCCGTCTTCCTCGCCGCGCCGCTCGCGGGCGCTCGTGCGCAGGACGCCGCGCCGACCGTCTTCGCCGCTGCGAGCCTCACCAACGCCTTCCAGGACATCGGCAAGCTCTACAAGCAGAAGACGGGCAAGGATGTGAGTTTCTCCTTCGCCGCCTCCTCGGCGCTGGCCAAGCAATTGGAGGCCGGAGCACCGGCGGCGATCTTCGCCTCCGCCGACCTGAAGTGGATGGACTACACCGATGGCAAGGGTCTGACGCTGAAGGACAGCCGCGTCACCCCCATCGGCAACAGCCTCGTGCTGATCATGCCGGCCGACAAGGCCAAGGAGGTGAAGATCGACAAGTCGTTCGACTGGCTCGCCTTCCTCGGACCGGACGGCAAGATTGCCACCGGCCTGACCGACAGCGTGCCGATCGGCATCTATGCCAGGACCGCGCTGACCAGCCTCGGCCAGTGGGATAAGGTGAAGGAGCGCGTGGTCGGCGCCGAGAGCGTGCGCGCGGCCCTCGCTCTGGTCGAGCGCGGCGAGGCCACCGCCGGCATCGTCTATTCGACCGATGCCGCCATCGCCAAGAACGTCAAGGTGGTCGCCAACTTCCCGGCCGACAGCCACCCGCCGGTGGAATACCCGTTCGAGCTGGTGAAGGGGCAGGACACCCCGGCAGCCAAGGCGTTCTTCGACTTCCTCGCCGATCCCGAGGCCAAGGCGGTTTACACCAAGTACGGCTTCATCGTGAAGTGAGCCTTTGACATAGTAACGTTGTCATCCCGGAACGGCCGTCAGGCCGTATCCGGGATCGTGTGATCTTTCCCGACAGCGATCCCGGCTCGCGCGTGCCGCGCGTCCGGGATGACGGTGAAAGAGGGGATGACGATCTTAACAATGGGCATGCTCACACCGGAGGAATGGACGGCGGTCTACCTCAGCCTGAAGGTGGCGTTCTGGGCGACCTTCTGGAGCCTGCCTTTCGCCATCCTCACCGCCTGGGTGCTGGCGCGGCTCGACTTCCCCGGCAAGGGGCTGTTCGACGGCATCGTCTACCTCCCCCTCGTGCTGCCCAAGGTGGTGGTTGGTTATCTCCTGCTGATCGCGCTCGGCGCGCGCGGCTTCATCGGCCAATATCTCGACGCCTGGTTCGGGATAAGGCTGATCTTCACCACCGCTGGCGCGACGGTGGCCGCGGCGGTCATCAGTTTCCCGCTCACCGTCAACGCCATCCGCCTCGCACTGGAGGCGGTCGATCGCGGGCTGGAAGTGGCGGCGCGCACGCTCGGCGCCTCGCGGATCGACGTGTTCTTCTCGGTGACGCTGCCGCTGATGCTGCCGGGCATCCTCTCCGGCGCGCTGCTCTCCATCGCCTCGGCGCTGGGCGAGTTTGGCGCCACCATCACCTTCGTCTCCAATGTCGAGGGCCAGACCCGCACCATCCCGCTCGCCATCTACAGCGCCACCCACATGCCGGATGGCGACGCCATGGCGCTCAGGCTCACCATCGTCTCCATCGTGCTGGCGCTCGCGGCTCTGCTGGCGGCGAACCTCGTCGACCGGCGCATCCGGCTATTGATCGGGCGCGTATGATCGAGATCGACATCCGCCTCGCGCGGCCGGGCGGCTTCTCGCTGCAGGCCGATTTCACCGTGCCGAATGCCGGCGTCACCGCGCTGTTCGGCCGCTCGGGTGCCGGCAAGACCACGATCATCCAGGCGGTGGCCGGCGTGGTGCGGCCGGATGAGGGGCGCATCGCGGTCGACGGCGAGACCTTCTTCGATGCGGCGCGCGGCATCGACGTGCCGATCGAGGCGCGGCGGGTCGGCTATGTGTTCCAGGAGGCGCGGCTTTTCCCGCATCTCTCGGTGGAGAAGAACCTGCGCTATGGCGAGCGGCGCAGCCGCGCGGCGGAGCGGCCGATCGCCTTCGACGCGGTAGTCGAACTGCTCGGTATCGGTCATCTGCTCACGCGCCGCCCACATACGCTCTCCGGCGGCGAGCGCCAGCGCGCCGCCATCGGCCGGGCGCTGCTGGCGCAGCCACGGCTCCTGCTGATGGACGAGCCGCTGGCCTCGCTGGACGAGGCGCGCAAGGCGGAAATCCTGCCTTACCTGGAGCGGCTGCGCGACCGGATGGGCTTGCCCATCCTCTATGTCAGCCACTCGGTCGACGAAGTGCTGCGCCTCGCCGACACGGTGGTCGCGCTTCAGAACGGCCGGCAGGTCGCCAGAGGGCCGGTCGCCGAGGCGATGGCGCGGCCGGAAATGGTGCCGATCGTCGGGCGCTTCGATGTCGGTGCGCTGCTCGACTGCACGGTGGCGCGGCACGATCCCGCCTATGCGCTCTCCAGCCTCGCCTTCGCCGGCGGGGAACTGCGCGTGCCGCAGGTCGACCTTCCCGTCGGCGCGCCGGTGCGGGCGCGGGTGCGGGCGCGCGACGTGGCGCTGGCGCTGGCCAAGCCCGCCGACGTGTCGGTCTCCAACCTGCTGCCTGCCATCGTCGAGGAAATTCGGCTGCAGGAAGGCCCCTATGCCGATGTCATGCTCAAGGTCGGGGAGGGGCGGCTGACCTCGACCATCACCCGCGAGAGCGTCGAGCGGCTGGCGCTGCGGCCGGGCCTTGCCCTCTGGGCGATGATCAAGAGCGTGGCCGTGGACAGCCGCAACCCGGATTTCGGTGCGCCGGGCTAATTCGGCCGACTAGTTCGGGTCCTGCATGATCGGCGGCACGCCGGGGCCGACCGCGAACTCGTCGCTGACGAAGCCGATCACGGCGAGGATAATCAGCGCGATGACAAGCACCACGAGCACGCCGCGCAATCCATAGGCGCGATGGCCGAAAAAGCCGGTGGCGCCGAGCAGCACCAGGATCAGGATGATGACGATGAGGGTCTGCATGGGGCCTCCGCTTGTCAGGGAGAACCACCGAACGGGCAGGATGGTTCCTGACTACCCTTCCGCCTTCTCCTCCATCGGCGGGGCGAGGGCGGCGCGCATCTCCTCGACCGCCTTGGCGCTGGCGGCGGCACTGGCGCGCTCCACCTCGCGATAGAGCGCGATCAGCCGCTCGCCGAAAGGGGTGAGGTCGGTGCCGTGGCCGCGCCGGCCCGGATAGGTCTCGACAATCGGCTCGCGGAAATTGCGCGCGATCTCGTCGACCAGCAGCCAGGCGCGGCGATAGCTCATGCCCATGCGGCGGGCGGCGGACAGGATCGAATGCTCGCTGCGGATGGTCTCCAGGAGCTCGATCATGCCGGGGCCGAGATGCCGCCCGTCGCCGAAATAGACGCGGATGAACAGCCCGTCGCGCGGCCGGGGCGCGTCCGTTTCGTCTGCTTCTTCAATGCTCTGCCGTGCCATGCGCGCCCCTTCCCATGAACGCGATGTTAGGGGAAGAGGCGCGGGGCGGGAACCCGCTCAAGCGGTTCTCGTCCGGGGACGGCGACGGGCGAAGGCGAGGTCGAGAAGCACCATCGCCAGCAGCGAGGCCCCGACCAGCGGGAAGATCAGCCCGACCACCGCCATGAGGGCGATGAGCCCGCGCATCACCGAAGGATCGCTTGGGGCCGGCGGGATGCCGAGCGAGCCCTTCGGCCGGCGCTTCCACCACATCACCCCGGCCGAGACCGACATCAGGAGGATGGCGAGGCAGACCGCCAGCATGAGGAGCTGGTTCGCCAGCCCGAATTCCTGGCCCATATGGACGTTGATGCCCCATTCCATCGCCTTGGCGGCGGGGCCGTAATCGGCATAGCTCATGTCGAGCAGAGGCTTGCCGCTGTACTGGTCGAGATGGACGACGCGCTGCTTCGACAAATCGTCCGGGTAGACCGCCGCCGAATAGACGCCGGTGGGTCCGCCGGGCAGGCTCAGCGCATAGCCCGGCGCCACTCCGAGCCGGTCGAAGGTGGCGGCGGCCTCGTCGATGCCGATGGGCTGGCCGGGAGCGGGGGAGGATTCCGGCATCCGCGCCTGCTCCAGCGACCAGGCGGTCGGGCCGTTCGCATGGGCGAGATGCTCGTCCGACATCGGCACGTCGACATAGAGCCCGGCCGGGTAGCCGTAATTGGAGCTGTTCACCCACTCGTTCACCTTGGCGCCCCAGAACACCGACCACGGCATGCCCGACAGCGACATGAAGCCGATGGCGAGGCCGGCGACGGCGCCGGTCACCGCGTGCAGGTCGCGCCAGAACACGCGGCGTCGGGGCGTGCCGCGCACCGTCAGCACGCCGCCGGCCTGCTTGCGCGGCCACCACAGATAGAAGCCGGTGCCGACCAGCAGGATCGACCAGCCGCCGACGATCTCGATGACGCCATTGGCGAGCGTCCCGAACTCGGCCAGGCTGTGCAGGCGGCGGACGATCCACATGACCGTGCCGCGGTCGGGCAACTCGCCGAGCACGCGGGAATCATAGGGGTCGACATAGACCGAGCGGCGCTCGCCCTCGGCGGTCTTCACCACCACCTCGGCCGAGGCGTCTGGCGTCGCCGGCATGTTGACCTTGAGCGCGGTGTCGGGACGCGCCGCCAGCGCGGCGTCGATCCAGGCGCTTGGCGCCTGTGCGGGTGCTTCGCGCGTGGCGACCAGCTTGAGGTCGCGATGGACGAGGCCGTCGATCTCGTCGCGGAAGAGATAGAGCCCACCGGTCACGCTGAGCAGGATCATGAAGGGCAGCACCATCAGGCCGGCATAGAAGTGCCAGCGCCAGACAGCGCGGTAGAGGTCGACCGCGCGCACGGAGGCGGCAGGCGTGGCTGTGGCGGTCATCGGAACGATCCGGATAACGGGTTTTCAGGGCGCGAGGGTGCGCTCCCGGCTCATTAGCCAGGCGGCACGTCGCGCGGGTTCGATTGAGGCGCGGCGGCGCTAGTTGGTCGGCGGTGCCATATGGCCGCTATGGTCCTCGGCCGCCGGCGCGGCCTTGGGTCCGCCCATGCCCTCGATCTTGAACTCGACGTTCACCGTGCCTGCCTTGGCGAAGGTGAGCGTGCCCTTGAAACTCTCGCCCTGCTTGAGCGGCTGCTTCAGCCCGATGAACATGAGGTGATAGCCGCCGGGCGCCAGCTTGAGCTCGCCGCCGGCCGGAATTTCGATCCCATCCGCGAGCATGCGCATGTTCATCACCCCGTCCTTGACGGTCATCTCGTGGATTTCCACGCGGTCGGAGATTTCGGCGGTGCCGGAAACGAGGCGGTCGGCTTCCTTGCCGTCATTCTCGACGCTGAGATAGCCGCCGCCGACCTTGGCGCCGGCGGGCGTCATGCGCGCCCAGGGATGGCCGATCTCGAGCTGGCCGATCTTGTAGTCATGGGCAAAGGCCGGCTGCACGGCGAAGAGGGCGAGGGCGGCGGCGAGGATGAGGAAGCCGATACGGTCCTCGGTGCCGCGCAGCGCGCGGCGCAGGGTGAAGCGGATCATGATGGTACTCCCGATGCCGGCGGGCGCCTCTCTGGCGCGGCCGGCGGATTCGACTGACGTGTGGAGGCGCCCGCGGTGCAGGCATTGCGTCAGGCGAGGGGAGGTGCGCGCGCGAGGCGGGGCGAACGTTCCACGCCACAGGCGACGACGGCATCGCGCGGCAGCGGAGCGTTGACGAGGGCGGGTGCGAAGGGCCGGGCGAGGCTGGCCGATGCCGGCGGCGGCAGGCCGGCACCGAGCGAGACCTGGCAGCCGGTGGTGCAGCAGTCCGGCGTGTGATGAGCGGGATCGGCCGGGGCGGAGGGGGCACCATGCGTGCCGAGACACAGCACCTGGCCGAAGGCGTCGACGGCGACGCCGTTTGCTGCATGGGCGCCGGTCGCGAGGCCGCCGAGCAGCGCCTGCAGCACGAGCACATAGGCGACGGCGAGAGCCATCCCCATCCTGCGCAGCGTGGCTTTCGGCCGGTCCTCGGGCGTCATCGGGAAAGAACTCCTCACCCGCGATCTAGCACGGACGAGGGCGTCGCGGAACAGCGGCACGGCGACGCTGGCCGTGCCCGCTCCCCTCAGTGCGACGCGCCCGGGCCGGGCATGGCGCCGGGGGGCACCTTGCCGAGGATGATCATGCCGAGCACCTCGTCCTGGGTGACGTCGGAGGTGCGCGCGGTGCCGACCAGCTTGCCGTTCTTCATCACGCTCACCCGGTCCGCGAGGTCGAACACGTCGTGGATGTCGTGGCTAATGAGGAAGATGCCGATGCCTTCAGCTTTCAGCTGCTTGATCAGCTCGGCCACCTGCGCCGTCTCCTGCGGGCCGAGCGCCGCGGTGGGCTCGTCCATGATCAGGATCTTGGCGTTGAAGTGGATGGCGCGGGCGATAGCGACCGACTGGCGCTGACCGCCAGAGAGGCCGCGCACCGGCTCCTTGAACTTGCGGAAGTTCGGGTTGAGCCGGCCCATCACCTCGCGGGTGGCCGCTTCCATGGCGACGTCGTCGAGCGTGCCCCACGGCGTCATGATCTCGCGGCCGAGGAACAAATTGGCGGCGGCGTCCACGTTATCGGCGAGCGCCAGCGTCTGGTAGATCGTCTCGATGCCGTAGCGCTTGGCATCGCGCGGATTGGCGATGCTGGCGGCCTCGCCATTGATGCGGACCTCGCCGGTGTCGGCCTTGTAGGCGCCGGCGAGGATCTTGATCAGCGTCGACTTGCCCGCGCCGTTGTGGCCGAGCAGGGCGACGACCTCGCCTGGCATCAGGTCGACGGTGACATGGTCGACGGCGTGGATGCCGCCGAAAGCGATGCAGATGTCACGCATCTCCACCAGCGGGGTGCCGGCGACCTGCGAGGCGCCGGGCGGCAGTGAGGTGGCGGCAGTGGTGGCGGTGATGGTGTCAGTCATGGTGTCACCTCTCACTTGAACCGCTTGCGGTACATGGTGTCGATCCACACGGCGAGCACCAGCACGATGCCGACCACGATGTTCTGGTAGGGCGTGTCGACCCGCATCAGCACCATGCCGGACTGCAGGCTCTGCATCACCAGCGCGCCGATCATGGCGCCGGCGATGGTGCCCGAGCCGCCCGACAGCGAGGTGCCGCCGATCACCGCCGCGGCGATGACGTAGAGCTCGTCGAGTGTGCCCTGCGCGTTGGTCGCCGAGTTGAGGCGGGCGGTGGAGATGGCAGCGCCGATGGCGGCGAGCGCGCCCATCAGCGCGAACACGGCGAGGGTGACGCGCTTGGTGTTGATGCCGGCGAGTTCGGCCGCCTCCGGATTGCCGCCGATGGCGAAGACGTAGCGGCCGAAGCGGGTGCGGGTGGCGACGAAGGTCATGACGATACCGACGGCGAGTGCCACCAGAACCGGCACGGCATAGCCGAAGCTGATCGAGATGCCCTCCGGTGGCACGGTGATCCCGGCGGCCTCGGCATAGCGGCGGGCGAGCGCCGGCGGCAGCGTATAGGCATTGACCATCAGCGTCGCGGCGACGACGGCGAGGCAGCCGGCGGCGACGATGACGAGTTCGGCCCAGACGGGCTTCAGCGGGAAGTGGAAGCGCTGGCGCTGCCGGCGCGCCTGCACGGCGGCGGCGGCGATGAACAGGCAGGCGATGGCCGCGACGATCCAGCTCCATTCGGCGCCGATCGAGCCGTCGGCACCGCCGCCCAGCAGCTTGAAGTTGTCGTCGACGAGCGGGATGGTCTTGCCCTGTGCCACCGCCCAGGCGGCGCCGCGCCAGACCAGGAGGCCACCCAGCGTGACGATGAAGGCGGGCACGCCGAGATAGGCGATGACGAAGCCGTGCAGCGCGCCGATCAGCGCACCGATGGCGATGCCGGTGACGAGCGTGAAGATCATCACCGCCGGGTTGTTGAAGCCGAAGGTCGGCATCAGGTAATTGACCTGGAACACCGCCATGATCATGCCGGTGACGCCGAGGATGGAGCCGACCGACAGGTCGATGTGGCGCATCACGATCACCAGCACCATGCCGGTGGACATGACCGCGATGGAGGAGCTCTGGACCGATAGGTTCCAGAGATTGCGCGGCGTCAGGAAGGTGCCGTCGGCGAGGAAGTCGAACACGACCCAGATGACGGCGAGGGCGCCGATCATGCCGAGGAAGCGAACGTCGAGCTCCAGCGCGCCGAGGAAAGAGGTCGGCGCGGAGGCCGGTGCCGAAGGCGATCCCGGCCTGGATGACGGGACGGGCGTGCTGGCCGTCGTGGTGTCGGTCATGGGCATCCTCCTGCTGCCCGCGCGACCCCGCGCGGGCGCCCCGGTGGGCGAGCGGCGGGGTTGGTCCCCGCCGCGATTGGCCTTGCTCAGTCGCAGGCCTTGACGGTGCCCGGCTTCACGCCCTGGCAGACGGTCGCCTTCGGCACCCAGCCAGCCTCGATGATCACGTCGAGATTATCCTTGGTGATCGGAACCGGCTTCAGGAAAGTGGAGTTCATCGACACCTTCTTCGGGCCGCCCGAGAAGGTGGTCGTGCCCTCGACCGACTTGGGGTCGGCGCCCTTGGCGAGCTGGAGGGCGATCTCCGCGGCGCGCTTGCCGAGCTCGCGGGAGTCCTTCCACACAGACACGGTCTGGGTGCCGAGCGCGATGCGGTTCAGCGCGGCGAAGTCGGCGTCCTGGCCGGACACCGGCACCGAGCCCGCGAGGCCCTGCGCGGCGAGGGCGGCGACGGCGCCGCCGGCCGTGCCGTCATTGGAGGCGACGACGGCGTCGACCTTGTTGTTGGCGGCGGTCAGGAACTGCTCGGTGTTCTTCTGGGCGTTGGCGGGTAGCCAGCTGTCGGTATAGGCCTCACCGACATTCTTGATGTCGCCCTTGTCGATGGCGGGCTTGAGCACTTCCATCTGGCCGGAGAACAGGAAGTCGGCATTCGGATCGGCCGACGAGCCCTTGATGAAGAGGTAGTTGCCCTTCGGCGCCAGCTTCTGCACCTCGGCCGCCTGCATGCGGCCGACCTCCTTGTTGTCGAAGGTGATGTAGTAGGCGTAGGGGATCTCGATCAGGCGGTCATAGCCGACCACCGGGATGCCCTCGGCCTCGGCCTTGGCGATGGCGGGGGCGATGGCGTCGGAATCCTGCGCCAGGATGATGAGGGCGTTGGCGCCCTGCGCGATCAGCGCCTCGACGTCGGAGAGCTGCTTGGCGGCCGACGACTGGGCGTCGGCGGAGATGTACTTGGCGCCGGCGGCGGCGAGCGCCTTCTTGATCGCAGCCTCGTCGGTCTTCCAGCGCTCTTCCTGGAAGTTGGACCAGCTCACGCCGACCACGGGCTCGGCGGCGCGGGCCGCGCCCGTCGCCACCATGGTGGCGAAGGCGGCGGCGGTGATCATCAGTTTCAGCTTCATACGTTCCTCCCAAAAATGGGTGCGATATGTCGGGGCTGTCGGGCTTCGCCGTCTCTGCAATCAGAGGTGCGTGCCTCGATCCTTTCCTGACGTTCGGACCTCATAGAGATTCGAGATTCGTCAAATTGTTGATCGACCGCAACGGGCCGACATACCTTCAGACACCTCGCCAATCCGGGTGACTGCGGTCAAGGTAACAAATCGTGAGGCTCGGCGCCCTCGATATTTGGTCTAGTTGATTACCTCAGACGATGAGTTGCGTACCTCAGATTTTGAGGGCATCCTTGCCGCATGTCCAGAGATGTTTCGCGCATAACCCTGCAAGACGTGGCCCGCGAGGCCGGCGTGTCGCTGGCGACCGCCGACCGCGTGCTCAACGGCCGCACGGGGGTGCGCGGAGCTACGGTCGAGCGGGTGAAGGACGCCGTGGCGCGCCTGGGCTATCGCCCCAACCTCGCCGCGGCGCGGCTCGCGCGCGGTTCGACCTACCGCTTCTGCTTCGTCCTGCCGGTCGGCGCCAACGTCTTCATGCGCACGCTCGCCGAGCAGGTGGCCAACACCGCGGCGTGGCTCGCGACCAACAACGCCTATATCGATACGCTGCGCGTCGACGTGTTCGAGCCCGAGACCTTGGCCACGGCGTTGGAGGGGCTGATCGGCCATTATGACGGCGTCGCGGTGGTCGCGCTCGACCACCCGACCGTGCGGGCGGCGATCGACGACCTCACCGCCGCCGGCATCGCCGTCGTCACGCTGGTCTCCGACGTGCCGTCCTCGCACCGGCTGCACTATGTCGGCATCGACAACATCGCGGCCGGTCGCACCGCCGCGACGCTGCTCGGCCGCTTCGCCGGCGGACGGCGCGGCACGATCGGGCTCATCGTCGGCACACCAGCGCTACGCGACCATGCCGAGCGCCAGTTTGGCTTCACGCAGGTGCTGGCGGGCGAATATCCGGCGCTGAAGGCGCTGCCGGCGCGCGAGAGTCTCGACGAGGACGAGCGCACCGAGGCCATCGTCTCGCAGATGCTGCGCGAGGTGCCGGACCTCGTCGGCCTCTACAATGTCGGCGCCGGCAATCGCGGCATCGCGGCGGCGATCTCCGCCGCCAATCGCGCCTCCGACCTCATCTTCATCGGCCACGACCTTACCGACGACACGCGGCGCTTCCTGCTGCGCGGGGTGATGGACGCGGTGATCAACCAGGACCCCGGCCACCAGTCGCGCTCGGCCGCCCGGGTGCTGCTGGCGCATTGCGCCGGCGAGCCGCTGCTGAACGAGCAGGAGCGCATCCGCATCGACATCTTCGTGCGGGACAACCTGCCGTGACTTTCCCCTCCAACCGTGCCGAAAGGGCGTGAGGCATGTTTCTCGGCCTCGACATCGGGACCTCCGCCATCAAGGCGGTGCTGGTCGACGACGCACAGACCGTCATCGCGACGGCGGAGACGCCGCTGGCGATCTCGCGCCCGCAGCCGGGCTTCAGCGAGCAGAGCCCGGAGGAATGGTGGGAGGCGACACTCGCCAGCATCGACCGGCTGAAGGCCGAGAACCCGCAGGCGCTCGCGGCCGTGCGCGGCGTCGGCCTGTCCGGCCAGATGCACGGCGCCGTGCTTTTAGACAAAAATGGCGACGTGCTGCGCCCCGCCATCCTGTGGAATGACGGCCGCGCCTCCGCCGAGTGCCGCGAGTTGGAGGAGCGCTTCCCCGACCTGCACGCGGTCGCAGGCAATCTCGCCTTCCCCGGCTTCACCGCGCCGAAGCTTTTATGGGTGCGCAAGCACGAGCCGGACATCTTCGCCCGCACGGCCAAGGTGCTGCTGCCCAAGGCCTATGTCGGCTATCGCCTCACCGGCGAGATGGTCGAGGAGATGTCGGACGCCTCCGGCACGCTCTGGCTCGATGTAGGCAAGCGCGACTGGTCGGACGCGGCGCTGGCGGCGACCTATATGGACCGCTCCTTCATGCCGCGCCTCGTCGAGGGCAGTGCGGCGGCGGGCAAGATCACGTCCGACCTCGCCGCGCGCTGGGGCATGGCGACGCCTCCGGTGCTGGCCGGCGGGGCGGGTGATAATGCCGCCGGCGCCATCGGCCTCGGCGCCATCCACGCCAACGATGCCTTCGTCTCGCTCGGCACCTCCGGCGTCCTGTGGGCGACGACCGACCGCTACGCGCCGAATCCGCGCTCCAGCGTGCACGCCTTCTGCCACGCCATCCCCGCGACCTGGCACCAGATGGGAGTGATCCTTTCCGCCGCCTCGGCGCTCGGCTGGTGGTCGGGCGCGACCAAGGTGGCGCCGGGCGAGTTGCTGGCGCCGCTCGGCGAGGCGCCGGACGCGCCCTCGCGGTCGATCTTCCTGCCGTACCTTTCCGGCGAGCGCACGCCGCACAACGACACGGCGATCCGCGCCGCCTTCATCGGCCTCGACCACGACGCCTCACGCGAGGCGATGACGCAGGCGGTGCTGGAGGGCGTCGCCTTCGCCTTCAAGGATTGCCTCGACGCGCTCGCCGCCGCCGGCACCAAGCTGACCGAGGCCGACGTGATCGGCGGCGGCTCGCGCTCGCGCTTCTGGATCGCGGTGCTGGCGAGTGTGCTCGGCCTGCCGCTCCACCGCGTCGAGGACGGTGAGCGGGGCGGGGCGTTCGGCGCCGCGCGGCTCGCCCGTATGGCCGCGACCGGCGAGAGCCCGGCGGCGATCTGCCTGCCGCCGCGGCGCATCGAGACCATCGCGCCCGATCCCATCCTTCAAGCCGCCTATGCGGAACGGCACGCGCTCTACCGGGCGCTGTACCCCGCCCTCAAGGGAGTGACCCCATGAACGCCCGCTTCTTTCCCGAGGTCGCGCCGCTGAAATATGCCGGCCCGACCAGCCGGGACACCTTCGTCTACCGCTGGTACGACAAGAACCGCGTCGTGCTCGGCAAGCGCATGGAGGACCATCTGCGCTTCGCCGTCGCCTATTGGCACAGCTTCACCTGGCCGGGCGGCGATCCGTTCGGTGGCGAGACCTTCCTGCGCCCATGGATGCACGGCAGCGACGAGATGGAGCTGGCGCGGGCCAAGGCGGAGGTCGCCTTCGAGCTGTTCCGTGTCCTCGACGTGCCGTTCTTCGCCTTCCACGACCGCGACATCGCCCCCGAGGGCAGGTCGCTGAAGGAATCGAACGCGAATGTGCGCGCCATCGCCGACGTCTTCGCGAAGAAGATGGAGACCGAGAAGGTCAGGCTGCTCTGGGGCACGGCGAACCTGTTCTCCAACCGCCGCTTCATGGCCGGCGCCGCCACCAATCCCGATCCGGAGGTGTTCGCCTATGCCGCCGCGCAGGTGAAGAACGTGCTGGAGGTCACGCATGAGCTCGGCGGCGAGAACTACGTGCTGTGGGGCGGGCGCGAGGGCTATGAGACGCTGCTCAACACCTCGCTGCCGCGCGAGCTCGACCAGATGGGCCGCTTCCTCAACCTCGTTGTCGAGCACAAATACAAGATCGGCTTCAAGGGCACGATCCTGATCGAGCCGAAGCCGCAGGAGCCGACCAAGCACCAGTACGACTTCGACGTCGGCACGGTGTACGGGCTGCTCTGCCGCGCGGGCCTCGAGAAGGAAGTGAAGGTCAACATCGAGGCCAACCACGCCACGCTCGCCGGCCACAGCTTCGAGCATGAGATCGCCATGGCGGCGGCGCTCGGCATCTTCGGCTCGATCGACATGAACAAGGGCGATGCGCAGTCCGGCTGGGACACCGATCAGTTCCCGACCAATGTCGAGGACACCGCGCTCGCCTTCTACGAGATCCTTAAAGCCGGCGGCTACACCACAGGCGGCACCAATTTCGACGCCAAGATCCGTCGCCAGTCGATCGAGCCGGAGGACCTTGTCCTCGCCCATGCCGCGGCTATCGACGTGTGTGCGCGAGCGCTGCTGATCGCCGCCGACATGTTCGAGGACGGCGCGCTGCGCAAGGCGGTCGACGCCCGCTACGCCCGCTGGGACGAGTCGGAGAACAAGGCCATGCTGGCGCCGGGCGCTTCGCTCGAAGCCATCGCCGCCCGCGTCGAGGCGCAGCGCCTCGATCCGCAGCCCCGCTCGGGCCGGCAGGAGCGCTTCGAGGCGCTGGTCGGCAGCTATCTGCGCTAACCTTCATTCTGCGCCGGTGATCGGCACCGGCGCAGATTTCATCTTCCTGTGATTGACTTGGTGGCATTTCCCCCGTTCGATCGGCAGTCGGGAGCGACCCGTGACTCGGTGCCGGCCAGCCCAGGCCCGCCGCAGCCATCCAAGGGGGAGTACGAATGCGTCTTCGCATGACGGGAGCAGCGCTGGCCGCTGCGAGTGTGACGGTCTTTGCCGCCCTGTCCTTTTCCACCGCCGACGCCCAGGTGCGGCCGCCGGCGACGCTGGGCAACAAGATCGTCGACGTGCCGGAGAAGCCCGGCTACGTGCCCTCCGCCGAGGAGGAGCAGCTCGATCCGGCGTTCCGCCGCCAGCCGGTGTATTTCCGCACCAACGAGGCGCCGGGCACCATCATCATCCACACCAATGAGCGCTTCCTCTATTTCGTGCAGGGCGACAACCGGGCGCTGCGCTACGGCATCGGCGTCGGGCGCGACGGCTTCCAGTGGTCGGGCCTGCAGAAGGTGAGCCGCAAGGCCGAGTGGCCGGACTGGACGCCGCCGCCGGAAATGATCCAGCGCCAGCCCTATCTGCCGCGCTGGATGGCGGGCGGTCCGGGCAACCCGATGGGCGCCGCCGCGCTCTATCTCGGCTCCACGGTCTACCGCATCCATGGCACGAACATGCCCGACACCATCGGCATGGCCGTCTCCTCGGGCTGCTTCCGCCTGATCAATCCGGACGTGCAGGATCTCTTCAACCGCGTGCCGGTCGGCACCAAGGTCGTCATCCGTCAGGCGCCGGAGCTCTGAGCCTCAGGGTTCTGCGTGTCCGGGCGACATCGATCGATCTGAGGGAAACATGAACAGAATCGCATTTGCGCTGGCCGCGGCCGGCATCGTCATGACGGCCGGCCTCGGCCATGCCGATACGCTCGCCGACGTGAAGGCTCGCGGCACGCTGAAATGCGGCGTCAGCCAGGGCCTTGCCGGCTTCTCGGCCAAGGACGACAAGGGCCAGTGGTCGGGCTTCGACGTCGATCTCTGCCGCGCCGTGGCGTCGGCGATCTTCGACGACGCCTCCAAGGTCGAATATGTCCCGCTCTCGGCCGATGCGCGCTTCCCGGCGCTGCAGAAGGGCGAGATCGACCTGCTCTCGCGCAACTCGACCTGGACCATGCAGCGCGAGGCCGACCTCAAGCTGCTGTTCGCGGCCGTCTCCTATTATGACGGCCAGGGCTTCCTGGTCCCGGTGGCGAAGAAAGTCGACACCGCGCTGGAGCTCGACAAGTCCAAGGTCTGCACCCAGAGCGGCACTACCAGCGTCGGCAACGCGAAGGACTTCTTCAAGCAGAACAACATGGCGCTCGAGCTGATCGAGCTGCCGACCGTGGATGAAGTCGTCAAGGCGTATGACGAGGGCAAATGCGACGTCCTCACCACCGACGTGTCGCAGCTCTATGCGCTGCGGTTGCGCCTCGCCAAGCCGGCCGACTACATCGTGCTGCCCGACGTGATCTCCAAGGAGCCGCTCGGCCCGGTGGTGCGGCAGGGCGACGATGCGTGGCTGAACGCGGTCAAGTGGAGCTTCTACGCCCTGTTGAACGCCGAAGAGCTCGGCATCAGCCAGGCGACGCTCGACCAGGCGCTGAAGTCGCAGAAGCCGGACGTGCAGCGCTTCGTCGGCACCGACGGCAGCTATGGCGAGCAGCTCGGCCTGACCAAGGACTGGGCGGTGCGCATCGTCAAGAATGTCGGCAATTACGGCGAGGTGTTCGAGCGTAACATCGGTGCGCAGTCGAAGCTCGGCATCCCGCGCGGCATCAACCAGCTCTGGAGCGCCGGCGGCATCCAGTACGCCCCGCCGATCCGGTGAGGCGGGCATCCTTCGAGGCCCGGCCATTGGCCGGGCACCTCAGGATGACGGTGCGAAGACAGTGGGACGTCATGGCCGGGCTCGTCCCGGCCATCCACGTCTTTGGCGCCTGAAGTAGCCGTGGATCCCCGGGCCAAGCCCGGGGATGACGGTCTGATTGTGGGACGGCTGAGCCGGAGGATTCCGGAGCGGATCACTCCCCCCGCCAGACCGGCGGTCTCTTCGCCAGAAACGCCTCCACGCCTTCGCGGAAATCGGCGCTGCCATAGGTCTCGCGCAACAAATCCGCGTCGGCCGCCTGCGGGTCCTCGGCGAGGCGGCGCAGCAACTCGCGGGTGACGCGCAGCGTGATCGGCGCGTTGGCGGCGAGGCGGGCACACAGCGCGTCGACCTCGGCGTCGATGACCTCCGGCGACGCCACGGTGACATAGTTCGGCGGCATCTCCTCGGCCGGCGGCGTCTCGGCGCAGAGCAGCATGCGTCGCACCAGCGGTGCGCCGAGCGTCGCGGTCAGCCGGCGCAGATTATTGGCGGAGAGGCAGTTGCCGAGCGTGCGAGCGATCGGCACGCCGAAGCGCGCGCCGGGCGTGGCGAGGCGGAAATCGCAGGCATTGGCCAGCATCATGCCGCCGCCGACCGCCCAGCCCTCCACCACCGCGATGGTCGGGACCGGCAGCGTCTCCAGCGCGCCGACATAGCGCTCGACCGCCGTCTCATAGGCGATGCCATCGTCCCCCGAGCCGAAGGCCCGAAACTGCTCTATGTCGGTGCCGGCGACGAAGGCCTTGCCGCCGGCGCCGCGCAGCACCGCGACGCGGATCGAGCGGTCCTCGGCAATGGCCGCGCAGGCGGCCGCCAGTTCCTCATACATGCGCCAGGTCATGGCGTTGCGGGCGGCCGGCCGGTCGAAGACGAGGCGGGCGACGGCACCTTCCTTGGTGAAGCGGACCGTACCCTGATCGGAGGGCGGCGCGTCGGACGTGGCTGCAAGGCTCATGGCGCGAAAGCTCCGCGGGCGGCGAGGTCCTCGACGGCCGAGGCGTCGAGGCCGATCTCGTTGAGGATTTCCCCGCTGTGCTGGCCGAGCAGCGGCGGGGGCCGGCGCACCTGCTGCGGCGTGCCGGTGAGCTTAACCGCAAAGCCGATATTGGACACCTTGCCTTCGTTGGGGTGGTCGATATCGAGCCGCATCTGGCGATGGCGCCCATGCTCGCTCTCGAAGGCTTCGGGATAGCTGTACATGGTGCCGGCGGGAATGCCCGCGGCGAGCAGCGCCTCCACCCATTCGTCGGAGGTGCGGGTGACGAAGGTCTTCTCCAATTCCTCGATCAGCACCTCGCGGTTGGCGAGGCGGTCGGGATTGGTGGCAAAGCGCGGATCGGCGGCGAGGTCCGGGCGCCCGATCACCTCGCAGAGCTGGAGCCAGAGCTTCTGGTTGGTGGCGCCCATGACGAAATAGCCGTCCTTGGACTTCACCGCCTGATAGGGCGCACTCATGCGGTTGGCGGTGCCGAGCGGGATGGGCTGCGTGCCGCGGCCCCAATATTCCGAGATGTCCCACACCGAGAAGGCGAGGGCCGCCTCGAAAAGCGAAGCGTCGATATACTGGCCCTCGCCGGTGTTCTTCGCGCCGATATAGGCGGCGAGCGCCGCATGGGTGGCAAACAGGCCGCAGCCTATGTCGGCGACCGGCACGCCGGCCTTCACTGGCGGGCCGCCGGGATGGCCTGTGACGCTCATCACGCCGGACATGGCCTGCGCCATCAGGTCGAAGCCCGGCCGCCCGGCCCAGGGGCCGGTCTGGCCGAAGCCGGAGATGGAGACATAGACGAGGCGCGGATTGAGCGCGCGCACCGTCTCATAGTCGCATTTCAGCTTCTTCATCACGCCGGGCCGGTAGTTCTCGACGAGGATGTCGGCGCTCTTCACCAGCTCGTAGAACACCTCGCGGCCGGCCTCGCTCTTGAGGTTGATGGCGAGCGAGCGCTTGTTCCGGTTCATGTTGAGGAAGCCCATGCTGTCGGGCCCCTTCATCTTGAACCCCATGGCGCCGCGCGTCTGGTCGCCGGTGCCGGGCGGCTCGATCTTGACGACGTCGGCGCCGAGATCGCCGAGCAGCATGCAGCTATAGGGGCCGGCCATGACCTGGCTGACGTCGAGCACGCGCACGCCGGCGAGCGGCAGCGGCCGCGCGGCCGTGGTCGGCTGCCCCTCGCGCTGCGGGGCGGCGGCTGCCTGCCGGGTCTGGTCGAGAATGTCGCTCATCGGTTTGGCCTTTCAATTCTAATCAATAATTACAGTCTGCAGCGCAGAGCCCGTCATTTGCGAACGGGCCCCCTGTATTCAGGCGGTCAGGCGGCTGGGATTCCGGCGGGCGCGGGCGGCGGGGCTTTCCTGCGCCTCTTCCTTCATGCGGGCGATGAAGGCGCGGGCGATGTCGGCGGTAGTGTCGGTGACATGCACTTCAAGAAGATCGCCGAGACGCTCGCCGTCGCGCGCCTCCAGCGCGGCGATGATCTTCTCGTGGTCGGCCACGGCAGCGGCCCAGTGTTCGCGGCTCTTGCGCATCACGAAGCGGCAGGCGTGGATGCGGGTGAGGATCTGCTGGTAGAAGGCGGCGAGCGTCGCGTTGCCGGCAAGGTCGAAGAGAGCCTCGTGGATCAGCCGGTTGTGGCGCAGATACTCCACTTCCTCGCCCTTCTCGAAATGCTCGATCATGCGGTCGTGCAGAGCCCGCACGCGGGCGATGTCGGCGTCGCTCGCATGGGCGGCGGCGAGCCGGCCGGCGAGGCGCTCCAGCGAGGCCATGATCGGGAACAGTTCCTCGACCTGGTCCTCGGTGATGCGGGCGACGATGGCGCCGCGATGCGGCAGTATCTGCAGCACGCCCTCGGCGGCCAGCACCTTCAGCGCCTCGCGGATCGGGGTGCGCGACACGCCGAACCGCTCGCAGAGCTGCTCCTCCGGCACCTTGTCGCCGGGCTTGAGCTCGCCCTGAAGGATCATCTCGCGCAGCGGCGCCACGAGCGATTCGTGCAGGGAATGGCGGACGATCGGGGCGGCGGGCATTCGGCGGTCCTTGGACTTGCGCAGCGCTGGGGCGCTACCGGCAAGCTACCGCACGGCCTGTCTTGCATCAATAATTAGGATTGGAAGCTTGAGCCTCCCGCTCAGCAGGCAGCCTCGCCCCTGTCGGGGGTGAAACTGCGCACCACCTGATAGATGCCCGGATCGAAGGTGGCGATCGCCAGTGCATCCTGGAAGAAGGTGAGCGGACCGGCATCCCGCCGCATGGCCTCGTAATCCTCCAGGCGGCGCCATTGCGCGTACATCGTGACCTTCGTGCCATCGAGGCTGCGGTGGAGCGTCGCCGAGATGAAGCCCTCGGCGCGGTTGACCGAACCCTCCGTCGCCTCCGTCAATATCTCGATCAGCCGCTGCTGGTTAGCGGGGTCGACGGTGAAGACGTTGATGAGGATGATCACGCGACTCTCTCCGCGCTGAGGCCGCCATTCCGCATGGCTCCCTTGCCCTCTTCGGTGCAGCGCTTGTCGAACTGTGCCTGAGCCTGCGCGATCGCGCCGGTGTTCGCCAGTGCCCATTGGCCGAGCGCCATCACCGGCTCGCGCAGCGAGTGGCCGAGCGGGGTGAGCTCATAGTCCACGCGCGGCGGGATGGTGGGATAGACGGCGCGCGAGACCAGCCCGTCGCGCTCCAGCCCGCGCAGGGTAAGGGTGAGCATGCGCTGCGAGATGCCGTTGATCAGGCGCTTCATCTCGTTGAAGCGGCGTGGGCCATCGGCCAGCATCATGACGATAAGCACGCTCCATTTGTCGCCGATGCGGGCGAGCACGCGGCTCACCTCGCGGCAGCCCTCGCTCTGGAAATCATGATGTGCCTCAGTCACTTCCGTGTGCCTCGGTATGGGTGATGTGCGTTCTTGCGCAATATGGGGACGGGTACGTAATTAGTCCAGGTCACAATTCGTAACCGGGACAATCACGGTATCCACCATGAGCGCAACTTCGTCGAACCGCACCCTTCTGCACATCGATTCCTCCATCCTCGGCGGCCATTCGGTGAGCCGCCAGGTCACCGCGGCGATCGTCGCCCGTCTCACCGCCGCCGACCCCTCGCTCGGCGTCGTCTATCGCGACCTCGCGGCCGAGCCGCTGCCGCACGCGACGCCGGCCAGCATGCCGGCCGACCATCCGCTCTCCGGCGGCAAGGGCGACGCCGCGAGCCAGCAGGCGCTGGACGAGTTCCTCGCCGCCGACATCGTGGTCATCGGCGCGCCGATGTACAATTTCTCCGTCCCCACCCAGCTTCGGGCGTGGATCGACCGCATCCTCGTGCCGGGCAAGACCTTCGCCTATGGCGCGGACGGCAAGGTGGCCGGCCTCGCCGGCGGCAAGCGGGTGATCGTTGCGCTGGCGCGCGGCGGCCATTACGGAGATCCGGTCGCCACCGAGGCGGGCGAGCATGCCGAGACCTATCTGCGCTGGGTGTTCGGCTTCATCGGCATCGAGCCGGAATTCGTGAAGGCCGACGGCATCGCCGCCGGGCAGCGCGAGAGCGCGCTGGAAGGCGCGCTGAGGAGCGCGGCCGAGCTGCAGGCGGCGTGAAGGCCGGTCGTCATCCCGGCCGCGCGTAGCGAGAGCCGGGATCGCTCTCCGATGTTTGCACGGTCCCGGATCGGCCTGACGGCCGTCCGGGATGACGCTGCAAGGGGAACGCGAGCCTACTCCGCCGCGTGGCTGTCGAGCTCGTCGAGCGATTCATGCACCATCGCCGCCTTGTGGCGCAGGTGCTCCTTGAGCACGGTGCCGAGCCGCACGCCGTCGCGGGCCTTCAGCGCCGCCATCATCTCCTCATGGTCCTCCACCGCCTCGCGCCAGCGCTCGCTGGACTTCTGGGCGATGAAGCGCACCGCGTGGATGCGCACCATGAGGGTCTGGTAGAACTGCGTCAGCGCGGTATTGCCGGCGATCTCGAAGAACGCCTCGTGGATGCGGCGGTTGAGCCGCAGATAGCCGGCCGGATCGCCGGCGCGGTAGAATTCCAGCATCTCGTCATGCATGGCCTGCACGCGGGCGACGTCGGCGTCGGTGGCGCGGGCGCAGGCGGCTTCCCCAGCCAGGCCTTCCATCGCCCCCATGATCGGGAACAGCTCGTCGACCTCGTCGGGCGAGACGCGGGCGACGCTGGCGCCGCGATTGGGCGAGAGGATCAGGAGACCCTCGTTCGCCAGCACCTTCAGCGCCTCGCGCAGCGGCGTGCGGGAAACGCCGAAGCGCTGGCACAGCGCCTGCTCGGAGATCTTGTCGCCGGCCTTGAGGTCGCCGCGCATGAGCATGTCGCGCAGCTGCGCGGCCAGCTCGTCATGCAGGCTGCGGCGCGGGATGATGGCGGTCTCCGACATCGCCATGCGGCGGTTCTCTCCAAAATGCCACGCGCCCGGCGCGGCTGAGGGGGTGATAGATTCCCCAAAATCGCGCCGGCCAGCGAATTACGCAAGCCGGCGCCGATTTCACGCTGTCGCTACGTCAGGCGGCGGCGCGCAGGGCGCCGCTGGCGCACTCGGTCAGATAGTCCATCGCCGCCTGTCCGCCGCCCTTCTTGTGCGGCACGCCGGCGATCGACAGGCCCATCTCCACGCCCGACAGCGCGCCGAGGATGGTCAGGTCGTTGGTGTCGCCGAGATGGCCGATGCGGAACACCTTGCCCGAGAGCTTGGTGAGGCCGGTGCCGAGCGACATGTCGAAATGGTTCAGCGTCTTCTCGCGGAAGGCGTCGGCGTCGTGGCCTTCCGGCATCATCACCGCGGTCAGCGAGGAGGAGTAGTACTTCGGCTCGCGGCAGAGCACCTCCAGCCCCCAGGCACGCACGGCGCGGCGGGTGGCCTCGGCGTGGCGGTCGTGGCGGGCGAAGACGTTCTCCAGCCCTTCCTCGTGCAGCATGTCGATGGCCTCGGCGAGGCCGTAGAGCAGGTTGGTGCCGGGCGTGTAGGGGAAATAGCCCTTCTCGTTGTGCGGGATCATCTCCTCCCACGACCAGAACAGCTTCGGCATGGTCGACTTCTTCGCCGCGGCCAGCGCCTTGGGCGAGAGGGCGTTGAAGGACAGACCCGGCGGCAGCATCAGGCCCTTCTGCGAGCCGGAGACGGTGACGTCGACGCCCCATTCGTCATGGCGGAAGTCAATGGAGGCCAGCGAGGAGATGGTGTCGACGAGGAGCAGCGCCGGGTGGCCGGCGGCGTCGATGGCCTTGCGGACCTCCGGGATGAGCGAGATGCAGCCGGTCGAGGTCTCGTTGTGGACGACGCAGACCGCCTTGATCTCGTGGTTCTTGTCCTCGCGCAGCTTCGCCTCGATGGCGGCGGCATCGGCACCGATGCGCCAGTCAGAGGCGATGAAATCGGGCTTGAGGCCGAGCTTAATCGCCATGTTCTTCCACAGCGTGGCGAAATGGCCGGTCTCGAACATCAGCACCTTGTCGCCGGGGGAGAGCACGTTGGCGAGCGCGGCCTCCCAGGCGCCGGTGCCGGAGGCGGGGTAGATGATGACCGGGTTGGCGGTCTTGAAGATCGACTTCATGCCGTCGAGCACGCGCTTGCCGAGCTTCTGGAACTCGGGGCCGCGATGGTCGATGGTCGGCATGTCCATCGCCCGCAGGATGCGGTCAGGCACCGGGGTCGGCCCCGGGATCTGCAGGAAATGGCGACCCGCGACCCGGGCGGCATTGCTGGACATCGGTCTTCTCTCCCATGCGGCGCGCCAGCCGGCGCGTCCCTTCTTCAACAGCGGGCCGGAAACCCGTTTCCGGCGCCCCATCTTGCATAATTGAATTATGAATGCAAAATTCGCCCATGTCCATCGGGTCGCGCCGGCGATCGGATGGACGCGAGGGAGAGACGACATCATGGCGGCACGGCTGGCGCCCGGACTGGAGCGGCGCCTGAAGGCGGAAGTGACGGGTGACGTGTGGTTCGACCGCTTCAATCGCGGGCGCTATGCCACGGACGCCTCGTTCTACCAGATCATGCCGGTCGGCGTGGTCGTGCCGCGCACCACGGAAGAGGCCGAGCGCGCCATCGCGCTGGCGCGGGCCGAGGGCATCCCGGTCACGCCGCGGGGCGGGGGCACCTCGCAATGCGGCCAGACCATCAACGAATCGCTGGTCGTCGACGGCTCCAAGCACCTCAACCGCATCCTCGAGCTCGACGTCGAGGGTGGGTGCTGCATCGTCGAGCCGGGCATCGTGCTCGATGACCTCAACCGGTCGCTGAAGAAGCACGGGCTGTGGTTTCCCGTGGACGTGTCGACCGCCAGCCGCGCCACCATTGGCGGCATGGCCGGCAACAATAGCTGCGGCGGGCGCTCGCTGCGCTACGGCACGATGCGCGACAACGTCATCTCGATCGACGCCATGCTGGCCGACGGCACCAAGGCGCATTTCGGCGCGGTCGACCACAACCTGTCCGGCCTGCCGCCCGATTCGCCGCTGGCGCCGCTTGCCCGCGACCTGATCGAGCTCGGCGCCCGCGAGGCGGCGGAGGTGGCGCTGCGCTTCCCCAAGGTGCAGCGCCGCGTCGGCGGCTACAATCTCGACGCCCTGCTGCCGGACGGGCGCGGCTACAACCTCGCCCATATCCTCGTCGGCTCGGAAGGCACGCTCGCCTATTCGACGAAGATCGAGCTCAAGCTCTGGCCGCTGATCGGCAAGAAGGTCATCGGCGCCTGCCATTTCGGCAGCTTCTACGCTGCGATGGATGCCGCCCAGCACCTCGTGAAGCTCAAGCCCATCGCGGTGGAGCTGGTGGATTCGACCCTGCTTGCGCTGGCGAGCGAGATCCCGATGTTCCAGGCGACGCTCAAGCAGTTCGTGCAGGGCAGGCCGGAGGCGATCCTCCTGGTCGAGTTCGCCGAGGACGAGGCCGAGAACGAGCGGCGGCTGAAGCTGCTCGAAGACACCATGGGCGACCTCGGCTTCGGCTGGGACCGCAGCGGCGCGCAATGGGGAGGCGTCGTGCCGGTGCGCGAGGCGGGCTTGCAGGCCGCCATCGCCGATGTGCGCACTTCCGGGCTCAACATCATGATGTCGATGAAGGAGGCGGGGAAGCCGGTCTCCTTCGTCGAGGACTGCGCCGTGCCGCTGGAGCACCTCGCCGACTACACGGCGCGGCTGACCGAGGTGTTCGAGAAGAACGGCACCCGCGGCACCTGGTACGCCCATGCGTCCGAGGGCTGCCTGCATGTGCGCCCGGTACTGAACCTGCGGCAGGAGAAGGACGTCAAGGCGATGCGCGCCATCGCCGAGGAAGCCTTCGACATGGTGCGCGAGTACAAGGGCTCGCATTCCGGCGAGCATGGCGACGGCATCGTCCGTTCCGAGTTCCACGAGAAGATGTTCGGTTCGCGCCTCGTCCACGCCTTCGAGGAGGTGAAGGACCGCTTCGATCCGAACGGGCTCTACAATCCCGGCAAGATTGTCCGCCCGCCCAAGTTCGACGACCGCTCGCTGTTCCGCTACGCGCCCGACTACAAGGTCGCGCCGATCCCGGCCACGCTCGACTGGACCGGCTATAGCGGCGCCGGCGGCGGCCTGCAGGGCGCGATCGAGATGTGCAACAACAACGGCGCCTGCCGGAAGATGGCGGGCGGCGTGATGTGCCCGAGCTACCGCGTCACCCGCGACGAGAAGGACGTGACGCGCGGGCGCGCCAACACGCTGCGTCTCGCCATTTCCGGCCGCCTCGGCCCGGACGCGCTCGCCTCGGACAAGATGATGGAGACGCTGAAGCTGTGCGTCTCCTGCAAAGGCTGCCGGCGCGAATGCCCGACCGGCGTCGACATGGCGAAGATGAAGATCGAGGCGCTGGCGGCGCGGGCGAAGGCGAAGGGCATCAGCCTGCACCAGAAGCTCGTGGCTTACCTGCCCCGCTATGCGGCGCTGGCCTCCAGGGTGCCGTGGCTGCTGAACCTGCGCGACACGCTCCCCGGCGCGGCGAAGCTCTCCGAGATCGTTGCCCAGTTCAGCGCAAGGCGCTCGCTGCCGCGCTGGCGCGCGGATGTCTTCCGCGAGGACGATACCGTCTTCGGCCCGGAGGGCGGGCGCGAAGTGGTGCTGTTCGCCGACACCTTCAATCGCTGGTTCGAGAAGGAGAACGTGGTCGCGGCGCTGGAGGTGCTCACCGCCGCCGGCTACCGGGTGCACATGCCGCGCCCCGTCGACGGCGTGGCGCGGCCGCTGTGCTGCGGGCGCACCTTCCTTTCCGCCGGCCTCGTCGACGAGGCGAAGGCGGAGGCGCGGCGGGTGGTGGAGACCTACGCCCCCTTCATCGCCCGCGGCGTGCCGGTGGTGGGGCTGGAGCCGAGCTGCCTGCTCGCCTTCCGCGACGAGCTGCCCTCCATGCTGCCGGGGGAGGCGACGCAGCGTCTTTCCGCCCACGCGCTGCTGATCGAGGAGTTCATCGCCCGCGAGATCGACGCCGGCCGCTTCCAACTGCCGCTGGCGCCGGTCGCCGACAAGGCGCTGCTGCACGGCCACTGCCACCAGAAGAGCTTCGGTGCCATGGGGGCGGTGGAGAAGGCGCTGCGCCTCGTGCCGGGGCTGAAGGTCGAGACGGTGGAATCGAGTTGCTGCGGCATGGCCGGGGCCTTCGGCTACCATTCCGAGACCATCGACACCTCGCTCGCCATGGCCGAGCTCTCGCTGCTGCCCGCCATCCGCAAGGCGGAACCGGGCACGCTAGTGGTCGCCGACGGCACCTCGTGCCGCCACCAGATCCATGACGGCGCGCAGCGCGAGGCGATCCATGTCGTCAAGGTTCTGGCCCGCAGCGTCGCCGCGGCGCGCGCCGGCGGGACGCGGCAGATGGAGGCGGCGGAGTAGGGGCCGCCTTCCATATGCCCGTCGATAGACGAGGGCGCCCGGGCTGCAGGCCCGGGCGCCCTTTGCTTTTTCCGCGGATAGGCACGGCCAAAGAAAAAGCCTCCCCGGCGTACCGGGGAGGCTGGAAGCGTGGGGCTGGTGTGGTGCCGTCAGTTCACCGGCATCGCGCCGATGGACGGGTCGCCGTAGAACCACTGCGTCGGCGCCAGTGCGAACCAGGGCACATAGGTGCAGATCATCAGCACCGCCAGCAGCACGACCAGGAAGCCGACATTGGCCTTTGTCGTCTGCCAGATGTCCGACTTGGCTATCGAACAGGCGGCGATGAGCACCGAGGCCACGGGCGGCGTCTGCTGGCCGATGGCGAGGTTGAGCGTGAGCACCAGGCCGAAATGCACCGGGTCGATGCCCACCTGCTGGATCAGCGGCAGGATGATCGGCACGGTGAGGATGATGGCGGCCGCCGAGTGCAGGAACATCCCGAGGATCAGGAAGAGGATGTTGAGCAGCAGCAGCACCATGTAGGGGTTGGTGGTCAGCTCGGCGATGGAGCTGGCCAGCGCTTGCGGCACGCGGCTCTCGGTGAGGAACACGCCGACCAGCGCGGAGGAGGCGACCAGCAGCATGACCACCGCCGTCTGCAGCGCGCCGTCGACGAGCGCGCGGTAAAGCGCCCTCAGGTCGAGCTCCCGGTAGATGACGGTAGAGATGAACAGGGCCGCCACCACCGCCACCGCCGCACCTTCGGTCGCGGTGACGAAGCCGCCGAAGATGCCGCCGAGGATGACCACGGGCAGCATCAGCGCCCAGATCGCCTCGCGGAATGCCTGCACGAGACGGCTCCAGGCGAAGCGCTGCTCGACCGGGAAATCGTGCTTCACCGCGTAGTACCAGCTCGCCAGCGCGAGCCCTGCACCGCCGAGCAGGCCAGGTAGCAGCCCGGAGATGAACATCTTCACCACCGAGACCTGCGCCATGACGGCGTAGAGGATCATCGGGATGGACGGCGGCAGGATGATCGCGAGGCTCGCCGAAGACGACGAGATCGCCGCCGCATATTCCTTGCTGTAGCCACGGCTCTTCATGGCCGGGATCAGCAGCGAGCCGAGCGCCGCGACGCCGGCGACCGCCGAGCCGGAGATCTCGGCGAAGAACATGGACGAGCCGATCGTCACCATGGCGAGACCGCCGCGCACGAAGCCGAGCATCGCCGAGGCGAGATTGATGAGGCGCCGCGAGATCGAGGACGAATTCATGATCCCGCCGGCGAAGATGAACAGCGGGATCGCCAGCAGCGGGAAGTTGGTCGCGCCTTCGAACATGACGAGCGCCACGTTCGGCAACATATCGGTGCCCTGGCTCAACCAGATGGCGATAACCGCGACCATGCCGAGCGCGATGGCGATCGGCACGTTGAGCAGGACCATGCCGAACAGGCCGGCAAACATCAGCCCCATGGTTTCGGTCATCGGGCGGTTCCTCCACTGGCCGGGGCGGCATCGGAAACGGTATCGAGCGCTTCCTTCAGCTCATGATCCTCGAAGCCGGCGCCGCGCGCGGCCGCCAGCACCTCGGGGAAGCGCAGAAGCTCCGCAATGATGAACAGTACCGCCGTGATCGGGATCACCGACTGGGTGATGACGAGCGAGACGGAGGGGATGGAGACCATCGTGCTGCCCTGCAGGATGTCGAGCACCTCGAGGCCGGTCACGGTCAGGATCACGAAGAAGGCCAGAACGACGGCTTCCGCGAAAATGGTGGAAAGCACGCGCAGCCCTGGCGGGAATGCGTTCACGATCCCCGGGAAGCCGATATGGGCGCCGCGCAGGGCGGCGAGCGCGCTGCCGTAATAGGTGAGCCAGCACAGTCCGATGGAGGCGACCTCGTCGTACCAGACGAGCGACAGGCCGACCGCCCGGAAGACGAAACCAAGGACGATGATCACCGTGAGCGCCGCCATGAGCAGCGCCGCGATGACTTCCAAGATCCGATCGTAGGATCTTCTGATTGCAAGCATGTTCGGGTTCCAGGGACGGTGCCGGTGCCCGCGGCGCACAAGACGGCGTCACGGGCCGGCTTGGGGAAAAGGGGCCGGCGGCCTCGCAGACCGCCAGCCGCTGGGATTTAGGAGCCCTTGCCGAGCGCGAGGGAGTCGTCGATTAGCTTCTGGCCGCCCGGAACTTCCTTGGCGAACTGCTCGTAGACGGGCTTGCTCGCGGCGATGAAGGCGGGCTTGTCGACCTCGTTCACCTGCATGCCGGCGTCCTTGAGCTTGCCGAGCAGCTCGTCGTCGAGCTTGGCGGCAATCTCGAGCGCGACGGGCTCCATCTCGACCGCGGTCTCCATCAAGGCCTTCTGGACGTCCGGCGGCAGACGGGACCAGCTGCGGCCCGCGGTGAGATAGGCCGGCGTGTAGACGTGGCCCGTCAGCGAGAGATACTTCTGCACTTCCTGGAAACGCGACGGGTAGATCTGGGCGAGCGGGTTCTCCTGCCCGTCCATCACGCCCGTCTGCAGCGCCACGAAGACCTCGGACAGCGCCATCGGGCTTGGCGTCGCGCCATAGGCCTGGAACATGCGCACGCGCCACACGCCCTGCGGAACGCGCAGCTTGATGCCCGCCAGATCCTCAGGCTTGTTGATCGGACGCTTGCTGTTGGTGATGTGGCGGATACCGTTCTCCCACACCCCAAGGATCTCGTAGCCCTTGTCCTTGGCGATCGGCACCAGCACCGGCTTGATGACCGCTTCGCGAATCTTCGCCGCATGGTCGCGGTTCTGCACCAGATAGGGCATCTCGAACACGCCGAACTCGGGCGCCACGGTCGTCATCACCGTGGAGGGCAGGGCGAGGTCCACCGTCCCGAGCTTGAGCTTCTTCAGCAGCTCGGTGTCGCCGCCGAGCTGGCTCGATCCGTAGGTGACGACCTTGGCCTTGTCGCCCAGCTTCGCATTGGCGCGCTTGGCGAATTCCTGCGTCGTCTGATCGAAGAGCGAACCGGGCTCTCCGACATGGCCGAGCTTGATCTCGATGGGCTCGGCGACCGCCGTGGCGGCAAGCAGCACGGTGCCGGCCAGCGCCGACACGATTCGCGTGAAGCGGATCATGGGTATGCTCCCTTGGGTTTTCCTCTGACCGGCCGGTTACCCGGCACTTTTCACTTCCGAACGGCGCCTTTCGACGGGAGCCGGCGGACGCGTCGATCCTCATTCGAGGGTCGAGATTTAATTATGAATGCAAAAATACGGCGCGATGGCAAGGCTGGACTTGACGATCGGGTGGCGAAAAGGACATTCCGGTTTCCGTCCGAGGACCATGCGCAAGCCGGGAACCCACATGTCCAATCTGAGCCTGACCGCCGCCCAGACCATTCTCGCCACTGCCCTCGACCATTGCCGCAAGGGCAATTTCGCCCCGATGGCGGTGGTGGTGCTCGACGCCCGGGGCGCGGTGAAGGTCGCTGCCGTGGAGGACGGCACCAGCCTGAAGCGCTTCGAGGTGGCACACGGCAAGGCCCATGGCGCGCTCGCCCTCGGCATGGGCTCGCGCTCGCTGTTCAAGCGGGCGAAGGAGCAGCCCTTCTTCATCGCTGCGGCGAGCCATGTCAGCGGCGGTGCGCTGGTGCCGGTGCCGGGCGGCGTGCTGATCCGCGACGCCGCCGGTGCGGTGGTCGGCGCGGTCGGCATTTCCGGCGACACCTCGGACAATGACGAGGCGGCGGCGGGCGCCGGCATCGCCGCGGCGGGCTTCACCGCCGATCCCGGCAAGGACTGAGCGCAGCCGTTCACCGGCAGCGTTCATTCGCGATATGTCGCAGGGCGCGGGGCGGAACGTCTCGCGCCCTCGTCGCGTTGGCCCGGCGGATACCGTCCACCCTTCCGCCCTTGCTGAACGGGTATTCAGCAATCTGCCACATCTCCGACAGATTTCGTTCAGTGGGCATTCATCGACAGGGCGTTACGCCTGAGTAACGGTCTGTATTTCGGAGGAATGCCGCGATGAAGAAAGTCACGATCGCTCTCGCTGCCGCCGCAACGCTGGTAACGTCCAGCGTCGTTCCCGCCATGTCGGCGCCCTGGAGCCCGACGGGCATTGAGAGGCCGGCGTCGGGCATCGAGAATGTACAGTATCGGCCGGCTTACCGGCAGGGATATAGGCAGGGATACAGGCAGGGCGCGCGTGCCGGCTTCTATCGCAGCGGCCGTTACGGCTACTACAACGGCTATCGCGGCTACGGCTACTACCGGCCCGGCTACCGCCAATACAATGGCTGGTGGTTCCCGGCGGGGGCCTTCGCCGCCGGCGCGCTGATCAGCGGCGCCATCGCCGCGCAGTCGCAGCCGACCTATGTCGTGCCGGGTGGCGGCGGCAACGGGCACGTGCAGTGGTGCGCCCAGACCTACCGCTCCTATCGCGCATACGACAACACCTTCCAGCCCTATGTCGGCCCGCGCCAGCAGTGCGTCTCGCCCTACTGAGCCACGCCGACCTTGTGAATGCGAAAGCCCGGCCTCGCGCCGGGCTTTCTGTTTTCGGGCTCTTCGGCGCACCAATAGGTCAGCGCGGCGCTATGCTTTCCACCTTCGCGTCGACGGACGGCGGGTCGTCGGCTGCCGGGCGGGTCAGGTGGCTCAGCACCATGCTGAGCGCGAAGAGCAGGCTCATCACCACCGCCATGCGGGCCATCAATTGCTGGCTGCTGGCATAACGATTGGTATGGCGGCTCCGGTGGCGCAGCGGATGTTCGGTCGGCGACATGTTCACACCAGATGATGCAGCGCGCGGTCGTGCACGCTGGCGAGCGCGGCAATGGCGACGCGGATGGCCGACGCCGAGGCGGCGCTCGGCGGGGTGAGCGGCAGGCGCAGTTCCGGGCTGAAGGTCGGGGTCATCAGCGACGCGGCGTATTTGATGCCGACCGGCTCGGGTTCGAGGTCAAGCGCGCATTTCAGCGTGGCGAGCGCGACGACCAGCTCGGCGGCCTCGTTCCCCTTGCCGGCGAGCCGCAGCTCCCATAGCCGTGCGCACAGGCGCGGGGCGATGTTGGCGGCGGGCTCGAAGCAGGCGCGGGGCGGGCGCAAGCCCGGAAGGAAGGCGCCGACCGCGTTCGGCGCGATGCGCCACAGCCGCTCGGCACAGGCATCGGCGACTGCCCGCTGATGGGCGAAGTCGTCGCTTTCGTCGAGCAGGGCGAAGATGCTGGGAAGCTGCCCGAGGCGGTCGATGGTCTGCGGCGCCAGCGTCACGTTGGTGCGCTGGGGCACGTTGTGCAGGATCAGCGGCAGGTCGACGGCGCGCGCCACCGCCTCGAAATGGCGGTACATGCCCTCCTGGCCGGGCTTGTTGTAATAGGGCGTCACCAGCAGCGCCGCCGAGGCGCCCGCCTGCCGCGCCATGCGGGTGGCCTCTATGGTGGCGGCGGTCGAATTGGTGCCGGTGGCGGCGACGACCGGCGCGCGCCGGCCGGCCGCCTCGACGGCGATGCGGATGAGCCGCTCCTTCTCGCGCAGGGTGAGGGTGGGGCCCTCACCGGCGATCCCGCCGGCGATGAGCCCGCCGACATTCGCGGCCAGAAGCATCTCGACGTGATAGGCGAAGGAATCCTCGTCGACGACGGTTCCGAGGAAGGGCATGACGAGAGGGACGAAGACGCCGCTGAGCATGGCGTGCCTCCCTCACAGGGGAAACGGGAGCGGGCGGCGCGAGACGCGCACCGCGCGGCGGCGTCCGCCGCATTCGGCCATGGCATAGTGCAGGGCGGCTTCCTTGGAGCGGAAGAATCCGCCGCCGCGTCCGTGAAGCTCGAGGGCGACCCAATGGCCGACGGCATCCCTGCCGACGGCGAAACGCAGACGATTGGCGACCGGAACGATGCGATCGGCGATCCTGCATCGGAGACTGCTCATGCTTTTCTGCCGGGTTCACGGCGCGGGATGTGCGCCGCAGCGAAAAGCTAGGCAGGACCGCCTCAAGGAGCGATTGGGAGATGCGGTCTCCGGCATAAGGGGGGCATAAACGGGGGCGGTTTTGACCGGCGCCTTATCGCGGCGGTGCCAGAAACGTATCGATCCTTTATGCGCCGGCGCGGCACAGGGAGCGCTGTCTTTCTCTCGCACGGGAGGTGGGCATGGCCCTGACGAGCGTGTGGCTCATGCTGATGCGCGCATTCGAGCCGAGAGCTTCCCGCCGCCGGGACGCGGCGTCGTGATGCCGAGGGTCGACGAGGCATCCTCGCGCACAGTCGGCCGCTTCGGCGTCAAGCTGGTGCTCGCGCTGGTGCTCTCCGCATTCGCCACCAGCCCGCATCTGCTGGCGATGTCGGCGTGGCTCTCGGTGCTGGCGTGGTTCACCGCGATCCTCGCGGTGATGCGCCGCTACCGCTTCGATCCGGCCGCGTTCACCTCGTGGGACGAGGTGCTGTGGCTGATGTTCCTGGCGCATGGATTCCGCCTCGCGCACATGGCGATGGCGTGAGGAAAGGGTCGCGCCGGAACGGGGGCGGGGCGTGTCGGCCGTGTGTGGCGTCGTTCCTGCCTTGACACCATCCGGCCTGCTTCCTTATATCCCGCCCACTCTGCAAACCGGCCTCATCGCCGGCGTTGTCGTGGCGGGGTAGCTCAGCTGGTTAGAGCACGGGAATCATAATCCTGGGGTCGGGGGTTCAAGTCCCTCTCCCGCTACCACGACAACCAAGAACCACTCGCAGATCGAGAGAAGGCTGCCGGCAGCCGAGCTGCCACAGGTCAGCCCGCGCGCCGCACCAGTGGCGCCAGCTGCCGGTGAAGTGCCGGCACGCGCCAGCCCATGAGCGCGCATGTGATCAGATTGTCCTTGGGGTCCCGGACCTCGATCGGGCTGAAGCGCGGCGAGTGCCGCATCTCATGTGCCTTGTCGACCGCTTCGGCGACCGAGGCGAAACGCGCCCGCCTGATCGGCCCCATCCCGCCGCCTCGGAGCTGCTCGGCATAATAGAGGATGAAGTAGCTTTCCGACCGGGCGGGGACGTCGATGGCGGGGGTTTTCATGGCGGGGACCCTGGCTGACGCAGCTGAAACTCGCGCTGGCGTGCTTGGTTCCCTCGCTCCCCGATCATTGACCACCGACCCGGCAGGCGCCCGCGGCGACGTCCGCGACACACGCTGAACGGGTTCGGCACAGTGGGGCCGGATCGGCGTGGAAAGGCTGCAGTTTCGCCGGTGTGCCGCCACATGGCTCGTCATCATGGCCCGCGTGGCATCAATGGGGTGGTCGAAATGGCGGCTCTTCGATTCTGGCTGGTTTCCGCTCTCGTCCTGTCGGCGCAATCATCGGCCGCCGACAGTTCCTGCTGCGATCCCGCCAGCCCGTTCCGGCCGGGAGAGGCCTATCCGGAGACGCTCGCCGGCTGCGACACATTGCGCCGCTGGGCCGACGCGGCGCCGCGAACGGACAACCGCATCACGCTCGGCATCAAGGGCAGGCTCACGGGCATCCATACGGACGGCGTCATGGCCTATCTGCTGATGTGCGAGCCCGCCGACGTGCAGGTGATGTGCGTCACTTACAGCGCCAACGACCTATCCCGTGGCGATGTCGTGGTGTTCGGTGGCGGATACAGCCGCCTGGACGACCACCACGTGGTGCTGGATCCCTGCCTGGCGTCGCGAGAGTAGCCTGCCGGTCGCCGGTCAGCCCTTCACCTCGGCCTCGGGGCGATCATCGCCGCGGGCGGTTTCCTCATGCCACTTGCCGGACCTGTCCTCATACTCGATCGAGGTGGTCTCGCCGGGACGGGACTGCTCGCGGGCGACGCGCTCGGCGGCGCGGCGTGCCTCCTCATGAGTGGGGAAGGTCTCGGAGAAGACATCCCCGAGCTTGTACGCCCAGCCGCCATCGTGCTCGACGATCTCGTAGGTGATGTGCGCCATGCTGTGCTCCTCGGCAGCTTGTGACCCGCCCAGCGATATGGGACGCGGCATCCGCCGTGACCAGAGGGGGCGCTTACGGAGCCGAACGGCGTGTGTCCGCCGCTACGGCGGATGCAACCTTGCCGGCGGCGTCGTTGCGCAGCTGGCTCGATGGCCAGGTGATGCCGTCCGGATGGACGAGCGCGTCCTCGAAGCGCATCGGCCGGCCGGTGAGAAAGCCCTGCACGAAGTCGCAGCCGATCGCTTCCACCTCGCGCAGCGTCTCGGGCAGCTCGATGCCCTCCGCCACCACCGACATACCGAGCGCATGGGCGAGGTCCACCATCACCGCCACGATCTTTCGAGCCCGAGGCTCCTGCGCGAGGTCGGGCATGAAGGAGCGGTCGATCTTCAGCACGTCCACGGGAAGGTGCTGGAGATAGCTGAAGCTGGAATAGCCGGTGCCGAAATCGTCGATTGCGGTCGAGCAGCCGAGCGCTTTCAGCTGCTGCAGCACATTGGCCGCCGCGGCGGGCTGGGCGAGGAGGGCGCTCTCGGTGAGTTCGAGCCGCACCTCTTCGCCCCTGACGCCGTGGCGGGCAAGGATGGCGGCGATGCGCGTGGCGAGATCGGGTGCGGCGAGCTGCGGCGCCGCGAGATTGACCGAGACGTAACGCAGCGGCGCTCCGCTTGCGCGCCGGCCGGCGTTCCAGCGGGCGCAGGCCTTCACCGCCCGGTCCATGATCAGGTCGCCGAGCCGGTCCATCAACCCCACGGCTTCGGCGAGCGGGATGAAGTCGGCCGGCGGCACCGGGCCGATCCTGGGGTGCTCCCAGCGGGCGAGCGCCTCGAAGCCGGCCACCTTGCCGGTGCGGCTGTCGACCATGGGCTGGAATACCGGATAGAGCTCGTCGGAGCGGTTCGTCACCGCCTCGCGCAGCGCGTTCTCGAGAGTGAGCCGATGCTGATGATCGGCGCGCAGGGATTCGTCGAACACCCGCCAGCGCCCGCTGCGATTGGCGCGCGAAGCCATCTCGGCATTGCGCAGGATCTGCTCGACCCGCCCCGGCCCGGTGGCGATGCCGATCTCGGCGCGCAGGTAGAAGCGACGGCCCTCGCTCTCCAGCGGCGCGTGGAGCAGCGCCTCGATCTCGGCGCCGAGCGCTTCCGGCTCGCCATGGTCGGCAAGGATGAGCGCCAGCTCGCATTCGCCGGTGCGGGCGAGCTGCGCGTCCGCCGGCAGATGTGCGCGCAGCCGATTGGCCAGCGTCACCATCAGCGGCCCGATGAAGTCCTCGCCAAGGCTGGCTGAGAGAATGGCGAGGTCGGGCAGCCGCATCACCAGCGCACCCGCCGGCTCGCGCCCTTCCGCATCGACGAGGCGCACCAGGCCGGCGCGGTTCGGCAGCTCGGTGACGGTGTCGGTATAGGCGAGCCGCTCCAGTGCCTCATTGGCGCGGACCCGGTCGGAGATGTCGCGCAGATAGGCGGTGAACAGGCGACGGTGCTCGGTACGGATTTCGGTGATGGCGAGCTCGACCGGGAAGACATCGCCCTCGGAGGTGCAGGCCTGGATTTCGATCCGCCGCCCCAAAATGTGCGGCGCCGCGCCCGACATGTAGCGCGTCATGCCACTGAGATGCGCACTCCGCAGGCTCGGCGGCACGATGGTCTCGCCGAGCGAGCGGCCGATCACCTGCTCCCGCCTGTAATGGAACATGGCCTCGGCGGCGGGATTGAAGTCGACGATCTGTCCGGCCTCGTCGACGGTGACGATGGCGTCGAGTGCGGCGGAGAGCATGGCGAGGCGCGTCGCCTCGCTGAGCGCGCGGCCGGCGCGCGAGCGCTCCACCGCCAGCGCGATCAGTCCCGCGCAGGCCTTGAAGGCGGTGCGCTCCTCCTTGCTCCAGGCCCTGTCACGGTCGTCGGAGCTCAGGCAAAAATGACCCCACCAGCGCCCTTCCACCATCACCGGCACGGTGTAGAAGCTGACGATGCCGGCGGCGCGGAAGAAGGCGCCGAGATAGCCGTCGAGGTCCTCGGTCCGTCCTTCGATCACCTCGCCCCGCGTGCGTCGCTCGGCCCAGTCGCGCTGGCGGGCGTCGGCATCGACGGGACGCACCGGCGGGTGGGTGTTGTCGGCGAGGGAGGCAAGACCGACGCGCGCCCAGTCGACGCGGCAGGTGACGCCGAGGCCGGCACCGGGCGAGGTATGCACCTCGAAAAGGGCGACGCGGCTGAGCTCGAGCTCGGCCGCAAGCCGCGGCATCAGGCCGGCAAGGGCGCGGCGCCAGTCGAGCGGACCGTTCAGCTCGGCGATGAAGGTGCTCATCACCGACAGCAGGCGGTCCGATACTCCGGCATCCTCGCTCACGACACGTACCTTCCGCACGTTCGTCTAGGTCGGGAGAGAGCAAAAGGTTCCGCCCGCGACACCCGCCCGCCAGTTGCAAGGCCTTACTTGCCCCAGTGTTGGCGGATGCTCCCCACCCATGAACGGTAAAAGGTAACGGGTCTTAGGCTCAACCGGAAGCGGCAATCGCGCGGGCGCTCACCATAGCGCGGCGGCAGGGGCGCCAGTGAGCACCTCGACGATGCGCCGGCGCGTCGCGGGCGAGGTCGCCTCGGGCAGGGCGCCGGGTGGAAAGAAGCCGATCTCGGCGATCTCGCGATTGGGCACGCGCGGCGGCGCTTGCGTGAAGCAGTCGACCACATAGACCGCCACATGGTCGCGTGCGCCCAGATGCAGGTTGAGCATCAGCCCGTGCAGCCGCGGCGGGGCGGCGGGGATGACGGCGGTCTCCTCGAACAGCTCGCGAATGACCGCCGCCTCGATAGTCTCGCCGGGGTCGACCGCGCCGCCCGGCAGGTGCCAGCCAGGTACATAGGTATGGCGCAGCAGCAGGACGGCGCCGTCCTCGTTGATCACTACCGCGCGCACGCCGAGCGTCATGCCGCGGGTCAGCCGGCCCCAGCCGTGCAGCAGGCGCACCAGCAGCCGGCGCGAGGCCGGCATCGGCGTCGGCGGGCTGCCGCTGGGGGAGCTTTCCATCTCCGCCCCCGGGCTGGTAAGGAAGCCCCCGTGTTTGTCCTTGCCCATGTCACCGACGCCCATCTGGGACCGCTTCCCCGCGCGCGCTTCGCCGAGCTCGCCGGCAAGCGGGCGCTGGGCGTGATCAACTGGCGGCGCGGGCGCCAGCACCGATTCAACATCGCCACCATCGACCTGCTGGTGGCCGACATCAAGGCGATGGCGCCGGACCACATCGCGGTCACCGGCGACCTCGTGAATGTCGGCCTCGCCGCCGAATTCGCCACCGGGCTGAACTTCCTGCGCTCGCTCGGCGACGGCCATGACGTGACGGTGGTTCCCGGCAATCACGACGCCTATGTCCGCTCCACCGCGCATCACTCGCTGCTCAACTGGGGCGACTATATGCGCGGCGACGGGGTGAACGGCGACGTCACCGCCGAGGAGGCCTTCCCCTTCGTGCGCCGGCGCGACGGCGTGGCGCTCATCGGCGTCTCGACCGCCGTGCCCACCCACCCCTTCATGGCGACCGGCAAGGTCGGCAAGGCGCAGCGTGCGCGGCTCGGCAAGGTGCTGGACGAACTCGCCGCCGAGGGGCTGTTCCGCGTCGTCATGATCCATCATCCGCCCTGCGGCTGGCGCGCCGGCCACAAGCGGCTGATCGACGAGGAGGCGGTGCGCGAGGTGTTCGCCCGCCATGGCGCCGAGCTGATCATCTGCGGCCACGACCATGTGCCGATGGTGGAGATGCTGCCCGGCCCGCATTCCGGGCTGATCCCGGTGGTGGAGGCGCCGTCCTTCGCCGCCGGGCCGGACGACCGCCATTGGCCGGGCGGCTACCACCTCTACCGCATCGAGCGGATCGACGCGGCGTTTCCGTGGCGCTGCACGCTGGAGGCCCGCGGCTTCCAGCGCGGCGAGGCGAACGTGGCGACGCGCACCGTGCGTGTGCTCACCGAGGCGATCAGCGGACGCTGAATTCCGGGTTGAGCACCAAGAGCGCCAGCACGGCGAGGGCGCCGATCACCAGCCCCAGGAAGAAGAACCCGAAGCCGCGTCCCCGGCCGCGCGGCGGCTGCGCCGGCGCGGCGGCGGGATGGTGCGATGCCGGATGCGGCTCGGTTTCCGGCGGCGCCTGCACCGCGACCATGGCCTGCTCGCGGGCGATGAGCCGGCGGGCGATGTAGCGGGTCACCGCGTCGACGATGTCGTGCGGGTTGGTGCTCTCGGCCAGCACGCGCCGGCCCGAGCGCGTGTCCTGCAGGAAACGGTAGGTGCGGCGGTCGCGGCCGAGCGCGATATGCGCGACCATGTCGACGAAGAGGCGCGGCGTCTCGCCGGGCATCAGCCCGCGGTCGAACAGGTCGGCATGCTCCAGCGGCACATCGGCGAAGATCGGGTCGAGCAACTCGTTGAGCATGGAGAGCCGGGCGAGGCTGGCGTCGCGCAGCTCGACGATGACGCCCGTGCGCTCGGCGGCTTCCACCCGCGCCGCGCGGATGGCCTCGCGCAGCGACAGGCCGGGCGTGTCGCCGGATGAGCGCTCGCTCTCGTCCATCGCCTCGTGCCCTCGCTTCGCCGCCGGTCGGCGCCCCGTCCGCAGCATAGGGCCGCGCGGTTAATGGCCCGTTGGTACGTCCCCGATGCTGCATGACGCCCGGCAAAGGATTATGAAGCCAGGCAGGGATGCGCGACAGAGGGTGATGAGGAGCCGGGGCATTCGGGGACCGCATGACGAGAAGCTACGAGATCCCCGCCGGCGTGGTGGCGGTGGACGACTATGAGAGGCTGGCGCGCGAGTGCCTGAGCCCCGAAGCGTGGGCCTATTATTCTGGCGGCGCGGCGGACGAGATCACCATCCGCTGGAACCGCGAGGCCTTCGACCGGCTGAAGCTGAGGACGCGCGTGCTCGGCGACTTCAGCGGCGGTGGCACCGGACTGACGCTGTTCGGCCAGGCCTTCGACTATCCGATCCTGCTGGCGCCGACCGCGCATCACCGCCTCGCCACGCCGGAGGCCGAGATCGCCACCGTGGTCGGGGCGGGCGGGGCGAGGGCCGGCATGGTGGTAAGCACCGAATCCGACCTCACGCTGGAGGAGATCGCGCAGGCGTCGCGCCGCATGGCCGCGCCTACGCCGCTGTGGTTCCAGCTCTATATCCAGCACGACCGCGGCTTCACCGCCGAGCTGGTGCGCCGCGCCGAGACGGCGGGCTATGGCGCGCTGGTGGTGACAGTCGATGCTCCCGTCTTCAGCCCGCGCAACCGCGAGCAGCGCGCCGGCTACGAGCCGCCCAAGCTCTCCGAGCACGCCAATACGCGCGGGCTGCACACGGATTACGTCGCCGAGGCGGCGCTGGGCGAGAGCCTGATGTTCCGCGGCTATCTCGACGTGACCGCGCGCTGGGCGGACATCGCGTGGCTGCGCTCCATCGCCCGTCTGCCGATCCTCTTGAAGGGCATCATGGCGCCGGAGGATGCGGAGCTGGCGATCGGCCACGGCGCCGACGGCATCGTCGTCTCCAACCATGGCGGGCGGGTGCTCGACACCATGCCGGCGAGCCTCGACGTGCTGCCGGCGGTGTTGCAGCAGGTCGCGGGGCGCGTGCCGGTGCTGATGGATGGCGGCATCCGCCGCGGCACCGACGTGCTGAAGGCGCTGGCGCTCGGCGCCTCGGCGGTGATGGTCGGCCGGCCCTGTCTCTACGGGCTGGCGGTGGCCGGCCCGGCCGGCGTCGCCCATGTGCTGCATCTTCTCCGATGCGAGCTCGAGGTGGCGATGGTGCTCGCGGGCTGCCGCACGCTGGCGGATATCGGTCCGCAGGTGATCTGGCGGGAATGATGTAATATTCGCGGAAGCGTCGGCTCATTTTCGCAGCGGAAGAGGCAATAGTCGCGCGAGATCTCAGGCCGTTTTCTTCTCGGTCCGTTCTGGTATATTTGCCGGACGGGGGTTGGGGAGGACGTTCGACATGCTCGAAGCTCTCATCGCACAGCTCGTGGGCGGCGCGATCGGCGGCACGGCCGGCGGCAAGCTCGTCAAGGACAGCGATCTCGGCAATATCGGCAACCTGATCGCCGGCGCCATAGGCGGCGTCGGCGGCGGGCAATTGCTGGGCGCGCTCATGGGCGGCGCCACTGGCGACACGAGCGCGGGGATCGACATCGCCGCGCTGGCCGGCCAGCTCGTCGGCGGCGGCGTCGCCGGTGCGATCGTGCAGATCGTCGTCGGGCTGATCAAGAACCGGATGCTGGCGAGGTAGCGGGCCTAGCCCGGCGCGCTGTCAGACTCCGCCCGCTTTTCCATTTTCCCTCATCCGCGGGCTTGACCCGCGGACCTAGGGGGACCAAGTGCGCCCGGTCACCGGGTGGCCGGGTCAAGCCTGGCCATGAGGGCGAGAGGGTGGGAAGTGCCCGCCGAACCGGATTCCGCGTCAGACCTTCAGTAGAGCGTCGCTTTGTAGCGCTCCAGCATCTCGGCCTGCGTCTCCGCGGTCGCGAGGTTGAGCTGGTCGCGCAGCATCTCGCCCATCGACGGCAGGCGCGCCCGCTCGATGAAGTGCGACGCATCCCAGGCGTGCGAGCGCATGAACGCCTTGGCGCAGTGCAGATAGGCTTCCTCGACCTCGACGCGCAGCACAGTGACGGGGAGGCGGCCGTCCACCTCGAAGCGGGCGAGAAGGTCCGCATCGTCATGGATGAAGGCGCGGCCATTGACGCGTAGCGTCTCGTCGACGCCGGGGATGAGGAACAGCAGGCCGATCGCCGGATTGGCGAGCAGATTGGTGAGCGTGTCCAGCCGGTTGTTGCCCGGCCGGTCGGGCAGCAGCAGCGTGCCGGCATCCTCGACCTGAACGAAGCCCGGCGCGTCGCCGCGCGGGGTGACGTCGGCCCGCCTGTCGGCGCCGAAGCTCGCCAGCATCACCAGCGGTGACAGGCCGATGAAGGTTCGGCAATGCGGATCCAGCACTGGCAGCACCTTGCGCCGGCTGCGCTCGCGCGGGCTCGCATAGAGCGCGCGGAGCTGTTCGGGAGAGGTGAGGCGGGCCATCGGACGTCCTGTCAGTTCTTCACTATCAGCTGCACGCGGTCGGAGCAGAATCGCGCCCGCGTATACTGGATCGGCCGGCGCTGCGCGTCGCCATTGATGGATTCCACCACCATGACCACGCGGCCCGCCGGCAGGCTGAGCCGGCGGCGCTCCTCCTCGTCGGCGGGGCGGGCGGTGATGCGCGTCTCCAACCGGCGGTAGTCGCCGAGGCCGAGCGTCTCCAGCGCCCGCGTCACCGAGCCGGTGGCGGCGAGGAGGAGGTCGAGGTCGCGGCAGCGCTCGGCATCGTACCAGTGCGAGGCGATGGTGATCGGCACGCCGTCCGCCTCGCGGAGCAGGTCGACCCGGAGCACATCCGCCCCCATGGGAAGATGCAGCGCCTCGGCGATCTCCGCGCTCGCCGGCTCGATGCGCGAGCCGATGAGCCGGCCGCTCGGCGCGCGGCCCTCGCGCGCGACGATCTCGGAGAAGCGGGTGCGCGGGCCGATCGGGTAGCGGATCGGCGGCTCCTTGACGAAGGTGCCGCGGCCGGGCGTCGCCTCGATCAGCCGGCGCTCGGTGAGCATGGCGAGCGCGCGGCGCAGCGTGTGGCGGTTCACGCCGAAGCGCTCGGCCAATTCCATCTCGGTCGGCAGGCGCATGCCGGGGGCGAGGCGGCCCTCGACGATGTCGGCCTCGATGCGCTCGGCGATCTGCTTCCACAGGGCGACGCCGGTGCCGCGGGCAACGTCGTCGCCGGGCTCGGCCTCGCTCCATGCCGTCACTGCGCTGTCGTCGGTATCGCTCATATTTGCGTCGTCCGGTGAAAACCGCGCTTGCCTATTTGTATAGATGATTATACAAATCCGCCGACAAGTAAACAGGCTCGACGCGCGGCGCGTTCCGGATCCCCGATGCAGGCTCTGAAGAAAAATCTGAACGACGGCAGCGACTTGCGCGCCGCCCGGCAGGCCGCGATGGCGCTGCTGGCACGGGCGGGCGCCGCCGAGCTCGACGCCATTCTGGCGCAACTGGCGCCGATTCCCGCGGCTTCCGACCTGCGCCCCACCGAGACCGGCCTCGTCATGCTGCGCGGGCGGACCGGCGGCGACGGCGCGCCGTTCAACCTCGGCGAGGCGACGGTGAGCCGGGCGGCGGTGCATCTGGAAGGCGGCGCCACCGGCTTCGCCTACCGGCTCGGCCGCGACGTCGGTGCTGCCCGAGTGGCGGCGATCATCGACGCGCTATGGCAGGACGAGGAGCGGCGCGACGCGGTCGAAGTTGCGCTGGCGCCGCTGAAGGCGCGGCTCGAGGCCGAGGCGGCCGAGGCGCGGGCCGAGACGGCGGCGACCAAGGTCGACTTCTTCACCCTCGTGCGCGGGGAGGATTGAGATGTCCGCTCAGGTACTTGCACGCGGCTTCGACGATCCGGTCGGCGAGTCGCAGGCCGCCTTCCGCGCTGCCATGTGGGCGCTGGCCCGGCCCGGCCGGGTCGAGGCGCTCGCGACCGATCTCGCCCCGCCCGCGCCGCTCTCGCCCGAGGCGGCGGCGCTGGCGCTGGCGCTGTGCGATTACGAGACGCCGCTCTGGCTTGACGCGACGCTGGCCGCAGTGCCGGAAGTGGCGGATTTCCTGCGTTTCCACACCGGCGCGGCGATTCTCGACGAGCCTGGCGAGGCGCGGTTCGCGATCCTTTCCGATCCGCTGGAGATGCCGGATTTCAGCGCCTTTCCGCAGGGCTCGCCGGAATTCCCCGACGCTTCCGCCACGTTGATCGTGCAGGTCGCCGGCTTCAGCGATGCTCGTTTCATCCTCGAAGGGCCTGGAATCAAAGGACAAACGCCCTTCGGCGCGGCGCAGCTGCCGGGGGATTTCGTCGCCCGCATGGCGGCGAACCGGGCGCTGTTCCCGCGCGGGGTCGACCTCTTGCTCGCCGGCCCCGGCGGGGTCGCCGGGCTGCCGCGTTCCGTGACGGTCAGGGAGGGCTGAGCCGATGTATGTGGCGGCCAAGGGCGGCGAGAAGGCCATCCGCAACGCGCACGCGCTTCTAGCTAAGCGTCGGCGCGGAAACGAGAATCTGCCCTCCATCGGGCTCGACCAGATCGCCGCGCAGCTCACGCTCGCGGTGGATCGCGTCATGGCGGAAGGCTCGCTCTACGACATCGAGCTCGCCAGCCTCGCGGTGAAGCAGGCGCGCGGCGACCTGATCGAGGCGATCTTCCTCATCCGCGCCTTCCGCACCACGCTGCCGCGCTTCGGCAATGCGCAACCCCTCGATACCTCTAGCATGCTGGTGCGCCGGCGGGTCTCGGCGACCTTCAAGGACCTGCCGGGCGGGCAGCTCCTCGGGCCGACCTTCGACTATACTCACAGGTTGCTGGATACCTCGCTGGGTGGTGGCGAAAATGGTGACATTTCCGGTGAGTCACCGGTGGCAAGCGGTCGCGTTTCCGGTGACATCGGTGACATCCCGGCCGCACCGGTGGCGATGCCGCGCGTGACCGACCTGCTGGGGCAGGAGGGGCTGATCGAGGCCTCCCCCGCCGACGACGGCGCCGAGCCCTTCGACATCACCCGCGCGCCGGTCGCTTATCCGGTCGACCGGGCGACCCGTCTCCAGACGCTGGCGCGGGGCGACGAGGGCTACCTGCTGGCGCTCGGCTATTCCACCCAGCGCGGCTATGCCCGCTCGCATCCCTTCGTCGGCGAGATCCGCTTCGGCGACGTCGAGGTGATCTTCGACGTGCCGGAGCTCGGCTTCGAGGTCTCGCTCGGCACGGTGCAGGTCACCGAGTGCCAGATGGTCAACCAGTTCAAGGGCTCGGCCGAGGTGCCGCCGCAGTTCACCCGCGGCTACGGCCTCGTCTTCGGCCAGTGCGAGCGCAAGGCCATGTCCATGGCGCTGGTCGAGCGGGCGCTGCGCTGGAAGGAGCTCGGCGAGGAGCAGGGCGCGCCGGCGCAGGACGAGGAGTTCGTCCTCTCCCATTGCGACAACGTGCAGGCGACCGGCTTCGTCGAGCATCTGAAGCTGCCGCACTATGTCGACTTCCAGGCCGAGCTCGACCTGGTCCGCCGCATGCGGGCCGAACATGAGGCGGAGATGAAGGAGGCCGCGGAATGAGCGCCAGCGATGTCGGCGACATGCCGGAGATCACCTACAACTTCGCCTATCTCGACGAGCAGACGAAGCGGATGATCCGCCGGGCGATCCTGAAGGCGATCGCCGTGCCCGGCTATCAGGTGCCCTTCGCCGCGCGCGAGATGCCCATGCCCTATGGCTGGGGAACGGGGGGCGTGCAGGTCACCGCCGCCGTGCTCGGCCGTGACGATGTGCTGAAGGTCATCGACCAGGGGGCGGACGACACGACGAATGCCGTGGCGATCCGCGGCTTCTTCGAGAAGACCGCGCGGGTGGCGACCACGACGTCCACCACGGAAGCGACGGTGATCCAGACCCGCCACCGCATTCCCGAGACGAAGCTCAGGGAAGACCAGATCCTGGTCTATCAGGTGCCGATCCCCGAACCCTTACGCTTCCTCGAGCCGCGCGAGACCGAGACGCGCCAGCTGCACGCGCTGGCCGAATACGGCCTGATGCATGTGAAGCTCTACGAGGACATCGCCCGGCACGGCCACATCGCCACGACCTATGCCTATCCGGTCGAGGTCGCCGGGCGCTATGTGATGGATCCCTCGCCGATCCCGAAATTCGACAACCCGAAGATGGACGACAGCCCGGCGCTGCAGCTCTTCGGCGCGGGGCGCGAGAAGCGCATCTACGCCATCCCGCCGCACACGCGGGTGCGCTCGCTCGATTTCGAGGACCACCCGTTCAAGGTGCAGCGCTTCGCCAAGCCTTGCGCGCTGTGCGGGGCTACGGGCGTCTATCTCGACGAGGTGATCCTCGACGACAAGGGCGGACGGATGTTCGTCTGCTCCGACACCGATTTCTGCAACACGCGGCAGGAAGCGGGGCATCGCGGCGAGATGGGCGTGCCGGCCGGTACCATCCAGAACCACGTCATGCCCGGACTTGATCCGGGCATCCACGCGGCTCCGTCGGCGCGCCCGGTCCAAGACGTGGATGGCCGGGTCAAGCCCGGCCATGACGGCCCTCTTGCGGGTGAGGGCCGGGAAGAAATCGCCCAGACCGGCACCGTTCGCTCCGGCAGCTACATCGGACTGGGCCGTACGGAGAGCCGATCATGAGCGAGCAGCCCCTTCTCGTCGCCGAGGGCCTTTCCAAGAATTACGGCGCCCGCATCGGCTGCCGCGACGTCTCGCTGGAGGTCTATCCCGGCGAGGTGCTGGCGGTGGTGGGCGAGTCCGGTTCCGGCAAGTCGACCCTGCTCAGCCTGCTCTCGACCGAGCTCGCGCCCATGTCGGGCCGCGTCTCCTATCGCCTGCGCGACGGCGCGCTGACCGACCTCGCCAGCCTCGGCGCGGCCGAGCGGCGGCTGCTCATGCGCACCGACTGGGGCTTCGTGCGGCAGAACCCGGCGGAGGGGCTGCGCATGGCGGTCTCGGCCGGCGGCAATGTCGGCGAGCGGCTGATGGCGGTCGGCTGGCGCCACTACGGCAATATCCGCGAGGAAGCGCTGGACTGGCTCGGTCGGGTGGAGATCGCCGGCGACCGCATCGACGACGACCCGCGCGCCTTTTCCGGCGGCATGCGCCAGCGCCTGCAAATTGCGCGAAATCTGGTGACCCGGCCACGCCTGGTCTTCATGGACGAGCCGACCGGCGGGCTCGACGTCTCCGTGCAGGCGCGCCTCCTCGACCTCATACGCGGCCTCGTGACCGATCTCGGCCTCGCCGTGATCATCGTCACCCACGACCTCGCCGTGGCGCGGCTGCTCTCGCACCGCATGGTGGTGATGCGGCAGGGCCGGGTGATCGAGACCGGCATCACCGACCAGGTGCTCGACGACCCGCGCGAGCCCTATACGCAGTTGCTGGTTTCTTCCGTGCTGGCGGTGTGAGGGCGAGATGAGCGAACCCATCCTCGAAGTCTCCGGCGTCGCCAAGACCTTCGTGCTGCATCTGCGCGGCGGAGCGCGGCTGCCGGTGGTCTCCGGCGCCGGCTTCGAATTGTTCGCCGGCGAATGCGTGGCGCTGGGCGGGCCTTCGGGCGCGGGCAAGAGCTCGCTGCTCAAGATGGTCTACGGCAATTACCGCGTCGACCAGGGCGCCATTCTCGTGCGCGATGGCGACGAGACGGTGGACGTGGCTCATGCCGCGCCGCGCCGGCTGATCCGCCTGCGCGAGACCGCCATGGGCTATGTCAGCCAGTTCCTGCGGGTGATCCCGCGCGTCTCCGCCCTCGACGTGGTGGCCGAGCCGCTCATCCATGACGGCGTCGACCGTGAGGAAGCGCTGGCGAAGGCGCGCGCGCTGCTGGCCCGTCTGAACCTGCCGGAGCGGCTGTGGAGCCTGCCGCCGGCGACCTTCTCCGGCGGCGAGCAGCAGCGGGTGAACATCGCCCGCGGCCTCATCGCCCATCGTCCGCTGCTGCTGATGGACGAGCCGACCGCCTCGCTCGACGCCGCCAACCGCGCCGTGGTGATCGGCCTGATCGAGGAGAAGAAGCGGGCCGGCGTCGCCATTCTCGGCATCTTCCACGATGCCGAGGTGCGCGAGGCGGTGTGCGACCGGATCATCGACGTGACGGAATTCGCGAAAGCGGCGTGAAGCTAGCGGCGTGACTTGAAGGAGGCGGCGCATCGGCGCCGTGTGACGTGACATGACCGAGACGGTGTTCGCCAATGCGCGCCTCGTGCTGCCCGACGAAGTGCTCCACGGCCATCTGGTGGTGCGCGGCGGGCGCATCGCCGAGATCGGCGAGGGCGCGGCGCCGCGCTCGGCGCTGGACATGGGCGGCGACTACCTGCTGCCCGGCTTCGTCGAGCTGCACACCGACCATGTCGAGGGCCATCTCTATCCGCGCCCGCGGGTGATGTGGAACGCCTTCGCCGCGGTGACCGCCTATGACGCGGCGATCGCCTCCGCCGGCATCACCACCGTGTTCGATTCCCTGCGCGTCTGGCCGGACAAGCGCGCCATCGAGATGGCCGGCGACGCGCCGCTGCTGACGGCCACCATCAGGCAGGCGAGCGAGGCCGGGCTGCTGCGCGCCGAGCACCATGTGCATCTGCGCTGCGAGGTGGCGGCGGACGGCGTGGTCGAGGATGCGGAAGCTTTGATGGAGGCGACCGATGTGCGCCTGATCTCGCTGATGGACCATACGCCCGGCCAGCGGCAATTCCTCACCGAGGAGAAATTCCGCAGCTATTACAAGAAGAAGAGCGGCCTGACGGATGCCGAGATGGACATCATCGTCACCGAGCGCATGAAGTCGCACAAGCTGCATGCCGGCGCCAACCGCGCGCGGCTGGTGGCGCTGGCGCATGCGCGCGGCATCGCGCTGGCGAGCCATGACGACGCCACCGACGAGCACGTCACTGAGGCGGTGAAGGACGGCGTCGCCATCGCCGAATTCCCCACCACCGACCGCGCGGCGGACGGCTCGCATGCCGCCGGCATCCGCGTGCTGATGGGCGCGCCGAACATCGTGCGGGGCGGCTCGCACACCGGCAATGTCGCGGCCGAGAGCCTGGCGCGGCGGGGCGTGCTCGACATCATGTCCTCCGACTATGTGCCGGGCAGCCTGCTGCTCGCCGCCTTCGCCCTGCCGGGGCTGGTCGAGGGCATCGGCTTGCCGCAGGCGGTCGCCATGGTCAGCGCCAATCCCGCCGCGGCGGCGGGGCTTGCCGATCGCGGCCGGCTGGCGGAAGGATTGAAGGCGGATATCGTTCGCGTCGCCGATGCCGGCCCGGCGCCGGTGGCGCGCGCGGTGTGGCGCGACGGGGAGCGGGTGGCGTGAGCGAAGGCAGGGGCGCGGGCACCGGCGCGGGCACCGGCGCGGACTGTCCGCCGGCCGAGGCCGGGCTGCTGGGGCCGGGCCTGCTGGTGCTGGTGGTCGGGCCTTCCGGCGCCGGCAAGGACACGCTGATCGCCTATGCCAGGGCCGCGCTGGCGGCCCGCGCCGACATCGCCTTCGCCCGTCGGCGCATCACCCGCGCGGTGGACGCCACCGAGAACCATGTCGCCCTCGACGAGGCCGAGTTCGCCCGCGACCTCGCGCTCGGCCGCTATCCGCTGCACTGGCGCGCCAACGGGCTCTCCTATGCGTTGGGGCCGGAGGTAGCGGACGACATCGCCGCCAGCCGCACCGTGGTCGCCAACGGCTCGCGCGCGGCCATCAAGGAGGCGCGGGCGCGCTTCGCGAAAGTGAAGGTGGTGCATGTGACGGCGCCGGCCGAGGTGCTGGCGGAACGCATCGCCGCGCGTGGGCGCGAGACGACGGCGGAGGTCACCGCGCGCCTCGCCCGCGAACCGGCCCTCGACGCGCCGCCGGACCTGCGCATCTACAATGTCGACGCGGTGGATGCCGCCGGCGAGCGGCTGGCGGCGTTCCTGCGCGGCCTCTGAGCCGCCTCGCTTCCCTTTCCTCCCGCGCGGGGGAGGGGTATCCCATCCGGGGGCCAAGGAGGCGCGCATGGGACTGCTGGTCGAAGGCAAGTGGGTCGACAAATGGTACGACACGGCGAGCACGGGCGGGCGCTTCGTGCGCACCGTCACCAGCTTCCGCAACTGGATCACCGCTGACGGCACGCCCGGCCCGACCGGCGAGGGCGGCTTCGAGGCCGAGGCGGGGCGCTACCACCTCTACGTCTCCTATGCCTGCCCCTGGGCGCACCGCACGCTGATCATGCGCAAGCTGAAGAAGCTGGACGGCGTGGTCTCCTTCTCCGTCGTCGATCCGTTCATGGGCGAGGAAGGCTGGGTCTTCGCCGACCACGCCGCGCGCCGCAGCGACGGCGCGACCGAGGACACCGTGCTCGGCAAGCAGCGGCTCTACGAGGTCTACCTCGCCGCCGCGCCCAACTACTCCGGCCGCGTCACCGTGCCGGTGCTGTGGGACAGGAAGCGCGGCACCGTCGTGAACAATGAATCGGCGGAGATCATCCGCATGTTCAACGCCGCCTTCGGCGCCTTCACCGACGACGACCACGACTATTATCCCGAGGAACTGCACGCGGAGATCGACGCGCTCAACGCCCGCGTCTACGACGCGGTGAACAACGGCGTCTACAAGGCCGGCTTCGCGACGAAGCAGGCGGCCTATGAGGAGGCGGTGCGGGCGCTGTTCGCCATGCTGGACGAGCTGGAAGAGCGCCTGTCCGGCCGCTCCTGGCTGATGGGCGAGACGCTCACCGAGGCCGACATCCGCCTGTTCACCACGCTGATCCGCTTCGACGCGGTCTATGTCGGCCACTTCAAGTGCAACATCCGCCGGATCGCGGATTACCCGAACCTGTCGCGCTTCCTGAAGAGCCTCTACGCCCTGCCGGGCGTGGCCGAGACGGTGAACCTCACCCACATCAAGCGGCACTATTACGAGAGCCACAAGACCATCAACCCGACCGGGATCGTGCCGGTGGGGCCGGAGCTGGGGTGGCTATAAGGCGAGCCTTACGAAAGCGTAAGGTTATGCTGATGATGCCAAGAGCTATCTAGTTTCGAAGCGTTTCTTCAACTGACTTGGGTAGCATATCATACTGCCGAATCGGTCGACACCATTCGGGCAATTCAACATGGCAGAGCAGATAACGTTTCATTTTGAAGGTGCATTTTCAGACGAACATAAGATGAATTTTTACGAGGCGGCTCGCTTTCAATATGCGTCAGCTCGACTTCTCGTGAAGCTGTCTCAATTTCGTCGAAACGGAAAATTTGCTAAAAAAATTACTAATAATAGTAATGCTGACATCCTCATAACAATACCGCATGAAGGGTCGTTTGACATCAGCGTGTTGGCGCCGCTAATCGCCCACGCTCAAGATACTTTCATGTCGACGACGTTAAGCTATCTTATGTCGTACGTCTTCGACCGCATTGTTGGAAAAAAATCGGACAGCGATGTCGTTGGCGCGTTGAACGCGACTAGCGACATCGTATCGCAAATTGGAAGCATCACCGAAAACAATTCGGAAACAATAAATAAAGCTTTAAACATAATACAAAAAGATCAAAAAATAAAAGAGAAATTGCACGCAGAGAGCAGAGATATACTTTCAGCACGAATAGCCGAACTCGAGCGGGAAAAAGAAATAGTACGGCGTGAAGGTCAGGCAACAAGAATTGATGCAGAGAGAGAAAAAAATCTCATCGAGATGTCCGCGCCTCTAGTCAGTGAAATGGCAACCGCACTGAGGAGAAGCGCTAACACGCTTCAAATAATAACCGAAACCCCCGGAACAGTTCCAAAGAATATCTTGTTCTTAAATAGAGATATGGCGTCTGAACTTGAACTATCTGTTGTTGATAAAACTATAACGTCAATACTTGGAGATATAATACAGTACAATAAAGAAAGTGGATGGGGAAAAATAAGAACCTCACTCTCGGAGGTTCCTCTTTCATTCAGCGTTCCGTCAGATACAAAGGGTCGTCTTCAGTCCCAGCTTCTTTCGGCAATGGGAAATGATCTAGTATACATTCAATCCTACGTTGTCCGAGGGCGAGCAGGAGAGCCGATACGGCTGATCATAGTGGGCATACTTCCCCCTCCGCCGAGATAATTTACCATCACCCCGCCAGCTTCACGCCCTCTACCGCCCCGGCCACCTCCGCCTCGCTGCGCTTGCGGAAGCGGACCATGGTGTACATGCCGAGGCCGACATCCTTGGGGACGGGGAGGTCGACGGTGCCGTTCTGCACCGCCCAGTTGCGCAGCCGCGCGAACTGGAATTCCGGGCGCCAGCCGAGCTTGCGCGCGCGCCGGGCGAACCACTTCTCGAAGGCCGCGCGCGGGCCGTCCTCGGCGCCGAGATGGTTGACCAGGATGATCTCGCCGCCGGGCTTCAGCACGCGGGCCATCTCGTCCAGCGTCTCCTCGGGCTGCGGCACCACGGTGATGACGAACTGGGCGATGACGACGTCGAAGGAGTTGTCGGCGAAGCCCATATGGGCGCCGTCCATCAGGCAGAGGCCCTCGACATGGTCGAGCTTCTCCTTCTGCACCCGCTCGCGCGCCTTCTGCAGCATGGGCTCGGAGATGTCGACGCCGACGATGCGGTTGCTGCGCTTGTAGTTGGGCAGGGCGATGCCGGTGCCGACACCGAATTCGAGGATGCGACCGCCGATGTTCTCCGCCGCCTTCATCGCCACCTTGCGGCCAGCCTCGAAGACGGCACCGAACACCATGTCGTAGACCGGCGCCCAGCGGGCATAGGCTTCCTCGACGGTGGCGCGGTCGAGATCGGTGGTCATGAAGTCGTCCCCCTAACAGCTTGGCCGAGCTTGCCCTTGCAGGCGCATCCGAATCACGCCGAACGCGCCATCATCTCCATGTCACGTGTCAGCGTGGTGAAGGACTCCCGTGTACGCCTGATGACGCCGCCGCCGAGCAGCCGCGCGCCGGCGCCGCCATCCTCGTAGAAGACGCAGGCCTGCCCGGGCGCCACGCCTTCCTCGGCGCCGGCCAGATGCACCTCGACGCCGCCGTCGCTCGCGCGGGCGAGATGGCCGGGGACGGGCGCGCGCGCCGAGCGCACCTTCACATAGAGGTCGCGGCCGGCCTCGGCCGCCGCGTCCAGCGTCTCGTCGCCGAGCCAGTTGACCTCGTCGATGCGGATCGCCGAGACGCCGAGCGCCGCGCGCGGGCCGACCAGCACGCGCCGGCGGCCGGCGTCGATGCCGACGACGTAGAGCGGCTCGGAGGCGGCGATGCCGAGGCCCTTGCGCTGGCCGATGGTGTAACGCATCACCCCGGCGTGCTGGCCCAGCACGCGGCCGTCGAGATGCACGATCTCGCCCGGCTCGGCGGCCTCGGGACGCAGCTTCTCGACGATGGCGGTATAGTGGCCGTTCGGCACGAAGCAGATGTCCTGGCTGTCCGGCTTGTCGGCGACCTTCAGCCCGAACTCCTCCGCCAGCGCCCGCACCTCGGGCTTGGTCGTCTCGCCGAGCGGGAAGCGGAGCATGTCGATCTGCTCCTGCGTGGTGGCGTAGAGGAAGTAGCTCTGGTCGCGGCTCTCGTCGAGCGGGCGGAACAGCGCCCGGCGGCCGCCCTCCAGCGCCCGGCTGGTGACGTAGTGGCCGGTGGCGAGGATGTCGGCGCCGAGGTCGCGCGCGGTCTCGAGCAGGTCGCGGAACTTGACCGTGCGGTTGCAGTCGACGCAGGGGATCGGCGTTTCCCCGGCCGCATAGGCGTCGGCGAAGCGTTCGATCACCGCGTGGCGGAAGCGGCTCTCATAGTCGAGCACGTAATGGGGGATGCCGAGTTTCTCGGCCACGGTGCGCGCGTCATAGATGTCCTGGCCGGCGCAGCAGGCGCCGGGGCGGTGGTGCATCGCCTCGCCATGGTCGTAGAGCTGCAGCGTCACGCCCACCACGTCGTAGCCCGCCTTCGCATAGAGCGCGGCGACGACGGAGGAATCCACGCCGCCCGACATCGCGACGACGACGCGCGTGTGGCTCGGGGAGCGGGATGTATCGTCGAGACGGATCATGGCTTCGGAACGGTCTGCGCAGGGTGCGTACTTATATAGGGCAGGATGGCCGTTCTATGAACCCTGCCCGTGCCGTGTCCTGGAGGCCGGTGTAACCACCCGGCGCCTCGTCGCATTGGACAAAGCTGCCGTTGCGGCACGAAGGGTAAACAAAGTCCTGCGTAAATATTAACGAAGCGTCCAACAATTCACGCTCACCGATACGTGATTCGCTTAGGAGAATATTTAAAACTCGCCAGATATGCTGCTGTCATTGGTCGTGTGTATTGAGTGAGCGTAACATGACAGAGCCCTATCGCCCGAGGGTGAAATATGTAATCGGGCCGGACGGAAGTCCGCTGACCATTGCCGATCTGCCCCCGTCAAACACCCGGCGGTGGGTTATCCGCCGCAAGGCGGAGGTCGTCGCCGCCGTCCGTGGCGGGCTCCTCAGCCTTGAGGAAGCCTGCAACCGCTATACGTTGACCACCGAAGAATTTCTTTCCTGGCAGGCCTCCATCGACCGTCATGGTCTTGCCGGCCTGCGCACCACCCGCATTCAGCAGTACCGGCAGTAAGCCGGCACGCCTCACCTTGACTGACGATCGCGGCCGGGCCCTCTGCCCGGCCCTTTTCGTTTTGCGGGGAGCTTGAGCGGGCCGGCCCGTCACTGGAGCGAGGCGGCATTCTCCTCGCCGAACAGGACATGGCGGGCGCGGCCACCATCCTTGGCGCGATAGAGCGCGACGTCGGCCTTGCGCATCAGCGCCTGCGTGTCGTCGTCGGGGCCGAGGACGGCGGTGCCGACCGAGGCGCGGACGTCGAGGTGCTTTCCGTCGATCTCGTAGGGCGCGCCGAGCGTGGCGACGAGCCGGGCGCCGAGCGCCCGTGCGCCCTCCGGCTGTGCGGCGCCGGCCTGGATCACGGCGAATTCGTCGCCGCCGAGCCGGGCGGCGAGGTCGCCCTCGCGCAGGCAGCCGCGCAGCCGCTCGGCCGCGGCGATGAGCAGGGCGTCGCCGACCGGGTGGCCGAACTCGTCATTGACCCGCTTGAAGCGGTCGAGGTCGATCAGCAGCAGCGCCCCCGGCAGTCCGACCCTCGCGCGGGCGATCGCCTCCTGCAGGCGCTGGGAGAACAGCGTGCGGTTGGCGAGGCCGGTGAGCGGGTCGTGATGGGCGAGATGGAAGATGCGCGCCTCGGCGCGGTGGCGCTCGGTGGCGTCCTCCAGCGTCGCCAGCCAGCCGTCGTCGGGGGTGGAATCGAGCTCGACGACGAAGATCCGTCCGTCCGCCAGATGCCAGATGAGCGAGGCGGGGCGCGCCTCTGGAAGCTGGGCGATGGCGCGGCGCAGATAGCGCAGATCGGCCGGCGTCACCCGGCGCGCCGCCACCGCCATGCGGGCGAACTGCGCGAGGCTCAGCCCGCTCAGGGGCTGCCCGGCCGGCAGCGACAGCATCTCGCGCAGGCGCGGATTGACCACGGCGACGCGGCCTTGGCGGTCGAGCATGCACACGCCCTGGTTCAGGTGCTCCATGGCGGTCGCGAAGCGCATGTCCTGCACCCGGCGCTCGCGCTCGGCATTGGCGAGGCGGCCCTGGCTGCGGATCTGCCGCACGCCGAGCAGCACGATGCCGGCGAGGCCGAGCTCGACCAGGCCGGCGCCGGCGGCGATCACCAGCGCCTCCTGGTGCCAGCCGCGCAGCACGTCGTGGGCGGCGCGGCTGACCCGCACCTCGACCGGATAGCTCTGCAGCTTGTGCACGGCGGTGAAGTCGTGCGGGGTGATGCCGAGATCCTCCATCTCGCCCGCGGGCACGGCGGGCGCCTTCTGCGAGGCGGCGAGCGGATTGGCGGCGCCGTCCGCGGGGCGGCCGGCGAGCGCGGGATAGCGGGCGAGCACGTCGCCGTCGCCATGCACCAGCGAGATGACGTCGCCCGAGGTGGCGGCGACCGTGCCGTAGAGCGACTCGAAATAGCGCAGCCGCACCGCGCCGAGCACCGCGCCGAGGAAGGCGCCGTCCTGGCCGGTGACCCGCTGGGCGATGTGGACGGTCCACACCGTGCCGTCCGGATCGGTCAGCGGCGCGGAGATGTAGCGCGTGTTCGGCGGCCCGTCGCGCAGCACGGTGAAGAATTCGCGGTTCGACAGGCTGCCGTCCGGCATGGGCAGGGGATGCGATTGGCCGACGACGTGGCCCTGGTCGTCGATCAGCGCGAGAAGGTCGACATGGGCGAGGCCGTTGATGCGCTGGCGCAGCGAGTCGTGGATGTCGGCGTCGTCCTTCTGGCCGCGGAACTCCTCCTGGGTGTCGATCTCCTGGTTGCGCATCTCCTGCTGCAGGCCGTTCTGCGCCGCCTCCAGCGACTGGAAGGCGCGCTCGGCCTGTTCGGCAAGCACGAGCGCCATGCGCTTGAGTTCCTGCTCGTCGCGATGGATCGCGGCGTGGCGGAACTCGATGAGCACGACGCCGACGCCGATCGCCAGCAGGCAGCCGACGACGAGGCCGAAGACTGCGAGCTGCCGGCCGAAACGGCCCGGCATTGCCCCGGTCGATGGATGGTCTTCGGCCATGATGCCTGCACGCTCCCCGCGCGTGGTCCGCACCCACGCGCTGGCATGAAATTAACCTATTGCGGGCGCGGAAACATCTGCCCGCGCATGTATCGACTCGGAATGGTTAAAGCGGGCGCCGCTCAGGCGGCCGCAGGCGCGAGGCGCTTGAAGTAGATCAGCGTGCCGGTGAGGCCGCCATGGGGCTTCAGCGCGAAGTCGGGGATCTCGCCGACGCGGACATAGCCGAGCTTCTCGTAGAAGCCGGAGGCGCCTTCATCCGCGGCGGTGTCGAGCACGATCAGCGTGCGCCCGCGCAGGGCGGCGATCCGCTCGGCCTCGCGCAGCAGCGCACGGGCGACGCCGCGACCGCGGTAGGCGGGCAGGGTCATCATCTTGGCGATCTCGGCCCGGTGCGGCTGGTTGGGCGGCAGGTCGACGAGCAGCGTGACGGTGCCGATCAGCGCCTCGCCGGCATAGGCGCCGAGCACCACGCGCCCGCCGCGCGCAGCGGCTTCGAGCGAGCCGCGCCAGAAGGTGGCGGCCTCCTCGCGAGGCAGCGGGTGCATGAAGCTGACCGAGCCGCCGGCGGCGACCGTCTCGACGAGGAGGGCGGCGAGCGCGTCGATGGTCTCGGGGGAAGCGGCGAGGGGGCGCAGGGCGATGGCGTCGATATCGGCGGACATGAAGATCACGGAGGAGGACGGGACGGCTTCATCCTATGCCGCATTGCGCGCGGCTGTGAACGCGGCATCTATCCGGTCGAGACGACGTCCGCTCTCGACCTCGCCGCCGCGCCGTGCTATCGGGCGCCCCACTTTCGAGGAAGCTCCCGATGATCCGGATGCCGGCCCAGCGACGACGAGACGAGCGAGCCCGCCGCGCCAGCGCGCGTGCGTGCCTGTCCGTTTCTGCCCGCCGGCGGCCGTGAGGCGCGGACGCCCGGCGCGGCGGCGTGCCGAGTATTGAGCGTCCGAGAGCCATCATGACCGAGCTTTCCATCACCCTTCTGCCCGAGAATCCCGACGACGACGCCGCGATCGAGCGGCTGGTCGCGCGCACCTTCGGGCCTGGCCGCTTCGCCCGCACCGCCTATCGGCTGCGCGAGAACAACCCGCACCGGCGGGACCTCTCCTTCACCGCCTATATCGGCACCATGCTGGTGGGGTCGGTGCGGCTCACCCCGATCCTCGTCGGCGAGGTGCCCGGCCTGCTGCTCGGCCCGCTCACCGTCGAGCCGCCCTTCCGCTCGCACGGCATCGGCCGGCGGCTGGTGGACCGGGCGCTCGATGCCGCGCGCGCGGACGCCGGGCGGGCCGGCGCGGCGCGTCTGGTCCTGCTGGTCGGCGACGAGCCCTATTACGGCCGCATGGGCTTCCAACGCGTGCCGGGCGGCCATGTGAGCCTTCCCGGCCCAGTGGACCCGCAGCGGGTGCTGGCCTTCCTCATGGACGGCCTGGCGCTGGACGAAGTGCGCGGCGCCGTGCGCAAGGACTTCTCCCACCACGCGCCGGCGGCGTGAGGCGTCAGCCGAGCGCGTAGCGCAGCCGCACCATGCCGTTGGCGAAGCTCTCGGTGGCTTCGAGCGCGAGGCCGCGCGCCGGGGTCTCGCCCGGCGGGAACAGCAGCACGCCGCCGCCCAGCAGCACGGGAATGACGAACAGGTCGAGCCGGCGGAGGGCGCCGGCGGCGATGAAGGCCGATTGCAGCCCGCCGCCGCCGATGACCCAGACGTCGTCGTCCTCATCGGCCTGCTCGCGCAGATGATCGACCAGCGCCGGCACGCCCTCGCGCCAGGCTTCGACGCCGGCGGGGGCGCCGGCGAGCGGGCGCGAGGTAACGACGATGCCGCGCTTGCCGGCATAGGGCCAGCCGGTCTCGAAGCCGGCGACGACGTCATAGGTCGTGCGGCCCATCACCACCGTGCCGATCTCGGCGATGAAGCCGGCATAGCCATAATCGACGTCGTCGAAAGGCGTCAGCCAGCCGATGCCGCCGTCGCGGTCGGCGATGTAGCCGTCGAGGCTGGCGGCGATGAAGCCGCGGATCATGCCCATGGAGCCGCTCCCGTCCCAGATTCGAGAAGCCGAGCATGACCGGCCGCGGGTCCCACCGCCAGAGGCCTATAGGGCTTCCATCAGCGCCTTGTGGAATTCCTCCGGCGCCTCGATCTGCGGCGAGTGGCCGAGCTTCCCGAACTCGATCAGCCGGGCGCCGGGGATCGCCTTCGCCGTCTGCTTGCCGAGCTCGGCATAGTCGCCCAGCGTCTTCGCCACCTCCGGCGCGGCGCGATTGGCGCCGGGCGCGGTCCTGTCGAGGGCGCCGACCATGAGCAGCGTCGGCACGCGGATGGCGCCGAACTCGTAGAGCACCGGCTGGGTGTAGATCATGTCGGAGGTCTGCGCCTGGTTGCGGGCGACGATCTCCTTGCCCGGCCCGCCATAGAGGCCGGCGGCCATGGCGACCCAGCGGTCATATTCCGGCTTCCACTGGCCGTTGTAGTAGAACTTCAGCTGATAGGCCTTGATGGAATCGGCGCTGGTCTTGAGCTCCTGCTGGTGGAGCTGGTCGATCGTGGCGTAGGGCACGCCCTTGGCCTTCCAGTCCTCCAGCCCGAGCGGGTCGACCATCACCAGCTTCTCGGTCGCGTCGGGGAAGCTGAGCGCGTAGCGCGCCGCCAGCATGCCGCCCATGGAATGGCCGATGACGGTCGCCTTGCCGATGTCGAGCGAGGCGAGCAGCCTGTTAGTGTTGTCGGCGAGCTGGTGGAAGCTGAACTGGTAGGCTTCCGGTTTGGTCGAGGCGCAGAAGCCGATCTGGTCCGGCACCACGACGCGGAAGCCGGCGGCGCTCAGCACCTTGATCGTGCCTTCCCAGGTGGCGCCGCAAAAATTCTTGCCGTGCAGCAGCACTGCGGTGCGCCCGTTCGCCGTGCCGCCCGGGGCGATGTCCATATAGGCCATCGACATCGGCTTGCCCTGCGAGGTGAAGTCGAAGCGTTTCAGCGGATAGGGATAGTCGAAGCCTTCGAGCTGCGGGCCGTAGGTCTGTGGTGTGTCGGCGATGGCGAAGGTGCTGAAGCAGAGAAGGGCGGCGGACAAGCACAGACGGACGGATTTCACCGGCTCGGGTCTCCTGTTTCGGATGGCGGGGGACGCGCGCCAACGTCGCGTCGCCGCGAATGCCGGAAGAAACTAGGGCAGGCGGGAAATAGCCGAGGTCACAAGGACGGGAGAGTGCCCCCGACCTTGGTCGCAGGCGAGGGTCAGCGGCCCTCGCGGGCCCAGGCGGCGGCGACGCCGGCGAGCAGGATCAAGAGGCCCGACAGCCCGGCGAAGAGCGGGAACAGGCCGAGGCCGCGCACCACCGAGACGTCGCGCATGGCGAGGCCCATCCAGTCCTCGCCGGCGAAGCGCTCGCCCGAGCGCACCGCGACCACGCGCGGCACGCCGCCGGAGAGGTCGGCCATGCGCCACACCCCGCCGCCGGTGGCGGTCACGGTCGGGCGCAGCACCTCGGTGGTCGAGGTCACCTCGGCGAATTCGCGCGGGTTGAGCGGGCCGACATTGACCAGCGCCGTATGGGTGCCGTCGCTCGCCCGCCACAGGCCGAGCATGTCGGCCGGGAAGGTGGTGCGGAACAGGCCCGGCGCGGCGGAGGCGAGCGTGACGCTGCGGGTCTGGCCGGTCGGGGTGGTGATGGTCACCGGCGGCACCGCATCGCCCATGGTCTGGCGCTCGACGACGATGTCGCCGCCATGGGCCGTCATCTTGAGCCGCTCCTCCTCGAGGTCGGGCTCCTTCATCAGCCAGTGCGAGAGCCGGCGCAGCAGGTCGATATGCGGCCCGCCGCCCTCGAAGCCGCGCGCCCACAGCCAGAACTGGTCGGACAGCAGCAGCGCCACGCGGCCCTCGCCGACGCGGTCGAGCAGCACCGCCGGCTTGCCGTCCGGCCCGTCCATCACGCTGGTGCCGTGCACGTCCTTGGCGTCGATGATGCGGAAGAAGCGCGACCAGGCCGGCGGATCGCTCTGCGAGCCGGGGAGGGCGCGGGTGACCGGATGGCGCTGACCGGCCTCGGTCAGGCGTGCGCGGTAGGGCGTCTCGGTCATCTGGCCGGTAGGCGCGGCCGGCAGGATGGCGTCGAGCGGGGTGTAGTAGACCGAGCCGTCGGAGATGTAGTCGGTGCCAGCGGCGACCAGAAGCGCGCCGCCTTCCTCCACATAGCGCACGATGTTGTCGAAATAGATCATCGGCAGCACGCCCTGCTGGGCGTAGCGGTCGAAGATGATCAGGTCGAAATCCTTGATCTTCTGCTGGAACAGCTCGCGCGTCGGGAAGGCGATGAGCGACAATTCGTTGATCGGCGTGCCGTCCTGCTTCTCCGGCGGGCGCAGGATGGTGAAGTGGACGAGGTCGACGTTGGCGTCCGACTTCAGCAGGTTGCGCCAGGTGCGCTCGCCGACATGCGGCTCGCCGGAGACCAGCAGCACGCGCAGCTTGTCGCGCACACCGTCGATGGAGAGCGCCGCGCGGTTGTTGACCGGGGTGAGCTCGCCGTCGAGGCCGGCGGCCTCGATCTCGACGATGTTGGCCCCCGCATGGGTGATCTCGACATCGACACTGGCCGGCTGGCCGGCGGTGACGATGGGCCGGGCCACCACCTCGCCGTCACGGCGCACGGTGACGGAGACGCGCGCGCCGGCCGGCGCGCCCTCGTCCTCGACGCGGTAGCCGACCGTCTGGCGCTGGCCGACGATGCCGAAGCGCGGCGTGGAGGTCAGCGCCACGCGGCGGTCGCGCTCCCCCTCGCGGCCGGAGATGATGGCGTGCACCGGCGCGCGGAAGCCGAGCGCGGCGACGGTCGCGGGGATGTCGTGGACGCGCCCATCGGTGATGAAGATGGCGCCGGCCACCCGCTCGGGCGGCACGTCGGCGAGGCCGGCGGAGAGCGCGGTGAACAGGCGGGTGCCGTCCACCTCGCCGGCGCCGCCGCCGGCATCGATGAAACGGATCTCCGCGCCCTGCTCCTTGAGGCGGGCGAGGCGGGTCTCGAGCTCGGCGCGGGCGGCGTCGGTCATCTGCGTCCGGTCGCCGAATTGCTGGCTGGCGCTCTTGTCGACCACGACCGCGACGACGGTGGAGAGCGGCTCGCGCTCCTCGCGGGTCAGCGAAGGGTTGGCGAGCGCCAGCAAGGCGAGGGCGATGGCGAGCGCGCGCAGGAGCGAGCCGCGGGTGCGCGAGACGATGACGAGCAGCGCCACTGCGGCGGCGACGACCGCCGCGGCGATCAGCCAGGGCAGCGGGATGAGCGGATCGAAGGCGAGGCCGAGATTCATTGGCCGAGCCTCTCAAGCAGCGCCGGGACGTGGACCTGATCGGCCTTGTAGTTGCCGGTCAGCACATACATGACGAGGTTGGCGCCGGCGCGGTAGGCGAGTTCGCGCTGGCGCTGGCCGCCGCCGGAGACGGGCAGCAGCGGCTGGCCATCATCGTCGGCCGCCCAGGCGCCGGCGAGGTCGTTGGAGGTGATGATCACCGGCGAGACGCCGTCGCCGGCGCGGGCCGGGCGCTCCTCGCCATCCTCGGGCGCGGGCAGCGCCTCCACCCAGGTGGTGCCGCCGGTGAAGCGGCCGGGGAAGTCGCGCAGCAGGTAGAACGCCTTGGTCAGGACGTGATCGCGCGGCACCGGCTCCAGCTCGGGGATGTCGAGCCCGCCGAGGATGGCGCGCAGCGTGTCGTTGGCCGGCGATCCCGCGCCGTTCGAGCCGGGCAGGGTGGTCTCGGCGTCGCGGGTGTCGAAGACGATGGTGCCGCCCTGCTTCATGAAGGCGTCGATGCGCGCCAGCGTCTCGCGGCTCGGCTGGGCGGCGCCGGGGACGATCGGCCAGTAGAGCAGCGGGAAGAAGGAGAGCTCGTCGCGCGAGATGTCGACGCCCATCGGCTCGCCGGCTTCCAGCGCGGTGCGTTCGCTGAGGAAATTGGTCAGGCCCTTGAGGCCGGCGCGGCTGACCTCGTCGGTCTCCGCGTCGCCGGTGACGACATAAGCAAGGCGCGTGGCGCTGGTGGCCTGGATGGCGAAGTCGGCCACGGCCGGCGTCATCGGCTTCTGGGCGGCGGCCGGCGGCGCGCCAGCCGGCGGGGCGGGTGTCGCGGCCTGCGCCAGCGGCTTCGGCTGGGCATGCGCCGGCGGCACGGGCAGCGCGGCGGCGAGGCCGAGCGCGAGCAGCAGCGTGGCGGCGCCCGCGGCGCGGCGGGCGGTGAGCCGCGAGAAGCCGCCGGCGAGCAGGAACACGATCATGGCGTCGACCAGGATGAGGGCGAGCAGCGCCAGCAGCAGCGGCGCGCGCAGGTCGCGCGGCGTGGCGTCGCGATAGGGCTCGACGCGGCCGAGGCCGGAAAGGTCGAGCGCGGCGAGGCGGTCGCGCGGCAAGAGGGCGTTGACCGCCACCAGCCCTTCCGGCGGGCCGTAGAAGCCCGGTGGGTGGTCGGCGCTGGCGCGGCCGTTGAAGCCGACCGGGATGGCCCTGGCGGTCGGGGTGGTCGGGCGGAAGGCGCCGAACCCGTCGAGCAGGCGGCTCGGGGCGACGGTCTCGCCATTGGTGGCCGCCGCGCCGTTCTGGTCGGCGGCGATCTCGGCCGCGCTGGCGCCGCCGAGCGCCACCACCCGGCGCAGCATGTCGACGAAGGCGCCGGAGATCGGCAGGTTCGACCAGGAGGTGTCGGCGGTGACGTGGAACAGCACCAGCGTCCCGGCGCCGCGCCGCTCGCCGGTGACGAGCGGCGTGCCGTCCGACAGCGTCGCCCAGGTGCGCGAGGCGAGCAACCCGTCCGGCTCGGCCAGGACCTGACGCTGGACGGTGACGTCGTTCGGCACCGGCACGTCGCGGAACGGCCCGTCGGACGAGAAGCTGCCGAGCGACTGCGGCTGTTCCCAGGACAGCGAGCCGCCGAGCACGCGCCCGCCGCGCCTGAGCGTCACCGGCACGAGATCGTCCGAGCCGTTGGCGAGGCGGGGGCCGGCGAAGCGGATGAGCACGCCGCCGCCCTCGATCCAGCGCGCGAGCCGCGCCTGCGTCTCCGGCTGCAGCGTGCCGACGTCGGAGAGGATGATGACGGGCAGTTTCTGGTCGATGAAGCGGTCCACCGCCTCGCTGGAGCCGGCGCCTTCGCCGGTGCGGATGTCGGCGAAGGGGCCGAGCGCGCGGGTGAGGTAGTAGGACGGCGCCAGCAGCGGCTGGCGCTGGTCGGCGGTGGTGCCGGAGACCATGCCGACCGTGCGCCGGCGCCAGCGCTTGTCGAGCAGCGCCACCGCGCCGGCGGAGGCTTCGTCGACGATCTCCAGCCGCGCCACCTCGTTGCGGATCTCGACCGGCAGGTCGAAGCGCGCCTCGGTCTCGCGGGCACCCGGTTCGAAGCTGAAGGCGGCGTCGCCGAGCGGCAGGCCGCGCATGTCGAGCGCGCGCACCGTGCCCGCGCGCGAGAGCGTGTTGCGGTCCGCGCGGATGACCTTGACGGTGAGCGCGTCCACCGCGTTGTCGGCGGCGGTGAGCGCCAGGGGCTCCTCGACGCCGTCGACCAGCGTGGTCAGCGGGCGGTTGCCGACGGCGTTCGCGATGTCGGCGGGTACGCCTTCGCCGCCCTCCAGCGCCACGCCGTCGGAGAGATAGATGACGGAGGCCTCCGGCGCGGCGGCGAGCGCCTTGGAGAGGCTGGAGAGCGCCTGCGCGCGCTCCGGCATGTGCGGCACCGGGGCGAGGGTGCGCAGGCGCTCGCGCGCCTCGGTCGCCCGCATCACCTGCGGCTCCAGCGGCGGGTCGCCGGTCGGGATGAGCACGATGCCGCGCCCGGCAATGTCGGCGTCGGCGACGATGCCCTCGGCGCTGGCGCGGCGCGCGGCCCAGCTGGCAGCGGAGGGCCAGCCGGAATCGATCAGCAGCACCACCGGGCCGGAAGCGGCCGGGCCGGCGACCGGCGGGTTCCAGATCGGTCCGGCGGCGGCGAAGATGATGATGGCGGCGAGCAGCATACGCAGCGCGGTGAGCCACCAGGGCGTGCGCGCCGGCGTCTCCTCCTTCGGCGGGATGTCGAGCAGCAGCCGCGTCGGCGCGAAGGCGATGCGGCGTGGGCGCGGCGGCACGAGACGCAGCAGGAACCACAGCAGCGGCAGGCCGGCGAGGGCCGCCAGCAGCAGCGGCGTGGTGAAGGCGAGCGGCAGGCCGAGGAAACCCGTCATGCCGCGTGCTCCGATTCGTCGCGTCTGGTCTCGCCGGTGACGCCGCCCTCGCTCGGGGCCACGGCGCCGTGGCCGCCGCTCATGCGCGCGTGCAGCGCCAGCAGCAATTCGCTGGCCGGCCGGTCGGTGCGGTGGATGAGGAAGCTCCAGGTCCGCCGCTCCGCCTCGCGGCGGATGATGGCGCGATGGGTGGCGACGCGCTCGACATATTCCTCGCGCACCGTCTCGGCCCGGCCGATGGTGAGCATCAGCCCGCTTTCGGGCTCGCGGAACTCGACGCGGCCGGAATAGGGGAAGGTCTCCTCAGCGGGGTCGCAGACCTGCACGACATGGCCGTGGGCGCCGGAGGCGGAGAGGCCGATCAGGCTCGCCACCACATCCTTGGTCGGGCTCCACAGGTCGCCGAGCACCACCACCTCGGCCAGCGGCGAGGGCGAGAAGGTGGGCGGCAGGCTCTGCGGCAGGCTCGGGGCGTGCACCAGCGCCTCGGCCATCTTCTCGACGATGCGGCGCGAGGCGGAGGGGTTCATGATGCCGGGGATGCCGACGCGCTCGCCGCCGCGCACCAGCAACTCGGCCAGCGCGAAGGCGACGATCAGCGCGCGGTCGCGCTTGGTTTCCCAGACGAGGGGCGAGGCGAAGACCATGGAGGTGGACAGGTCCGGCCAGATCCACACCGTGTGGGCGGCCTCCCATTCGCGCTCGCGCACATAGAGATGGTCGTCGCGCGCCGAGCGGCGCCAGTCGACGCGGTTCGACGGCTCGCCGTCCATGAAGCGGCGGTATTGCCAGAAGTTCTCGCCCGAGCCGGCGCGGCGGCGCCCGTGCAGCCCGTGATAGACGCTTGCCGCGATCTTGCGCGCCTCCAGCACCAGGCGGGGCATGGCGGCCACCAGGCCTGCCGCGTCCTGCGCGGCACTTCGCACGGCTGTGTCGGCGTCGAACTCCACCCGATCAGGTCCTCGTCTGCACTGCGCGGCTCGTGCCGCGACTTAGGCGGTATATAGGGCCGCTTGCGCCGCCTGCGATGCAAGGCGCCGGCCAGTGGCCGGCGCTCAAGGGCTCAGCCGATCTTCTTCGCCAGCCGGGCGATGATGCCCGGCACGGTCTCGCCATCGGCGCGGGCGGCGAAGGTGAGCGCCATGCGGTGCTTCAGGATCGGCTCGGCGAGCGCCACCACGTCGTCGATGGAGGGCGCGTAGCGCCCGTCCAGCAGCGCGCGGGCGCGCACCGCCAGCATCAGCGACTGCGAGGCGCGCGGGCCGGGACCCCAGGCGATGAACTTGCCGACATCGCCGGATTCCGCGCCCGGACGGGCGGAGCGCACGAGATTCAGGATGGCCTCGACCACGGATTCGCCGACGGGCAGGCGGCGCACCAGACGCTGGGCGGCGATGAGCTCGTCGGCGGTCATCACCGCGCGCGGCTTGGTCTCCTCGGCGCTGGTGGTGTCGAACAGGATCTTCCGCTCGGCGTCGCGATCGGGATAGTCGACGTCGATCTCCATGATGAAGCGGTCGAGCTGGGCTTCGGGCAGCGGGTAAGTGCCTTCCTGCTCCAGCGGGTTTTGGGTGGCCAGCACATGGAAGGGCTTGGGCAGGTCGTGGCGCACGCCGGCGACCGTGACATGGCCTTCCTGCATCGACTGCAGCAGCGCCGACTGGGTGCGCGGGCTCGCGCGGTTGATCTCGTCGGCCATCAGCAGCTGGGCGAAGACCGGGCCGGGGATGAAGCGGAAGGAGCGCCGCCCGCCCGCGCTCTCCTCCAGCACCTCGGCGCCGAGGATGTCGGAGGGCATCAGGTCGGGGGTGAACTGCACGCGGCGGGCATCGAGACCGAGCACCACGCCGAGCGTCTCCACCAGCTTGGTCTTGGCGAGGCCGGGCACGCCGACCAAAAGGCCGTGGCCGCCGGCGAGGATGGTGATCAGCGTGCGCTCGACCACCGCCTCCTGGCCGAAGATCACCGCGCCGATGCCGGCACGGGCGGCGCGCACGTTCGCCGCCGTCGATTCCGCCGAGCGGATGATCATGTCGTCGAGCGATTCGAAATTCTCGCCGGTGGCAGACGTCATGTCGTGCTCCTCAAATCCAAAGACTCAGAGCCCAAACTTCCCGCGCCGGCTATGTTGCATCGCAACAAACAATATTGCAATGCACCAGCCAGATACCATCCACGATCCGTTTCAGCGTAGGCCGGAATGACCGACGCGGGCTTTCGAAAGGGCAAGCTTACGCTATCTTGCCATCGCGTCGACTATCGGGCGGGGGATCACGACTGCGCGATTGCGTATGTGTGACACGGATTTAGCCATGGTTTCAGAGGCTTCCGGCCGACTTGACGAGTTGGTGCGTATGATGGGGACAGCTCCCGAGCGGGTGCTGCCGCCGATCGAGCGCTGGAATCCGCCCGATTGCGGCGACATCGACATCGTGATCGACCGCGAGGGCGTCTGGCACCATGAGGGCCGGCCGATCCGCCGCGAGGCGCTGGTGCGCCTTTTCGCTTCCGTGCTCAGGTGCGAGGGCGAGCGCCATGTGCTCGTCACGCCGGTGGAGAAGCTCGGTATCAAGGTGGAGGACGCGCCCTTCCTCGCCGTCGAGATGGCGGTGGAGGAGGGAGGGGACGGGCCGGTCCTCGTCTTCCGCACCAATCTCGACGACCTCGTGCGCTGCGACGAGGAGCATCCGCTGCGCTTCGATGCACGAGCGGGCGGCGAGCTGCGTCCCTATATCTATGTCCGCCGCGGCTTGTGGGCGCGGCTGACCCGGGCGGTGTTCCTCGACCTCGCCGAGCGGGCCGAGGAGCGGGCGGTCGAGGGGCGCGCCGTCTATGGTGTCGCTTCCGGGGGGGCGTTCTTCGTCCTCGCGCCCGCCGAGACCGTGAAAGAGAGCCTATGACCGCCGTGCCCATCCCCTCCGCCACCGCCGACGTGCCCGATTCTGCGCCCCTCGCGCTGGACGACTTCGTCGCCCGCGCCCGCGCGCGGCTGCTGCACGCGCCGGACCTCGACGGCGAGGCGCCGCGCGGCGACCATGAGCTGACCCCCGAATTCCGCCCGCTGGTCTACGGCCGCCCCGTTCGCGCCGCGGCGGTGCTGATCCCGGTGATCGCCCGCGCGCAGCCGAGCGTGTTGCTCACCCTGCGCTCGCCGCATCTGCCGAGCCATGCCGGCCAGATCGCCTTTCCCGGCGGCAAGATCGACCCGGCCGATGCCGGCCCGCTCGACGCGGCGCTGCGCGAGGCGGAGGAGGAGGTGGGGCTGGCGCGCAGCCTCGTCTCGCCGCTCGGCTATCTCGACCCGTATCTCTCGCGCACCGGCTTCCGCATCGTGCCGGTGGTCGGGCTGGTGCGGCCGGAATTCGGCCTGACGCTCAATCCCGGCGAGGTGGACGAGGCCTTCGAGGTGCCGCTCGATTTCCTGATGAGCCCGGCCAACCACCAGCGCCACACCCGCGAGGCGGAGGGGCTGCGGCGCACCTTCCACGCCATGGCCTATGAGAAGCGCTTCATCTGGGGTGTCACCGCCGGCATCCTGCGCAGCCTCTATGAGCGGATTTACGCCTGATGGTCCGCATTATTGCCGAGCTGGCGCTGTTCCTGGTGCCCTTCGCCGCCTTCGCGCTCTATCTGCGCTTCGGGCGCAAGGTGGACTCGCTGCTGGACGCCTGGTCGCTGCGCGCGCTCATCGGCTGCTCGGTGGCGGCGGTGCTGCTGGTGGCGCTGAGCCTTTATTTCATCGAGGTCGCCGGGCGCGGGCCGACCACGGGCCGCTACGTGCCGCCCACCTGGGAGGACGGCGTGCTGGTGCCGGGGCATGTCGAATGAACCGACCGGGAATGAACCCGCTGCTTGACGGCCGGCCGGGCCTCGCCCGCGTGCTCGCTGCGCTTGACGGCGAGGGCGAGGAGGCGCGCATCGTCGGCGGCGCGGTGCGCGACTGGCTGATCGGGCGCGGCGTGCGCTTCGACATCGACATCGCCACCACGGCGACGCCGGAGGAGGTGACGCGCCGCGCGCTTGCTGCCGGGCTCAAGGCGGTGCCGACCGGGGTCGAGCACGGCACGGTGACGGTGATCGCCGAGGGCGAGCCCTATGAGGTGACGACGCTGCGCGAGGACGTGGAGACCGATGGCCGGCGCGCGCGCGTCGTCTTCGGGCGGAACTGGGCGCATGACGCGCAGCGGCGCGACTTCACCATGAACGCGCTCTATCTCACCCGTGCGGGCGAGCTGATCGACCTCGTCGGCGGCGAGGCCGATGCCCGGGCGGGCAGGGTGCGCTTCATCGGCGATGCCGACGTGCGCATCCGCGAGGATTATCTGCGCATATTGCGCCTGTTCCGCTTCCATGCCGCCTATGGCAAGGGCGCGCTGGACGAAGACGCGCTGGCGGCGGCGGTGCGCAACCGCGAGGGGCTGGACCGGCTCTCGCGCGAGCGCGTGCGGGCGGAAATGATGAAGCTGCTGGTCGCGCCCCGCGCCGCCGAGACGCTGGCGCAGATGGAGGCGGCCGGCCTTTTGGAGCCCGTGCTCGGCAGGGCCGGGGATGCGAGGACCTTCGTCCGCCTTTCCGAGGTCGAGGCGTCGCTCGCCATGGTGCCCGACGCGGTGCGCCGGCTCGGCGCGTTGGCCGTTCGTTCGGAGGAAGACGCGGAAGCCCTGCGCGAGGGGCTGCGGCTCTCCAATGCCGAGGCCACGCGCCTCGCCGCGCTCGCCGGCCCCGCGCCGACGCCGGGCATGTGCGAGAAGGGGCAGAAAGCGTTCCTCTACCGCATGGGCCGCGAGGCCTTCCAGGACCGGGCGCTGATCGCCTTCGCCCACTCCGGGGCTTCGCTGGAGGACGAGGGCTGGCGCGCGCTGGCAAGCCTCGCCGCCGGCTGGCCGATCCCGGTGTTCCCCTTGAAGGCCGCCGATTTCATCGCCCGCGGCATTCAGCCCGGCCCGGCGCTCGGCGCCGCCCTCAAGCGCGCCGAGGAAGCCTGGATCGAGGCCGGGTTTCCGATGGGGGCGGGGGACTTGGAGAGGATTGCGGGGGAAGCGGTCCTCTAACCGCAATCGTCATCCCGGAATGGCCGTAGGCCATATCCGGGATCGCGTGCCGAATTCGGGAAACGATGCCGGCTCTCCGCTGCGCTGCGGCCGGGATGACGGCTTCAAGTCGCCGCCTACTCCGCCGCCGCGGCTTCTTCGGCGTCGATGAAGCCGCCGGACTGGCGGTGCCAGAGGCGGGCGTAGAGGCCGCCCTTGGCCACCAACTCGGCATGGGTGCCGCTCTCGACGATGCGGCCGTGCTCCATCACCACCAGCCGGTCCATGCGGGCGATGGTGGAGAGGCGGTGGGCGATGGCGATCACCGTCTTGCCGGCCATGAGCTCGTCGAGGTTGGACTGGATCGCCGCCTCGACCTCTGAATCCAGCGCCGAGGTCGCCTCGTCCAGCACCAGGATCGGCGCGTCCTTCAGCAGCACGCGGGCGATGGCGATGCGCTGGCGCTGGCCGCCGGAGAGCTTCACCCCGCGCTCGCCGACATGGGCGTCGAGGCCCATCCGGCCCTGCGGGTCGGTCAGCGTGGTGATGAACTCGGCGGCATGGGCGCGCCGCGCCGCCTCCCAGATCGCCGCCTCGTCGGCGCCGGGCTTGCCGTAGCGGATATTGTCGCGCACCGAGCGGTGCATCAGCGAGGTGTCCTGCGTCACCACGCCGATCTTCGCGCGCAGCGAATCCTGCGCGATGCCGGCGACGTCCTGCCCGTCGATCAGCACGCGGCCGCTCTCGGTGTCGTAGAAGCGCAGCAAGAGGCTCATCAGCGTCGACTTGCCGGCGCCGGACGGGCCGACGAGGCCGACCCGCTCGCCCGGCCGGATGGTCAGCGTCAGATGGTCGATGACGCCCGAACCCTTGCCGTAGTGGAACGACACGTCGTCGAAGCGGATCTCGCCGCGGCCCACCTCGAGCGCCGGCGCGCCGGAAGGGTCGGTCACGGTGTGCGGGCGGGCGATGGAGAGGATCGCCTCCTGCACCGTGCCGACATTCTCGAACACGCCGGTCACCACCCACATGATCCAGCCGGACATGTTGGTGATGCGGATGGCGAGGCCGGTGGAGAGCGCGATGGCGCCGAGATTGATCGCCTCGATCGACCATAGCCACACGCCGAGCGCGCCGACCGCGCCGAGCATGAGGCTGTTCAGCACGGAGACGGTGAGCGCCATGCGGGTGATCTGGCGCTGCTGGTTCTTGTTGGCGTCGTTGACGGTCGTCAGCGCCTCGCCGACGTAGGAATCCTCGCGGTCGGCATGGGCGAACAGCTTCACCGTCATCATGTTGGTGTAGCTGTCGACCACGCGGCCGGAGAGCAGCGAATTGCCTTCGGACGTCTTCTTGGAGAGAAGGCGCACCGTCGGCACGAAGCGGCTGAGCGCGAGGATGTAGAGCGCGATCCAGGCGACGATCGGCACGGCGAGCCGCCAGTCGGCCTCGGCGAACAGGATCACTGCGCTCACCGCGTAGACGGTGACGTACCAGAGCGCGTCGATCACCTCGACCACCGAGCCGCGCAGCGCCGGGCCCGCCTGCAATACGCGGGTGGCGATGCGGCCGGCGAAGTCGCTCTGGAAATAGCCGAGCGACTGGCGCACCACCCAGCGATAGGACTGCCAGCGGATCAGGCTGCCGACATTGGCGGTGATGGACTGGCGTATCAGCAGGTCGTGCAGGGCGTTGCAGATGGGCCGCGCGATCACCACCACGAAGGCCATCCACAGCATCAGCATGCCGTGATCTTTGAAGATCGTCGCCGGGCTGGAGGATTGCAGCAGGTCGACGATCTGGCCGATATAGCGGAACAGCGACACCTCGACGATGGCGACGAGGAAGGCGGCGCCGAGCGCGGCGACGAACACCCAGCCGGTCTGGCGCACGAAGTGCCAGTAGAAGGCGATCAGCGATTCCGGCGGGCGCACGATGGGCGCCGGCCGGAACGGATCGACCAGGCTCTCGAACCAGGCGAAGATGCGCGTGAACATGGGCGACCTTCTGCGCCGCCGTTGCGGCACCAGTGTGTCAGATCGGAAAGCGCGAACCAATCGTGAACAGACACGAGTCGTAGGCCGACGGCTACCACCGGCCGGTTGTCCTGTCCGGCCGGCGGCGCTAGATGCGGGCATGTGTTCCAGGGAAGTGCCATGACCAACGCCATCCCCGCCGACATCGAGGCCCGCAAGCAGGCCGCCCGCGCCTGGTTCGAGGAGCTGCGCAACCGCATCTGCGCCTGCTTCGAGAAGCTGGAGGACGAGGCGTCCGACGCGCTCTATCCCGGCGCGCCGGGCCGCTTCGAGCGCACGCCGTGGCAGCGCACCGACCATAGCGGCGGGCCGGGTGGCGGCGGGACGATGGCGGTCATGCGCGGGCGGCTGTTCGAGAAGGTCGGCGTGCACTGCTCCACCGTGCATGGCGAGTTCGCGCCCGAGTTCCGCCAGCAGATTCCCGGCGCCGAGGAGGACCCGCGCTTCCACGCGACGGGCATCTCGCTCATCGCCCACATGACCAATCCGCATGTGCCGGCGGTGCACATGAACACGCGCTTCGTGGTGACGTCGAAGGCGTGGTTCGGCGGCGGGGCGGACCTCACCCCGGTGCTCGACGCCCGCCGCACGCAGGAGGACCCGGATTCGGTCGCCTTCCACGCGGCGATGCGCGGGGCCTGCGAGAGCCGGCCGCATATCGACTATGGGCGCTACAAGGCGTGGTGCGACGAGTATTTCTTCCTGCCGCACCGGGGCGAGGCGCGCGGCATCGGCGGCATCTTCTACGACTGGCTGGATTCCGGCGACTGGGAAGGCGATTTCCACTTCACCAAGGCGGTGGGGCTCGCCTTCCTCGACGTCTATCCGCGCCTCGTGCGGGCCAATGCCGACACGCCCTGGGGCATGGCCGAGCGCGAGGAGCAGCTGGTGCGGCGCGGGCGCTATGTCGAGTTCAACCTGCTCTACGACCGCGGCACGCTGTTTGGGCTGAAGACGGGGGGGAACGTCGATTCGATCCTCTCCTCCATGCCGCCGGTGGTGAAGTGGCCGTGAGCCGGACCGTCGGCATGACTGAGAACGACGTCATGGCCGGGCTTGGCCCGGCCATCCACGCCTTTTGACGGCGAGGAAGTCGTCATGCCCGGCCCAACGCCGGGCATGACGTTGCACGAGGCGACGGTGTTTACCCCGTACCTGTGCGCGCAAACCCGCCGGTCTGCCTAAGCGCCTCGCCGAGGATCATCGCGCCGGCGAGCGCCACGTTGAGCGAGCGGGCGCCCTCATTCAGCGGGATGACGATCCGCGCATCCGCGGATTCGTGCACCGCCTCCGGCACGCCGGCGCTCTCGCGGCCGAGCAGGACCACGTCGGTCTCAGTGAAGGCGAAGTCCACATGGGCGACGGCCCCGCGGGTGGTGGCGAGCACAAGGCGCCGGCCTTCCGCCCGCCGCCATTCCTCGAAGGCTTTGAAGCTCGCATGGCGGCGGATCACCGCGCGGTCGAGATAGTCCATGCCGGCCCGCCGGAAGCCGGCGTCGCCCACCGGAAAGCCGGCGGGCTCGACGATGTGCAGCTCGAGCCCGAGGCAGGCGACGGCGCGGGCCAGCGTGCCGGCATTCTGGGCGATGTCGGGCTCGTAGAGCGCCAGTGCCAGCGTCATCGGAAATCCTTGTCCCTGCGCCCGTCGGTGCGTCCGTAACGTAAGTCGCGGCCGGTCGCTACCATCCCCCGCCGGAGGCGGGCGTGGACCGGCGGGGGCAGGACGGACTGCCGCACTGCGTTCATCTGGACAAGGGGCGGTTCGGATGCAATTAGAGGCACTCGAAGGTAGGGTCGACCGCAGACCACGCGGCCGCACGCCTGTGTCGCGCGCCCGCTCGTCGGGCCGGGGCGGGCGTGACGGAGGTCACCGGTCACGGGCATGAGGGGAAAGGAAACCATCGTGGCAGCAACCGAGACGGCGGGTACCACGCGCCGCGACTTCCTCTACATAGCGACCGGCGCCATGGGCGCGGTCGGCGCCGCCGCCGCGGTCTGGCCCTTCATTTCCCAGCTCCAGCCGGACGCCTCGGTCCTCGCGCTGTCCTCCACCGAGGTGGACCTGTCGCAGATCCAGGAAGGCCAGATCGTCACCGTGAAGTGGCGCGGCAAGCCGGTCTTCGTGTGGAACCGCACGGCCGCCGACATCGAGAAGGCGAAGGCGACCGAGATTTCCGCCCTGATCGACCCGGTGGCGCGCAACGCCAACCTGCCGGCCGAAGCGCCGGCCACCGACCAGAACCGCGCCGCCGAAGGCGAGGGCCGCGAGAAGTGGCTCGTCGTCATCGGCATCTGCACGCATCTGGGCTGCGTGCCGATCGGCCATATGGGCGAATTCGACGGCTGGTTCTGCCCCTGCCACGGCTCCGAATATGATTCGGCCGGCCGCGTCCGCCGCGGCCCGGCGCCCGAGAACCTCGCCGTCCCGCCCTATAGCTTCGTGTCCGACACGAAGATCTCCATCGGCTGAACCGGCGTCCAGGGATACTGACAGATGAGCGGACACTCCACGTTCGAGCCGAAGCACCCGGCGCTCAAGTGGTTCGAGAGCCGGCTGCCGCTGGTCGGCCTGATCCATTCCTCCTTCGTTGCCTACCCCACCCCGCGCAACCTGAACTACTGGTGGACCTTCGGCGGCATCCTGTCGCTGATGCTGGTCGTCCAGATCCTGTCGGGCGTGGTGCTGGTGATGCACTACACGCCGCATGCCTCGATGGCGTTCGATTCGGTCGAGCACATCATGCGTGACGTCAGCTATGGCTGGCTGCTCCGCTACATGCACGCCAACGGCGCCTCGATGTTCTTCATCGCGGTGTACATCCACATGTTCCGCGGCCTCTATTACGGGTCCTACAAGGCCCCGCGCGAGGTGCTGTGGATCCTCGGCTGCATCATCTACCTGCTGATGATGGCGACCGGCTTCATGGGCTACGTGCTCCCCTGGGGGCAGATGAGCTTCTGGGGCGCCACCGTCATCACCAACCTGTTCTCCGCCTTCCCGGTGGTCGGCCCGACCATCGTCGAGTGGCTGTGGGGCGGCTTCTCGGTCGACAACGCGACGCTGAACCGCTTCTTCTCGCTGCACTACCTGCTGCCGTTCATGATCGCCGGCGTCGTCGTCCTGCACGTCTGGGCGCTGCACGTGGTCGGCCAGAACAACCCGACCGGCGTCGAGCCGAAGTCGGAGAAGGACACCGTGCCCTTCACGCCCTACGCGACCATCAAGGACGGGTTCGGCATGGTGTGCTTCCTGATCTTCTTCGCGTGGTTCCTGTTCTACATCCCGAACTATCTGGGCCACGCCGACAACTACATCCCGGCCAACCCGCTGGTGACGCCCGCGCACATCGTGCCGGAATGGTACTACCTGCCGTTCTACGCCATGCTGCGCTCGGTGCCGGACAAGCTCGGCGGCGTGCTCACCATGTTCGGCGCGATCATCGTGCTGTTCTTCGTGCCGTGGCTCGACACCTCCAAGGTGCGCTCCGCCCGCTACCGTCCGCTATTCAAGCAGTTCTTCTGGATCTGGGTGGCGGTGTGCATCGGGCTCGGCTGGCTCGGCTCCAAGCCGGCCGAGGGCGGCTACGTCATCGCCGGCCGCATCCTGACGATCTGGTACTTCGCGCACTTCCTGATCATCCTGCCGCTGCTCGGCCTGTTCGAGAAGCCGAAGGCGGTTCCGGCCTCGATCACCGAGGCGGTGCTCGGAAAGTCCAAGGGCGGGGCTCCCGCCTCGGCCGGCGTCTCGGCGCCGCAGACCAAGGGTTGAGCGGAACACCATGAAAACCACCATGACCTTCCGTTCCGCCTTCCTCCGCCCGGTCGTCGCGGCCGCGCTGGCGATCGGCCTCGCCGCCCCGGCGCTGGCCGCCGAGGGCGCGCCCAAGCCGCACCGCGAGGACTGGAGCTTCGCCGGCCCGTTCGGTCATTTCGACCGGGCCCAGCTGCAGCGCGGCTTCCAGGTGTTCAAGGAGGTCTGCGCCTCCTGCCACTCCGCGCATCTGTTCGCCTTCCGCAACCTCGCCCAGCCGGGCGGCCCGCAGTTCAGCGAGGCGCAGGCCAAGGCGGTGGCGGAGAGCTACCAGATCCAGGACGGGCCGAACGACGCCGGCGACATGTTCGAGCGTCCCGGCCGTCTGTCGGACCGCTGGCCCTCGCCGTTCCCGAACGAGCAGGCGGCCCGCGCCTCCAATGGCGGCGCCTTCCCGCCGGACTTCTCGACGCTGGCCAAGGCGCGCACCTATGAGGTGGGCTTCCCGGGCTTCCTGGTCGACGTCGTCACCCAGTACCAGGAGCAGGGGCCGGACTACATCCACGCCCTGCTGAACGGCTACAAGGAGACGCCGCCGGAGGGTTTCAGCCTGCCGGAAGGGGCGCATTTCAACGAGTACTTCCCCGGCCATGCCATCAAGATGCCGCCGCCGCTGTCGGCCGACCAGGTGACCTACACCGACGGCACGCCGCAGACGGTCGACCAGTACTCGCGCGACGTGGTCGCCTTCATGATGTGGCTCGCCGAGCCGCACCTCGAAGCGCGCAAGCGCCTCGGCTTCCAGGTGATGATCTTCCTGATCGTCTTCGCCGGGCTGCTCTACTTCACCAAGAAGAAGGTGTGGAAGAGCGTCGAGCACTGAGCCGCGCGCTTCTCGACCGACGATATGCGAAGGGCCCCGGAAGGGGCCCTTTTGTTTTGTGGGGTAGCAGCGGGCCGGGCGCGATCCCGGCTCTCCGGCTTCGCCTGCGGCCGGGATGACGATACCGATAGCCGTCATCCCGGGATGACGGCCTCTCCTAGGGCCTCACGCCTCCAGCCGCTCCACGAAGACGCAGTTGGTGAACTCGAAGGCGAGGCGGCCGAGCTGGTCGGTGCCGGTCTCGTGGGTGAAGACGAGGCCCCATTCCGGGCGCGTGGCGCTCGCATTCTTCGCCGTCACCTCGCTCTCGAAGGTCAGCGTGTCGCCGGCGCGGATCGGCAGCAGCCAGTGCAAATCCTTGAAGCCGGGGGAGGGGCCGATGCGCGGCACCTTGCGACCCTCGCGCTGGAGAGCCTCGTGCAGCCGCAGGCAGGCCTCGGCGCGCAGCTTCGAGGAGATGGCGGCGGTCTGCCAGCCCGAGGCGACGAGGCCGCCGAAATGCGTGCGCGCGCCCGCCGCCGCGTCGAGATGGAAGGGCTGCGGGTCCCAGGCGCGGGCGAAGGCGACGATCTCGGCCTCGGTGAAGGTATAGGTTCCGAGGCGCGTCTTCTCGCCGATCTCGATGTCTTCGAAGAACCGCATGGCGCCCTCAGATCAGCCGGAAGCCGGGATTGCGCCGGCCGAACATCACCGTGCCGACGAGGTCGACCATGACGTTGGCGCCGGCGTCTATCAGCTCGAAGCGGAACTTCACCAGCCCCATCTCCGGCTTGCTCTTGGAGGAGCGCGTCTCCAGCACCTCGCGGCGCAGGCTGAGCACGGTGCCGGGATGCACGGGCTTGAGGAAGCGCACCTCATCTATGCCGGGCGAGCCGAGGCAGTCGCTGTTGTTCAGCATGCCGTCGGCGGTCAGCCGCATGAAGATGCAGCACAGGTGCCAACCCGAGGCCGAGAGGCCGCCGAGCCGCGTCGCCTCGGCAGCGGCATCGTCGAGATGGATCGGCGAGGGATCGTATTCCCGCGCGAAGGCGATGATCTCCTCACGCCCGACCACATAGCGCCCGCAGGTGGCGACGTGGCCCTCGTGGAAGTCTTCCCAGTACAGCATGCGTCAACGCCCCGTCCTGCGACGGCATCCTGCCGCCAGACCCGCTCCGCTACCGCAACAGATCACAAGCGACGATGTTCCGGCGGTCAAGAGACCGTCGGTTGCCGGTCAGTTGGCGAAGCGGAAGTGGAGCACGTCGCCGTCGGCGACGACGTAGTCCTTGCCTTCCAGCCGCAGCCTGCCGGCATCGCGCGCGCCGGCCTCGCCATTGCCCTTGACGTAGTCGTCATAGGCGATGGTTTCGGCGCGGATGAAGCCCTTCTCGAAGTCGGAATGGATGACGCCCGCCGCCGCCGGAGCCTTGGTGCCGGCGGTGATGGTCCACGCGCGGGCTTCCTTGGGGCCGACCGTGAAATAGGTCACCAGCTTCAGCAGCTCGTAGCCGGTGCGGATGATGCGGTTCAGGCCGGGCTCCTCGAGGTCGATGGCCTCCAGATAGTCCTTCTGCTCCTCGGCGGGCAGCACGGCAATCTCGCTCTCGATCTTGGCCGAGACGACGACGGCCTTGGCGCCTTCCTCCTTCGCGCGGGCAAAGACCTCGGCGGAGAGGGCATTGCCGTCCTTGGCCGAGGCTTCCTCGACGTTGCAGACATAGAGCACCGGCTTGGAGGAGAGCAGGCCGAGCATGCGGAACGCCTTCTCCTCCTCCGGCTTCACCTCGACGAGGCGGGCGGGCTTGCCCTCGCGCAGCAGGACGAGGGCGCGGTTGATGAGGTCGACCGCCTCCTTCGACTCCTTGTCGCCGCCCTTGGCCTTCTTCTCCAGCGTGCCGACGCGCTTCTCCAGGCTTTCGAGGTCGGCGAGCATCAGCTCGGTCTCGATGGTCTCGATGTCGCTGATCGGCGCCAGCTTGCCCTCGACATGGGTGACGTCCGGGTCCTCGAAGCAGCGCACCACATGGGCGATGGCGTCGCATTCGCGGATGTTGGCGAGGAACTGGTTGCCGAGGCCCTCGCCCTTGGAGGCGCCGCGCACCAGGCCGGCGATGTCGACGAAGGTGAGGCGGGTGGGGATGATCTGGCCCGAGCCGGCGATCTTCGCCAGCGTCTCCAGCCGTGCGTCAGGCACCGCCACGTCGCCGACATTGGGCTCGATGGTGCAGAACGGGTAGTTCGCCGCCTGCGCCGCCGCGGTCTGCGTCAGCGCGTTGAAGAGGGTCGACTTGCCGACGTTCGGCAGGCCGACGATGCCGCATTTGAAGCCCATGGTGAGAAGCTCGGTCTTCCTGAGAATTGTTGCCGCCGTGGTTAGGCAAGACGGCGGGTGAGTGCAAGCGGATCGGGATCAGCCGGGCTTCGCGCCGGCCTTCGCCGGCGTTCCGAAGCCCTGCGCGTCCAGGAACAGGTGCATGCGGTTCTGGAATTCGTCGAGCCGCTGGGTGGCGAGCAGGCCGGCGAAGTCGGCGCAGCCGTCGCATACCGCCTCCACCCAGCCGCGCTCGGCCTTGGCGAAGTCGCTGAGCACGTAGTTGTGCACCAGCGCCTTGTCGCCGGGGTGGCCGATGCCGAGGCGGATGCGCGGATAGTCGTTGCCGCAATGGGCGGTGATGGAGCGCAGGCCGTTATGGCCGGCATTGCCGCCGCCGATCTTCACCCGCACCTTCGCCGGCGGCAGGTCGAGCTCGTCATGGAAGACGAGGATGTCCTTCAGCTCGATCTTGTAGAAGCGCTGCGCCTCGGCGACGGCGCGGCCGCTCTCGTTCATGTAGGTCTCGGGCAGCAGGCACAGCACCTTCACGCCGTCGATCTCGCCTTCGCAGGCGGCGCCCTGGAAGCGCCGGCGCCAGGGCGAGAAGCGCTGCCGGCGGGCGATCGCGTCCACCGCCATGAAGCCGATATTGTGCCGGTTTCCGGCATATTTCGACCCGGGATTGCCGAGCCCGACGAAGAGCAGCACCGCAATTCTCCGTGGGAGAAAGCCCCGGTGGAGGGCTGAAACGATGAGAGCCGGAAGCGGGCTTCCGGCTCTCGAAAATCGCAGGATCGGCCGGCAGCCCGGCGACCGCGTCAGGCCTTCGGCGCTTCCGGCGCCGCAGCGGCGGCGGCCGCAGCCGCGGCTTCCTCGGCCTCGGCCTCCTTCAGGCCCGACGGGGCGGTGATGGTGGCCAGCGTGTCGTCGCCATGGCCGGCCCAGGTCACGCCCGCCGGCAGCTTGATCGCCGAGAGGTGGATCGAGTCGCCGAAGCCGTACTTGGTCAGGTCGACCTCGATGGCCTCGGGAATGGCCTCAGCCGGCACGTTCAGCGAGACGGCGTGGCTGACGATGTTCAGCGTGCCGCCCTGCTTGAGCGCGGGCGCGGTCTCCTGGTTGAGGAAGTGCACGGGCACGTCGACCGTGAGGGTGGCGCCGACCGCCACGCGCAGGAAGTCGACATGCAGCGGGAAATCCTTCACCGGGTCGAGCTGGTAGTCGCGCGGGATCACGCGGTGCTTCTGGCCGTCCACGTCGACGTTGAACAGCGTCGTCAGGAAGTGGCCGGCATAGATGATCTTGTTGATCTCGACGTGGTCGAGCGTGATGCCGACGGGGGCTTTGCCGTCGCCGTAGATCACGGCGGGTACGCGTCCGGCGCGGCGTTCTGCACGAGCGGCCCCCTTGCCGACCTTCGCGCGCGCCGTCGCCTTCAGTTCCTTGATGGCGGTCATGGCTTATCCTCAACTGTTGCAAATGGAGAAGGCCGCTCACGCGGCCCGTTCCTCCAGGCTGGTCTGGTTTCGGCTGCGGCGCGCCTCCAGGGGTGCGGAAAGGCCGCGGCCGGGCGCGCTCATAGCAGCAAAACCCTTGAAGGGCAACGGCTGAGTCGTGACAGCCATGCCGCCATCCCATGGCCGGTGGCACCCGGACACCAGGACGGCGCTCTCAAAAACGCGACCAATAAACGCCATCGCCAACGTTCCCGGCGACGGATAGATTCAGGCAATTCGGGGACGGGCGCAGCAGTACATGAAGATTCGGTCGTTTTCACACGGCGCGTCGCGGACGCGCGCGTATAGCTTCGTCGTGGTCGGTCTCGGTGTCGGTGGCCTTACGCCAATGGCGCAAGCCACGCCTCTGCCGTCGCCGCCGTCGCCGACCACCTACGAGACGCTGGATTTCGGTGACCACGACACGTTCCTCACCGGCATTCGCGGCGACAACATCGTCGGCAACTACATCATACCGGGCACCGCCGAGACGGGCGGCCTCTACTACAACATGACCACGAAGACGTGGCTGCCGATGCCGCAAGCCACGGACAACGGGGCGAACTTCCCCGGCGCCATCGGCTCCTCGCCCTATGGGCCGAATTTCGGCAACCCGGACGGCATCCTGCGCGTCGTCGGCAGCTACCAGACGTCGACCTCGGCGCCCTATGATCTCAGCTATCTCTATGACGGCGCCGCCGCGCCGGGGCAGCAGATCAAGACCCTGGTCTATCCGGGCGCCGACACGCTCTTCACCATCGCGCACAGCACCTTCGGCAACCAGGTGGTCGGCGACTACGACACACGGCTCGCGACCGGCAACGCCTTCATCTACAACATCGACACCGGCACCTTCACGACCAACAACATCCCCGGCGCCGTCAGCACCACGGCCTACGGCATCTATGGCGACAAGATCGCCGGCGGCTACGGCGAGGTGATGGTCGGCGGCGGCATCCATGCCGAGCACGGCTACATCTACGACCAGACCACCGGCACCTACGAGACCTATGACCACCCCGGCGCCGTCGCGACCCATTTCGAGGGCATCACCGGGGCAGGGCGGTCCGGCGAGTACAACCTCGTCGCCAACTGGGTGACGGCGGACGGCGTGGTGCATCCGGCGGTGATGCATGTCGACGCGCTGGGCATCGCGACCTGGTACGAGATCGACATTCCCGGCGCCGTCGTGTCGTCCAATTCCGCCTATGGTGACAACGTCGTCGGCATCTATGTCGACGCCACCGGCATTCACGGCTTCCTCGCCACCATTCCCGGCATCTACAATCCGATCCGCAACACCGGCGCGCTGACCTTCGCCGGCGACAACGCCGCGGCGCTTTCCGGCCGCAAGGGCGACGACATCATCAACAGCGGCACCGTGCAGGTCACCGGCAATGGCGGCATCGGCATGCGCGGCGAGACCTATGGCGTGCTGACCAATAGCGGCACCATCACCGCCACCGGCATCGCCGGCGCGGCCGTGGAGCTGCACGGCCTCTACGGCACCTTCCTCAACTACGGCACCCTGCAGACCACGGTGGAGGCCGACGCCCTGCGCACCGGGCCCGACAGCTACGGCACGGTGATCGTGAACATGGGCGTCATCGACGGCCGGCTGGCGGCGACGGCGGGGCCGGGCAAGCGCTTCGAGAACAGCGGCTGGCTCGGCGTGAGCGGCACCGGGCCGTCGATCACCAGCCTGATCAGCGCCACCTTCGTGCAGACGGCGGCCGGCACCTACGCCCCGCGCATCACCGATACCGGGCCCGACCTGCTGGAGGTAACCGGCACGATGCGGCTCGCCGGCACGCTGCAGACCACCTTCCTGACCACGAGCTTCGCGCCGAGCACCACGCTGATCGCGGCGACGCAGGGCATTACCGGCACCTTCGACGACTTCCTCACGCCCGGGCTGCCCGCGCTCTTCGACGCGAGCCTCGACTACAACCCGACCAATGTGACGCTGAACGTCGCCGCCGACCTCGCCGGCATGGCGGGCAACACGCCGAACCAGCGCGCGGTCGGCGCCGCCATCGACGGCATCATCAACACCACGACGAACGGCCTGCTGACCAGCCTGCCCGGCGCGCTGGCCCCGCTCTACGGCCTGACCGCGGCGGAGCTGCCCGGCGCGCTCGATGCGCTGTCGGGCGCGGCCTATGCCAGCGAGCAGACGGTGCTGATCGGCGACAGCCTCTACAGCCGGCAGGCGGTGCTGGGGCGCCTGCGCCAGGGCGCCTATGCCGGGCAGTCGGGCCCGATGGCGGGCCTCGCCTATGGCGGCCCGGCGCTCGCCTATGCGGCGCCGACCGCCTCCAACGTGCCGTTCCCGACCAAGGCGCCGCCCGCCGCCGAGCCGACCTTCGACGGCACCGTCTGGGCGCAGGCCTTCGGCGGCTGGAGCAATTACGATGGCGGCGCCAACGCGGCCGACGTCGACTCGGATATCGGCGGCATCATCTCCGGCGCCGATGCGAAGCTCGACAACTGGCGGCTCGGCGCGGCGGTCGGCTATTCCTATTCCAGCACCGATGTCGACGATCTCGCGAGTTCGTCCGAAGTGAACAGCCTGCTGCTGGCGCTCTATGCCGGCACCAGCGCCGGGCCTTGGAACCTGCGCCTCGGCGCCACCTACGCCTTCAACTGGATCGATGCCTCGCGCTCCATCGCCTATCGCGGCTATGCCGAGCAGGCGAACGCCGACTATGACGGCGGCACCGCGCAGGTCTTCGCCGAGGTCGGCTACGGCTTCGCGCTCCGGCAGGTCGCGTTCGAGCCCTTCGCCGGCCTCGCCTATGTCCATGTCGATACGGACGGCTTCACCGAGACCGGCGCCTCCGCCGGCCTCGCCGGCGCGTCCAGCTCGATGGGCGTCGGCTATTCCACGCTCGGCCTGCGGGTGGCGACCGCGATGGAGCTCTCTAGCGGCATGGCGCTGGAGCCGCACGCCTCGGTCGCCTGGCAATATGCCTTCGGCGACATCACCCCGGAGGCGCGGATGTCCTTCCTCAGCGTCCCCGGCGCGAACTTCACGGTGGCCGGCGTGCCGCTCGCCGAGAACACCGCCCTCGTCGAGGTCGGCGCCGACCTGCGCATCAGCGAGCAGGCGCGGATCGGGCTGTCCTATGTCGGCCAGCTCGCCGACGAGGTGACGGTGAACGCCGTGCAGGCGAATCTGAGGTGGCGCTTCTGAGGGATAAGCTTCAGAACTTGCCGAGCACCCCGGCCTTGACCACGCCGCTCGGGTCGGAGTCCGGGCTCACCTGACGCTGCACCGAGATGAAGCGCTCATAGGAGCCGGCGGGCGCGCGCAGCTCGACGCCGGTGGTGAGCTGCTGGCTGTTGTTGACCTCGACGCTGGCGCCGAACTTCTCGTCGCCCATGCCGAGCGGGGCCAGCGGCACGGAATAGGTGCTGCCGACCGCCATGCTGTCATAGAGCGAGGGCGTGGTGCCGCTCGCCGAGGCGCCGACCGTGCCGGTGCCGTAGACGGTGAGGTTGTCCTGCCCGACGCCGACGCGGCCCTTGAGCTCGCCCGATCCGCTGCCGGGATCGCGCTCCAGCGCGCTGGAGACGGGGGCGGTGGTGCTGGCGCTGGAGGTGACCGACAGGCTGGTATAGCCCTGCTTCACTTCGAGCTCGGTCGGCAGCTTGCCTTGCTTCACCTTCGGCGCCGGGCCGGGGAGGAGCCAGGCCGGCGGCGCGTCCTTCTTCGCCTCCGGCTCGGGCTCCGGGGCCGCGCCGCCGAGGCCGAGGTCGAGCGAGGTCCACAGCGACGGCTCGGAGCCGTCGTCGGCGCCGACGTCGGTCGAGGCAGCCGGCGGCTCCGCCGGGGCACCGGCGGCCGGCGGCTGGGCCTCGTCATAGGCCGCGCTCTCGTCGGGCGGCGTCACCAGTACCTTGATGCCGTGCCACGGATCGGAATCGGCCGACTGGGCGGCGGCGGGCTCGGTCGCGACGAGGCCGGCGAGAAGGGCGGCGCCGGCGAGGACAGGGGCGAGCCGCAGGGGCGTGCGCGTGGCAAAGGTGCGCATGGCAAGGGTGCGCGTCGACTTCATGCGCATCGTGGCGGCGTCCCGTTCGGTTGAGCGAGCCCAAAGGTTGGGGCCGAACTGTGGAACGATCATGGCGCAGCGCACAATAAGAGCGGCTGCCGGCCATTTAGGTATCGAGGTGCCGGGGCTCTGCTAGGCCTCCACAGGACACCCTCATCCTGAGGTGCGAGCGCAGCGAGCCTCGAAGGATGGTCGCTTGAGCGCGCCCGGACGAGCATCCTTCGAGGCCCGGCTTACGCCGGGCATCTCAGGATGAGGTTCTCCAAAGGGGGATGCCGCTCAATCGAACAGGCTGGAGACGCTTTCCTCATGCGCGGTGCGGCCGATGGCCTCCGCCAGCAGGCTGGCGATGGAGATGACGCGGATGTTGCGCGCCACCCGCACCGCCTCGGTGGGCTGGATGGAATCGGTGATCACCAATTCCTTCAGGTTGGAGGCGGTGACGCGGGCCACCGCGCCGCCGGAGAGCACGCCATGGGTGATGTATGCGTGCACCTCGGTGGCGCCGCGCGCCAGCAGCGCGTCGGCGGCGTTCACCAGCGTGCCGCCGGAATCGATGATGTCGTCGACGAGGATGCAGCGCCGGCCCTCGACGTCGCCGATGACGTTCATCACCTCGCTCTCGCCCGGCCGCTCGCGGCGCTTGTCGACGATGGCGAGCTGGGCGTCGATGCGCTTGGCGAGCGCGCGGGCGCGCACCACGCCGCCGACGTCGGGCGACACCACGGTGATGTTGGAGAGGTCGAAGCGGGCCTTGACGTCCTGCACCATCACCGGGGCGGAGAACAGGTTGTCCGTCGGGATGTCGAAGAAGCCCTGGATCTGCCCGGCATGCAGGTCGACCGTGAGCACGCGGTCGGCGCCGGCATGGGTGATGAGGTTGGCGACCAGCTTGGCGGAGATCGGCGTGCGGCCGGAGGAGCGGCGGTCCTGCCTGGCATAGCCGAAATAGGGGATGACGGCGGTGATGCGGCGGGCGGAGGAGCGGCGCAGCGCATCGGTGATGATGAGCAGCTCCATCAGGTGGTCGTTGGTCGGGAAGGAGGTCGACTGCAGCACGAAGACGTCGGTGCCGCGCACATTCTCCTGGATCTCGACGAAGATCTCCATGTCGGCGAAGCGGCGGACTACCGCGCGGGTCAGCGGGGTGGCGAGATACGCCCCGATCGCCTCCGCCAGCGGCCGATTGGCATTGCCGGCGACGAGTTTGATCGAACCGTTATTGTGAGACATTCCGGCGCGCTCCCAGCCGTAATCCTTGCCGCCGGCCGTCTTACAGCCGTCGCGCAGACCTGATAGGCGGGCCGGCCCTGCCTGTAAAGCGGCGAGGGCCGCGGTGCGGCCGCTTGTCCCTAGGACTCCGGGCAGCGTGGCGCGCCGGCCTCACGGATGGGCGGCGAAGGTGAGGGCGTTCGCCGGCTTGCCGGGCGCGGGGGCTTCCGCAACGGCATCGCCCGGCTCCGCGGTGCCGGCATCGGCGACCGCCGGGCCGTCATCCTCGCGCACCGGCGGGGCATCGGCCGGATCGGGCTGGCGCGCCGCGGCCGGAGCGGCGGAAGGCGTGCCGCCGGCGAGGCGGGTGGTGATCTCGTCGAGGCTCTGGGCGGCGATGCGCTGCACCGTCTCATCGTCCAGCTTGTTCCAGACGTCCTTGCCGGGCCCGACTTTCTCGACGCCGGCGACGCGCAGCACGCGGGTCTCGTCCGCGTCGAACACGTCCCAGGCCCAGTCGACCTCGCCCTTGCCGTTCTCGACGCTGGCGGCGAGATAGCCGCGCACGCGGTAGGCGGCCTTGGACTGGCGCGAGACCACGGGAACCCGGCGGGCGCTGGCTTCGGAAGTGAGGCTGGCGACCAGCTTGTCGAACACCGGCTGGGGCGGACCGTCGATCGATTCGAAGGCGATGGCCTTGCCCGAGGAGGACGAGATCGAGGTCGCCGCGACCGGCCGGTTGGCGTCGGTCTGGCACGCCCCGAGGGCAAGAGCGGCGAAGAGCACCGCGGTCGTCGGCAGGCACCGGCGAAGCTGCCGGCGGAGTCGATCGATCATGAACCCATCCCCGGGGAGCCCGGACGGGCTCCCATCGTCCAGTCCGGAGACGGATTCACCGATCAGCACGCTGATCGGATCCGGCTCCGTGTCGGTCGCGCCGCGTGTCTCCGCGAGGGAGCCGCGAGCGTCGCCGACGGTCGGGAAATGGTTAAAACTAATTAACGATCAGGTCCAGAGGCGCCTCGGTTAAGCACTCGTTACCGTTAACGCCGATTAAGAAAGTGCGCCCGAGGCACATGGCGGTCTCGGTCTCGCTGTCCATGAGAATCATGTGTGCGAACAGCACCATGCCGGGTTCCAGCACCCACGGATTGGCCTCGTAGAACATCGGCGGGTCCATCCAGGAGGGGGTGAATTTCGCCCCGAGCGAATAGCCGCAGGCGGCGAGCCGATGGGCGCTGAGGCCGTGCCCGTCCATCACATGGGCATGGGCGGCGAAGACGTCGCCGGCGGTCTTGCCGGGAATCATGGCGTGGGCGCAGGCCTCCAGCGCCTGCTTCGCCGCGGCGAAGAGCTCGAGATGCCGGTCGCGCGGCGGGCCGACGATGACCGTCTCCATCATCGCCGCATGGTAGCGGCGATAGGCGCCGGCCCATTCCAGCGTGATCTGGTCCTCGCCGTCGAGCTTGCGGCGGCCGGACTTGTAGCGGCAGAGCAGGGCGTCGGCGCCGGAGCCGATGATGAACTCGTTGGCCGGATAGTCGCCGCCGCCCTGGAAGATCGCGCCCTGCATGGCGGCGAGCACCTCGCCCTCGTCGACATCCGGGCCGACGGTGGCGATGGCGGCCTCGCGGGCGGAGAGCGCCAGCTTGCCGGCCTGCCGCACATAGATAATCTCGGCCGGCGATTTGACCGCGCGCAGCCGGTCGACGAGGCGGGAGGCGTCCTCCAGCGTGGCGAAGCCCTCGAAGGCGGCGTCGAGCTTCTTGCCCGCCGCGGCGGTGAGGCCGTAGCTCTCATACTCGACGCCGATGCGGGCGCCTGAGCCGCCGAGACCGGCCACCATGTCGCGCAGCTGCTGCTGCGGGGTGGCGTCGGCCCGGTCGGTCCAGATGCGGATGTCCTCGATCAGCGAGGTGTGCTGCGCTTGCCTGAGATCCGCCGAGCGGGTGAGCAGCGCGAGCCGCCCGTCGGCGCCGAGCCAGAGCGACTGGAAGAAGCAGAAGCCGAACGTGTCGTAGCCGGTCAGCCAGTACATGGATTCCTGCTGGAACATCAGCAGGCCGTCGAGCTTGCGCTCGGCCATCTCGACGAGCAGGCGGCCCTTGCGGCGCTCGAATTCCGGCTGGGTGAAGTGCAGCGTCATGCGGCCTCGCTTTCAGCGATTGTCTCAAGCATTCCGGCTCTCCTCCCCATGACCGTCATCCTGAGGTACCCGGCCATCGGCCGGGCCTCGAAGGATGCTCGTCCGGGTGCACCTGGGTGACCATCCTTCGAGGCTCCCCCGGGTCAAGCCCGGGGTCGCACCTCAGGATGACGGTGCGCTGTGGATTGGACCTTCAGGACGACGCGCTATCACTCCGCCCCTCAGACAAGCGTGATGGCGGCGATCAGCCGGCCGTAATCGGGTTCCTGGCGATGGGTCGAGCGCCGGTAGCTGTAGAAGCGCGCCTCGTCGGCATAGGTGTCGAGGCCGAGATCGTCGACGGTGCCGACGCCGAGCTCCTTCAGCCGCGCGGCGATGTAGCCGGGCAGGTCGAACATGGCGTGGCCGGGACGCCCGGAGGCGATGAGGAAACGCTTGTTGGCGGGGTCGAGGGCGGAGAGATTCTCGACGAATTCCGGCCCGACCTCATAGCTCGGCTGGCGGATCAGCGGACCGATGGCGGCGATGACGCGGGCACGGCTGGCGCCCAGATCCTCCATGCGATCGAGCGTGGCGTCGAGCACGCCGCCGACCGCGCCCTTCCAGCCGGCATGGGCGGCGGCGACGACCCGCGCCTCGGGATCGGCGAACAGCACCGGACCGCAATCGGCGATGGAGACGGCGGCGGCGATGCCGGGCGTGGCGGTCGCTACCGCGTCGGCGCGGGGCCGCTCGTCCCAGGGCCGCTCGACGACGACGCAGTCGGGCGAATGGATCTGCCAGGCGGTGAGCAGATGGCCCTCCGGCACGCCGAGCGCCGCTTCCATGCGGGCGCGGTTCTGCGCGACCAGCGCCTGGTCGTCGCGCGAGCCGGTGCCGCCGTTCAGCCCGGCATAGATGCCCTGCGACACGCCGCCCTCGCGGGTGAAGAAGGCGTGGCGGATGCCGGGCAGGGCCTTGAGGGCGGGGGATTCGACCTTCATGCGGGCGTGTTCCTGAATTCTTCGTCGGGGGCGAATCCGGCGACCGGGCCGAGCGCAGGATGCACCAGAGCGAGCGCCTTGAAGAGGGCCCCCATCTCCTTCTCGCCGGTGCCGGCGAGGCGGGCGCGGGCGGCATCGATGGAAGCGCGGGCGGCGGGATCGGCGTCGCGCTTCAGCCGCTCGGCGCGGGCGTCGAGACCGAGGCGTTCGAGCAGCACGCCCTGTCCGATGGGACCGAAGGCGCGGGCTCCGGCGGCCGTCGCGGCGCGGGCGAGGGCGGCGAAGTCGACATGGGCGGTGAGATCGGCTTCGCCGGGATGAGCGAGCACGTCGTCATAGGCGTGCCGGTGCAGCGCCTGCAGCGTATCGCCGAAACCTCCCGCATGGCCGTAATCGATGAAGAGCGCCGCGCCGCCCGTTGCAGCGAGCCGGGCGCCGAGCTTCTCGGCCACTACGAGGCCGGCGGGGCAGATTTCGAGGATCGCACCGGGCGGCGCGTCACGCAGTCGGGCCTCGGCAGAAGCGTCGAGCCGGGCGCCGGGGCGCAGGCCGAAGGCGAGGGCGCCGTCCTCCTCCAGCCCGACCATGCGCTCGGCGAGGCCTTCCGGCGTCCGGACGAACTGGCGGACCGGCAGGGCGTCGATAAACTCGTTGGCGAGCAGGATGAGCGGGCCGGCGGGCAAGTCGTCGACGGACGAAGCCCAATCGACCTCCTGTCCCGCGAGCGTCTCCGCCTGCTTCTCGCGCAGCCGCGGCGAGGCCTCGACCAGCACCACCCGCGCGGCTTCGCGCAAGCCCGGCACGATGCGCGTCGCCCGCAGCATGTCGGCCATCATGGTGCCGCGGCCGGGGCCGAGCTCGGCCAGCACGAAGCGGGAGGGGGAGCCGAGCCGCATCCATGTGTCGGCCGCCCAGAGGCCGAGCAGCTCGCCGAACATCTGGCTGATCTCCGGCGCGGTGACGAAATCGCCCTGCGCGCCAAAGGGCTCATGCGTGGTGTAGTAGCCGAGCGTCGGGTGGAACAGGCATTGCTGCATGTAGTCGGCGACCGTGATCGGCCCGGTCTGGCCGATCTGCCGCGCGATGATCTCACCCAGCGGCGTCATGCGGCGTCGGCGCTCAGCGCCGGGCGGCGGCGGGCGCGCAGCATCAGCCACGCGCCGAGCGCCAGCATGGGGAGCGACAGCAGCATGCCCATGGTCAGCCAGCCGCCATAGAGATAGCCGAGCTGCGCGTCCGGCTCGCGGAAGAACTCGACGAAGATGCGGGCGCAGCCATAGAGGAAGACGAACAGCCCGGCGACCGTGCCCGGCCGCTTGAGCGCGCCGGCGCGGATGGCGATCTGCAGCACGATGAAGATGGTCAGCCCCTCCAGCCCCGCCTCGTAGAGCTGGCTCGGATGGCGCGGCTCCGGCCCGCCATGGGGGAAGACGAAGGCCCAGGCGACGTCGGTCGGACGGCCCCACAATTCGCCATTGATGAAGTTCGCCAGCCGCCCGAGGAACAGCCCGACCGGCACCACGCTGGCGGCGATGTCGAGCATGGAGACGAAGGCGAGCCCGTGCCGCCGGCAGAACAGGTACATGGCGAGGATGGAGCCGAGGAAGCCGCCATGGAAGGCCATGCCGCCATGCCAGAGAGTCAGCGCCTCCCACGGATGCTCGGCGTAATAGGGTAGGTTGTAGAACAGCACGTAGCCGATGCGCCCGCCGAGGATGACGCCGAGCGCGATCCAGACGATGGCGTCGTCGAACTCCTCCGGCTTGATCGGCGAGCGCCCGCCCCACAGCGCCGGCGTGGCGCAGAGCTTCTTGGCCATCCACCAGCCGAACAGCAGCCCGGCGATATAGGCGAGGGCGTACCAGCGTATGGCGAAAGGGCCGAGCTCGATCAGCACCGGGTCGATGCTGGGGAAGGGCAGGACGAAGAGCGGCGGAGCGAACATGGCGGGCAATCTCCGGCGGCGGGCTCGGCGGCGCGGCGCCGATTCGGCCGCATCCCGCTTTGCCTCGCCTGAATGACAGGATCAAGGCGCAGCCGGGGACAAGCCGCCGCCGCCCTTGCTAAGGCGGGTGCGGCGCCCCATTCTCCCGCTAAAGGCGAGGCATTGTACCTGCCTCAAGTCGGGAGCCGACCATGACCCAGACCACCAGCCGCATCTTCGACGATTTCGCCCGGCTGATGAACGACGCCGCCGGCGTCGCCACCGGCGTGCGCCGCGAGGCCGAGACGGTGATGCGTGCGCAGGCCGAGCGCATCCTGCGCGAGCTCGACGTCGTCACCCGCGAGGAATTCGAGACGGTGAAGGAGCTCGCCGCCGCCGCTCGCGAGGAGAATGAGAGGCTGGCCGCCCGCATCGCCGCGCTGGAGGCGAAGGAGCAGAAACTGGAAGCGACGATCGACCCGCCGGATTCGCTCGGCTGAACCCCTGTGGACGCAGCGCCTGCGCGCTTGCGGCAACCCTGCGAATCCCGACACCTTTCCGCCATGCGCCGCAATTAAAGCGGGCCATGGCCCAACGGTCGTAGCGAGGTACGGATTCAGCGCGATATAGTCGGAGAGAAGGCGATTCGTTCGATTCTCGAATGCTTTGCCGGATAAACGGCTGCGTTGATTGCGTTCGACCCCCTCCGCGCCCACCCTCGCGAGGTCGAGCATGACCTATACCGATTTCGAAACCGACACCCGCCTCAACCCGCTGGACCTTGTCGAGCGCATGGCTGCGCTCAACGAATGGTCGTTCGAGCGTTCGGCCGAGGACGAGATCACCATCTCGCTGGAAGGGCGGTGGACGGACTGCCACATCTCGTTCCAGTGGATGGACGAGGTGGAGGCGCTGCACGTCGCCTGCGCCTTCGACCTCAAGGTGCCGGAGAAGCGCAAGACCGAGGTGCTGCGCCTGCTCTCGCTGATCAACGAGCAGATGTGGATCGGCCATTTCGACCTCTGGTCGAAGGAAGGCGTGATCATGTTCCGCCACGCGCTGCTGCTCGCCGGCGCCGAGGCGACGGATCGCCAGTGCGAAGTGCTGATGGAATGCGCCATCGAGGCGGTGGAGCGCTATTTCCCCGCCTTCCAGTTCGTCGTCTGGGCCGGCAAGTCCGCCCGCGAGGCGATGGACGCCACGCTGTTCGAGACCGTCGGCGAGGCGTGAGGCCGGGCGGCCGCCGACGCCTCGACTAATACTGCCGTCATCCCCGGGCTTGACCCGGGGATCCATGTCTTCCTTTCCGCGGCACAAGTCGTGGACGGCCGGGCCAAGCCCGGCCTGAGGGGGCATTACCGTGACCCTCATCGCCCCCATACGCCCTCATCCTTCGAGGCCCGGCCAAAGGCCGGGCCTCGAAGGATGCTCGTCCGGGCGCGCTTGAGCGACGATCCTTCGAGGCCGCCTGCGGCGGCACCTCAGGATGAGGGCGTATTGGGGGAGGCGCAGGACCATGATCGCGTGCCGCTCTTTTCCTGCAAGCGATCCCAGATCGGCCTGACGGCCGTCCGGGATGACGGCGTGGAGAAGTATAACGTCATCCCCGGGCTTGACCCGGGGATCCACTCTCCCTTCCTACGGCACAAGTCCGTGGATGGCCGGGTCAAGCCCGGCCATGACGGCGTTCTCTTGGAAGTCGTCCTCCCCATTGCCAAAGCCGCGGCGCCCCGGCACAAGGCCGTCAGGACGGTCCGCATAGAGCGCGGCCTGCGTTTGGCATGGGGGACGATGATGGCCACTCTCTCCGACATTCCCGGCCGGGTGCTGCTCGTCGGCGCCGGCAAGATGGGCGGCGCCATGCTGGAAGGCTGGATCGGCCTCGGCCTCGATCCGGCGCGCGCGGCGGTGATCGATCCCGGCCCGCCGCCGGAGGTCGCCGCCCTCATCGAGGCGCGCGGTGTCGCGCTGAACCCGCTCAACGGCTCGCCGCCTTCGGTGATGCTGCTGGCGGTGAAGCCGCAGGTCGCCCCCGACGTGCTGCCGCGCGTCGCCGCGCTCGCCAACCCGGATACGCTGGTGGTCTCGGTGATGGCGGGGCGGACGATTCGATTCCTCGAAGCCGCCTTCCCGCCCGGCATCTCGGTGGTGCGCGCCATCCCCAACACCCCGGCGGCCATCGGGCGGGGGGTGACGGTGGCGGTGCCGAACGCGGCGGTGACGCCGGAGCAGATGAGCATCGCCGACGCGCTTCTGCGCGCCACCGGCGGGGTGGAATGGGTCGACGACGAGGCGCTGATCGACGTCGCCACCGCCGTCTCCGGCTCCGGCCCGGCCTATGTGTTCCTGCTCGCCGAGGCGCTGGCGCAGGCCGGCGCGGCGGCGGGGCTGCCGGCCGACATGGCCGACCGGCTGGCGCGCGCGACCGTCGCCGGCGCGGGCGAACTGATGCGGCAGACCGGCATCGACCCGGCGCAGCTTCGCAAGAACGTCACCTCGCCCAAGGGCACGACGGCGGCGGCGCTGGAGGTGCTGATGGACGAGACGAAGGGCTTCGGCCCGCTGCTCACCGAGGCGGTGGCGGCGGCGACGCGGCGCTCGCGCGAGCTCGCCGGCTGAAAACGGCCTCCGCTTGCGCCGCATCAAGGCGGCGCGGGCGGACTGCCCTTCTCCTTGCCGCTCCTGCGCCTTAAGTACTAGTGCAGGCGACGTTCAGGACAGGAGGTCACCATGGCACGCTCTCCCGGAACGAAAGCGACGTCCGCGGGCAAGACCGGTACCGCGAAGCCCCGCGCCAGCAGGACAGGCGCCGGCAAGGCTGGCACAACGTCCGGTGCGAGCACGGCCGGCACCGGCGATATTGGGTCCGTCGGGACCGACCCGCGCGCAAAAATCGTCGAGAGCTTCCTCCAGTTGCTGGCGGTGAAGCCGTTCGAGCGCATCAGCCTCGGCGAGGTGGCGGCGCAGGCCAACATCCCGCTGGCCGAGCTGCGCAATTCCTTCGGCTCGACCTTCGACATGATCTCCGCCTTCCTGCGCGAGACCGACCGCAAGGTCTTGGCGACCACCGGCGACGACATGGACGACCAGCCGGCGCGCGACCGCCTGTTCGACGTGCTGATGCGCCGGCTCGACGTGCTCACCCCGCACCGGGCGGCGATCCGCTCGCTGGCGGAATCGGCGCGGCGCAACCCGTTCTTCGCGCTGGCGCTGAACCGGCTCTCGGCGCGCTCGCAGCAATGGATGCTGGCGGCGGCGAAGATCGAGACCGCCGGGCTGAAGGGCGCCGTGCGCGCGCAGGGGCTGGCGCTCCTGTTCGCCCGCGTCGGCCAGACCTTCCTGCACGACGACGATCCGAGCCTCGCCAAGACCATGGCCGCGCTCGACCGCGAGCTCGACCGGGGCGAGCGCATGCTGGGCCTGCTCGAAGGCGCCGTGCATCTCGCCACCTGCGGGCGGCGCGGGCGCCGGGCTACGAAGGATGCACCGCCGGAAGCCCCGGCGGCGGCGTGAGGGATGTTGCCCAGGAAGTGAATCGTGAGGAGTGATCCGTGAGTCTTGCGCCGCTGGAAGCGATCTCGATCGCCGATTTCCTCAAGGTGGACATCAGGGTCGGCACCATCATGCAGGCCGAGCCCTTCCCCGAGGCCCGCAAGCCGGCGCTGAAGCTGGTGATCGATTTCGGGCCGCACATAGGCTGCAGGAAGTCGACCGCGCAGATCACCGTGCACTACGCGCCGGAAGACCTGATCGGCCGGCAGGTGGCGGCGGTGGTCAACTTCCCGCCGCGCCAGATCGGGCCGGCGATCTCCGAGGTGCTGACGCTGGGCTTCCCGGATGAGGACGGCGCGGTGGTGCTGTTCCAGCCCGACCACGCGGTGCCGAACGGCGCGCGGCTGTTCTGAGGGCCTGACGCGCAATTTGATCTTCCCTCATCCCCGGGCTTGACCCGGGGATCCAGTCTTTCCGCCTGCACCCGGTCGAAAGTCTGGGTGGCCGGGTCAAGCCCAGCCATGAGGGCGAGAGGGTGGTTTGCACCGTCCGGGATGACGCTATCAGACCGGAATCCGCACCGTCGCCCTCAAGCCCCCGAGCGGGCTGTCGCCGAGGATGACGTCGCCGCCGTGCGAGCGGGCGGCGTCGCGGGCGATGGTGAGCCCGAGGCCGGAGCCGCCGGCGTCCTGGTTGCGCGCCTCGTCGAGCCGCACGAAGGGGCGGAACACGTCGTCGCGCCGCTCGGGCGGGATTCCCGGCCCGTCATCGTCCACCGTCACGGTGAGCCAGCGCTCGTCGCGCGACCCGGCGACCTCGACCCGCGTGCCGTGGCGGCGGGCATTGTTGACGAGGTTGGTGACGCAACGGCGGAAGGCGTCGAGGCGGATCATCACCATCGGGTCGCCGGTGAAGCCGGCGGCGACCTTCGCGCCGTGGCGCTCGGCATTGTAGCGCACCTCGTCGAGCAGTTGGCCAACATCGGCCATGACCGGCGTCTCGCCGGTGTCGTCGCGGGCGAAGGCGAGATAGGCCTCCAGCATGCTCTGCAGCTCGTCGACGTCCTTGCGCAGCGCCTCGGTGTCGGGCGTGTCGCCGATGAGCGCCAGCTCCAGCTTGAAGCGGGTGAGGATGGTGCGCATGTCGTGGGACACGCCCGCCAGCATGGTGGTGCGCTGCTCGATCTGCCGTTCGATGCGCCGCTTCATTTCCAGGAAGGCGAGCGCCGCGCCGCGCACCTCGCGCGCGCCGCGCGGGCGGAAGCCGACCACGTCGCGGCCCTTGCCGAAGGCGACGGCGGCGTCGGCCAGCGCCTCGATCGGCTTGATCTGGTTGCGCAGGAACAGGATGGCGACGAAGAGCAGCACCAGCGAGGTGCCGACCATCCAGACGAGGAAGATGTGCGAGTTGGAGAGGTAGGCCTGGCTGCGGCGGGCGAAGACGCGCATCACCCCGCCTTCCAGCTGCACCCGCACCTCGATGAGGTTGGAGTTGCCGACCGTGTCCGTCCAGAACGGCCGGCGCAGCCGCTTGCCGAGCTCGGTGGTGAAGGCGGAATCGAGAATGGAGAAGAACGGCTTCGGCCCCGGCGGCGGCAGGCGCTCGTCGGGCAGGAAGTCGATCGTCAGCCCCATCGCGATCTGGGCGATGCGCTTGATGCGCTCGCGTTCCTCCGGCGTCGGGAAGGTGGCGGCGAGGTCGGCGAGCGCGGTGACGTCCTGCGACACGGCGGCGGAAAGGCGGCGCGTCACCGTGTTGTAGTGCCGCTCCATGAACACGAAGGCGAGCACCGACTGCAGGATCACCATCGGGGTGATGATGATGATGAGCGAGCGGGCGAACAGCCCCTTCGGCATCACCCGGTTGAACCAGGCGCCGAAGCGGGCATTGTTCTCGCGCATCCGCCTCTGGGTGAGCCGCAGCCGCTCCCGCGCGGCCCCGACCATATGCGTCTCGAGCACGCTCAAGGGGCGACGACCAGCCGGTAGCCGAGGCCCCGCACGGTCTGGACATAGGCCGGGTTGGCGGGATCGCGCTCGATCTTGCGGCGCAGGCGGTTGACCTGCACGTCCACCGCCCGGTCGCCGGCGGCGACGCCGGGGGCGACGAGCGCCTGGCGCGGCACGGTCTCGCCCGGTTTCTCGCCGAGCACGCGCAGCATGTCGCGCTCGCGGTCGGTGAGGCGGACCAGTTCGCCGTCGCGGGTCAGCTCGCCGCGGGCCAGATGGAACATGAACGGCCCGAAGCGCACGGTCTCGATCGCCTGCGCCGGCGGGGGCACGGCGCGCTTGATGATGTTGCCGATGCGCAGCAGCAATTCGCGCGGCTCGAACGGCTTGGCGAGATAGTCGTCGGCGCCGATCTCCAGCCCCTCGATGCGGTCGCCGGTCTCCGAACGGGCGGTGAGCATCATGATCGGCACGCCCGAGCCCTCGCGCACGGCGCGGGCGAGCTCGAAGCCGCTCTCGCCGGGCATCATCACGTCGAGGATGAGCAGGTCGAAGGTCAGCCCCGCCAGCCGGGCGCGGGCGTCGGCGGCGGATTCCGCCGTGGTGACGCGGTAGCCGTGCTCCGTCAGGAACCGGGACAGCAGGTCGCGGATACGCCGGTCGTCATCGACGATCAGCAGGTGGAAGGCGTCGTCGGCAGGCATGGGCCGGGCGATCCTCGCATCCTCGGACAGCTTCGTGTCGAGCTTGGCGTCGAGCATGTATGCGCCTTTCGTCAGCCGGCGGAGCGCATGCGCGCCATGCTGCGCGCCTCGCTCGCCTGGTCGGCGCGGGCGATCAGCTTCTCGATCGCGCCGCGATCTTCCGGGTCGATCATGGCGACAAGAAAGCGGCGGACCAGCTCGCGCGTATCCGGCCCGCTTTCCTCCAGCGCCCGGCGGAGGCGGCGGGACTGGATGGCGACGAATTCCTGCGCCAGCGCCTCGCCCTTGGGGGTGAGGTAGAGCAGCCGCTGGCGGCGGTCGGAGGCGCCGGCGCGGCTGTCGATGAAGCCCTGCTCGACCAACTCGCGCAGCACGCGCCCGAGGCTCTGCTTGGTGATGCGCAGTATGTCCAAGAGGTCCGTCACGCGCATACCAGGGTGGCGGCTGACGAAATGCAGCACGCGATGATGGGCGCGGCCGAAGCTGATGCCCTGCAGGATCTCGTCCGGGTCGCTGACGAAGTTCCTGTAGGCAAAGAACAAAAGCTCGATGAGGTCGAGCATCGGCTCGCCTTCCGCGGCGCCGGCCGGGCGCGGGGAGGGGGCGGATTCGCTCTTGCCGGAGCGCGGCGTCATCGAGACATTTATGTCAGCCATGTTGACTTTTTTCGTTATGATCGTTACCCAGATGTCCCGTTCGGCGAAAGGATCGTTCGGCCTCGGCCCTCGATGCTCTCGAAAACGGAACGATTGCACGCCCGCCGGTCGGGCGGCGAACGATAACGGGACTTCGGCTGCGAGGCAAAAATATTGCTTGCTCGCGGATAAGCCGAAGCCGCCATGCTGAAGGAAAAGAGGGGCCGCGACGTCTCCATGGGCGTCGGGGCCCGTATGGGAGACAACCATGGCAAGCGAACCTTTCGACAAACGCAGCGGCTGGATCTGGTACGACGGCGCCTTCGTGCCGTGGCAGGATGCCCAGGTCCATGTGCTGACCCACGGGCTGCATTACGGCAGCTGCGTATTCGAGGGCGAGCGCGCCTATGGCGGCGAGATTTTCAAGCTCGAGGCGCACACCACGCGCCTGAAGGAAAGCGCGCGCCTGCTCGATTTCGAGATTCCCTACAGCGAGGCCGAGATCAACGCCGCCTGCCGTGAACTGCTGGTGCGCCAGAAGTTCGCCGACGCCTATATCCGCCCCGTCGCCTGGCGCGGCTCGGACATGATGGGCGTCTCGGCGCAGCACAACCAGATCCACCTCGCCATCGCGGCGTGGGAATGGCCGAGCTATTTCGATCCGGCGCAGCGCCTGAAGGGCATCCGCATCGGCGAGGCGAAGTATCGCCGTCCGGACCCGCAGACCGCGCCCTCGACCTCGAAGGCGGCGGGCCTCTACATGATCTGCACCATCTCCAAGCATGCCGCCGAGCGCGAGGGCTATGCCGACGCGCTGATGCTGGACTGGCGCGGGCGCGTGGCCGAATGCACCGGCGCGAACATCTTCTTCGCGAAGGACGGCGTCATCCACACGCCGATCGCCGACGCGTTCCTCAACGGCATCACCCGCCAGACGGTGATCGAGCTGGCCAAGCGCCGCGGCTACGAGGTGATCGAGCGGGCGATCATGCCGGAGGAGCTGCCGAGCTTCGACGAGTGCTTCATCACCGGTACCGCTGCCGAGGTGACGCCGGTCTCGGAGATCGCCGGCCGCCACTACCAGCCCGGCCCCGTCACGCGCACGCTGATGGAGGACTACATGGCCGAGGTGCAGCCGAAGAAGGCGGCGGCCTAAGCTTCTCCGTCCTGAACACGAAAGCGAAATGCCGGCCTTCGGGCCGGCATTTTCATTTGCGGCGCCTTATCCCCACCGCTCCGCCGCCTCGTCGTCGGCATCCTTGGCGGCGACCCAGTTGCTGGCGTCCTCGCGTTCCTCCAGCTTCCAGAACGGGGCGCGGGTCTTCAGCCAGTCCATCAGGAACTCGGCGGCTTCGAAGGCGGCGCCCCGGTGCGAGGACGTGGTGACCACCAGCACGATGTTGTCGCCCGGCACCATCCGGCCGTAGCGGTGGATCACCGTGGCGCCGAGCAGCGGCCAGCGCGTGCCGGCTTCCTCGATCAGGCGGCGGATCTCCTCCTCCGCCATGCCGGGATAATGCTCCAGCGTCAGCGCGATCAGCGGCGCGCCGCCGGGGGCGTCCTGCGCGCGGCAGAGGCCGGTGAAGGTCACCACGGCGCCGACATCGGCGCGGCCGCGGGTGAGCGCGGCGGCCTCGGCGGCGGCATCGAAATCCTCGGACTGGATGCGGACGGTGAACATCTCACCCTCCCTGGATCAGCCGCCCGTCATGGGCGGGAAGAACGCGACCTCGCGTGCGCCGGCGAGCGGCGTATCCGGCTTGGCGTGCCGGCGGTCGAGCGCGGCGCGCACCACCCGCGGATTCTCGAAGGCCCGCGCATATCCCTCGCCACGATCCTTCAGGAAGGCGGCGAGGTCGGCCACCGTGGTCACGCCCTCCGGCACCGCGATCTCTTCGGTCTCGCGCCCGACGCGCTCGCGCACCCAGGCGAAATAGAGCACCTTCACTACTCGTCCTCGATCAGGTGGCGGGCGCCGGCACGGAAATAATCCCAGCCGGTATAGAGCGTCAGCAGCGCCGCGATCCAGAGCAGGATCAGTCCGAACAGGGTGATGCCGGGCACCAGCTTGTCCGCCGCCGGACCTGCCAGCAGCACCGCGACCGCGACCAGCTGCGCCGTGGTCTTCCACTTGGCGAGGCGCGTGACCGGCACGGAGACGCGCAGCTCGGCAAGGAATTCGCGCAGGCCCGAGACCAGGATCTCGCGGCACAGGATGACGATGGCGGCCCAGAGCGACCAGCCGCGAATGGTGCCGTCGGAGGCCAGCATCAGGAGCGAGGTCGAGACCAGCAGCTTGTCGGCGATGGGATCGAGCATGCGGCCGATGGCCGATTGCTGCGACCAGACGCGGGCGAGATAGCCGTCGAAGAAATCGGTGATGGCGGCGACGATGTAGAGCGCCAGCGCCACCCAGCGCAGCCACAGCCCGCCTTCCAATATGTCGGACCAGAACAGGCAGGCTGCCACCAGCGGCACGGCCACGCAGCGGCCATAGGTGAGCAGGTTCGGCAGCGCGAGTGCGTGACCCCGTTTCACCTCGGTCGGCATCCTCTGCTGGGTTGTGACATCGACCATGGCTCGCCGGCTCCCATCACAGGCAGGTAAACACGCAGGCAGGGAACGTCAATCGCCTCGCGCCGACCTTGGCCGGCACGTCACTCCACCGTCATCCCATCGCCATGGTGGAACGCGGCTGTGGCTTCCGCGTGACGCGATGGATGTGATTCGCTTTCACGCCGGCTTGGTGTGGAAGAAGTCGTAGACCGCCCGCGCGGTGGCGGCGTTCACGCCCGGCACGCCTTCGAGGTCGGCGAGCGAGGCACGCTCGATGGCTTTCAGCGTGCCGAAATGGTGCAGCAGCGCGCGTTTGCGGGTCGGGCCGATGCCGGGAATCTCCTGCAGGCCGGACTGGGCGATGTCCTTTTTGCGGCGGGCTCGGTGCGAGCCGATGGCGAAGCGGTGCGCCTCGTCGCGCAGGCGCTGGACGAAATAGAGCACCGGGTCGCGCGGCTCCAGCCGGAAGGGCTCGCGGCCTTGCTGGTAGAAGGTCTCGCGGCCGGCGTCGCGGTCCGGCCCCTTGGCGACGCCGACGAGCGGAACGTCGCTGACGCCGAGTTCGGCGAGGGTCTCCTGCGCCGCCTTGAGCTGGCCGGGACCGCCGTCGATCAGCACGAGGTCGGGCCAGGCGGAAGAGGCCGCATCGCTGGTGGCATCTTCGGTGACATCCTGGACGTCACCGGTGGCATCGTCGGCCATGTCGTTGCCATCGGTGGCGACGGTGACGACCGGCTTCGGGGACTCCCGCAGCAGCCGCGAGAAGCGGCGCATCAGGACCTCGCGCATCATGCCGTAATCGTCGCCCGGCGTGAGGTCGGCGGAGCGGATGTTGAACTTGCGGTACTGGCTCTTGGCGAAGCCCTCCGGCCCGGCGACGATCATCCCGCCCACGGCATTCGTGCCCATGATATGGCTGTTGTCGTAGACCTCGATGCGCTTCGGCGTCTGTTCGAGGCCGAAGGCGCGGCCGAGCTCGTCGAGCAGGCGGGCCTGGCTGGCGCTCTCGGCGAGCTTGCGGCCGAGCGCCTCGCGCGCATTCTGCAAGGCGTGCTCGACCAGCTCGCGCTTCTCGCCGCGCTTCGGCGTGGCGATCTCGACGCGGTGGCCGGCGCGGGTGGAGAGCGCCTCTTCCAAGAGTTCGCGCTCGGCGACGTCGTGGCTTAGCAGGATGAGCCGCGGGCAGGGCTTGTCTTCGTAGAACTGGGCGAGGAAGGATTCCAGCACCTCGCCCGGCTCCAGGGCGCGGTCGGCGCGCGGATAGAGCGCGTGGTTGCCCCAGTTCTGGCCGGTGCGGAAGAAGAACACCTGCACGCAGGTCGCCCCGCCTTCCTGATGGATGGCGAAGACGTCCGCCTCCTCGACCGAGCGCGGATTGATGCCCTGCGTGCCCTGCACGGCGGAGAGCGCGGCGAGCCGGTCGCGCAGCGCGGCGGCGCGCTCGAATTCCAGCGCCTCGGACGCCTCCTGCATCTCGTGCGCCATCTGCTCCTTCACCGCCCGGCTCTTGCCGGACAGGAAGTCGCGCGCCTCGCGCACATATTCGGCGTAGTCGGTGTGGCTCACCTCGCCGGTGCAGGGGCCGGCGCAGCGCTTGATCTGGAACAGCAGGCAGGGCCGCGTGCGGGCCTCGTAGAAGCTATCCGAGCAGGAGCGCACCAGGAACGCCTTCTGCAGCGCGTTGATGGTGCGGTTCACCGCCCATACGGAGGCGAAGGGCCCGTAATAGTCGCCCGGCCGGTTGCGCGCGCCGCGATGCTTGGTGATCTGCGGCGAGACGTGGTCGCGGGTGATGAGGATGTAGGGGAAGGACTTGTCGTCGCGCAGCAGCACGTTGAAGCGCGGGCGGAGCTGCTTGATGAGGTTGGCTTCGAGCAGCAGCGCCTCGGTCTCGGTGCCGGTCGAGACGAACTCCATCTCGGCGGTCGCCGCTACCATGCGCATGATGCGCGCGGTCAGCCCGGCGGGGCGCGTATAGGCGACGATGCGGCGCTTGATGCTCTTGGCCTTGCCGACATAGAGCACGCCGCCGTCCGGGCCGATCATGCGGTAGACGCCCGGCCCGTTGGGCGCGTGCTTGATGGCGCGGGCGATGGCGGCGCGGCCGGTCGCGACCGAGCCCGGCGCGGGCGCGGCTTCCTCGGGTTCTTCGGGCAGCAGGGCGACGTCTTCCTCGATCTCGGCGATGTCGGCATCGTCGGCGTCGAGATCGGGGGCGTCGCGGTTCGGTCGGGCGATCATGCCCCCTAGATACGGATTCGCGGGCCGCGCGAACAGGGGCGGCCTTACGAGCCCCGTGCCGGCATGCTAGAACCGGCGGCATTCGGATGCGGGTTAGCGGGGGCTCGTTTCGGAGGGCCGTCGTGCTCGCTTCATGGAAGGCCGAAGGCGCGATTCGCGCGCCGCGGCTGTTTGCCCTCGCCAGCATCCCGGCCGACTGGAGGGCCGCGGCGAACCCGGCCAGCGAGCTGAACCTGCTGCCGCTGCTGGTGAAGCGTGGCGAGACGGCGCTCGATGTCGGCGCCAATCGCGGCCTGTTCACCTATTGGCTGCTGCGGCTCGGCGTGCGTGTCACCGCCTTCGAGCCGAATCCGGACATGGTGCGCGTGCTCTCCTACCGCTTCGGCCGGGCGCTGAAGGAAGGGCGGCTGACGCTCTGCGGCTATGCCCTCGGCGATGCCGAGGACGAGGCGGTGCTGCACATTCCCCACGACCACGCGCCCCTCGCCACGCTGGACGGGGCGCTCACCGGGCTCGACGAGGCGGTGCGCGACGTCCGGGTGCACCGCCGCCGGCTGGACGACTGCGTCGACGGGCCGGTCGACTTCATCAAGATCGACGTCGAGGGCCACGAGGCCAAGGTGCTGGACGGCGCGGGCCGGCTGCTGGCCGCCCACCGGCCGACCCTGCTGGTCGAGGCCGAGGAACGCCACCGCCCCGGCGCGCTCGCCTCGCTGCGCGAGCGGCTGGAGCCGCTCGGCTATGAGGGGTTCTTCGCGCTCGCCGACGGGATGCATCCGGTCGTGACCTTCGATCCCGCGATCCACCAGCGGCTCGACGCGCTGAACGCGGAGGGCACGGCGGCGCGGGCGCCCTTCGGCTACGTCAACAATTTCGTCTTCACCGCGCGGGCGCAGCAGCGCGCGGACCTCGCCGGCTGGACGCCCGGCAGCGTGAGCCTGCGCACCGCCGCCTGAGCACGTGGCTGAAACGCCTCCAGCGTGCCGGTCGCACCATAAGCTCCGTCATCCCCGGGCTTGGCCCGGGGATGACGGCCTGATGCGTCATTATCGGGTCAGGCTCCGAGCTGACGTAAGGAAGCGCCGCGCAGGATGGCGGGCTGTCATGCGCGGGCGCAAGATGCGCGCTGCGGTGAAACGGTTTACTGGAAGTGCATCATGTCCAGTCTCGCCGACGCCGCTCCCCGTCCCGCGCCACCCTTGACCGGCTACGCCTTCGGCGCCGCCGGGGCGGTCCTGTTCGCCTCCAAGGGCATCATCATCAAGCTCGCCTATGCCGAGGGGATCGACCCCGAGACGCTGCTGGCGCTGCGCATGGCGTTCTCGCTGCCGTTCTATCTGGTGATCGGCGGCATCGCGATCGCGCAGATGCGGGCGAAGGGCGAGGCGCTGCCGGGCTTGAGGATCGTGCTCCAGTCGCTGTTCGTCGGCGCGCTGGGCTACTGGTTCTCCAGCTATGCCGACTTCCTCGGCCTTGCCCATATCTCCGCCTCGTTCGAGCGGCTGATCCTCTATACCTATCCGCTGTTCGTGGTGCTGTTCGGCGCGCTGCTGTTCGGCCAGCCGATCCGCATGAAGGCGCTGTGGGCCTTCGCCGCCGCCTATTCCGGCCTGGCGCTGATCTTCGCGCAGAACTTCTCCGCCAACGCCACCAACACGGTGCACGGCTCGCTCTGGGTGGGTGCCGCCGCCATCACCTTCGCGCTCTACCAACTGATGGCGAGCCGGCTTCTGAAGAGCATCGGCTCGGCGCTGTTCACCTGCATCGCCATGATATCGGCCTCGGTGGTCTCCATCGGCCAGTTCGTGGTCGTGCGCCCGCTCGACGCGCTGGCGATCTCGCCGCACGGGCTGATGCTGGCGGTGATGATCGCGATCGGCGCCACCGTGCTGCCGAGCTTCCTGATGAACGCGGCGCTGAAGCGCATCTCGGCGCAGGCCAATTCGATGATCTCCACCGTCAGCCCGGTGGTGACCATGGTGCTGGCGGTGCTGATCCTCGGCGAGAGCGTGAGCGGCATCGAGCTGGCCGGCGCCGCCATGGTGCTGGTGAGCATCGGCTGGTTCACGCTGAGCGACAGCCGGCGGCGGGCGATCCGCTGATCCGCTAATCGGCCTCGGCGTCGGGCGTGCGCCAGGCGAGGTGCTGGCCGCCGTCGACCGCGATCATCTGGCCGGTGACGCTCGCCGCATGGGCGAGGAAAAGCACCGCCTGCGCGATCTCCTCCGGTAGCGGGCCGCGCCCGAGCAGCACGGAGGAGGTCTGGCGCAGGAAGTCCTCACGGCTCTGGCGCTCATTGGCCAGCGTCGGCCCCGGCCCGACGGCGTTGACCCTGATCCGTGGGGCGAGCGACTGGGCGAGCATCTTCGTCGCCGCCCACAGCGCGTTCTTGGTCAGGCTGTAGGACAGGCAGGCGGGCGTGGGTTTCAGCACCCGCTGGTCGATCAGGTTGACGACGGCGCCGGTGCCGCCCTCGGGCACCTGCGCGGCGAAGGCCTCGGTGAGGAACACCGGCGCGCGCAGATTGACCGCGAACTGCCGGTCCCACAGCCCGAGCTCCAGCGAGCCGACGGCGTCGGGATGGAACTCCGAGGCGTTGTTGACCAGCAGCGAGAGCGGGCCGAGCGCGGCGACGGCCTGCGGGATCACCTGCCGGACCTCCTCGGCATGGGCGAGCTCGGCCGCGACCACCGCAGCGCGGGCGCCGGCGGCCTCGAGCGCGGCGCGCGCCGCGTCGGCTTCCGGGCCGGGACGGCGGACATGGACGGCGACGTCATAGCCCTCCGCCGCCAGACGCAGCGCGATGGCGCGGCCGATGCGCACCGCGCCGCCGGTGACGAGCGCGACGGGCCGGGAAGGGGAGGGAGCGGCGGTTTTGTCCATGGCGCTTTCATGCGCTGCAAATGAAATACCGTCCATGGGGGCGTTTTCGGGCGGTGCGCGGGCGTTAACCGACCGTTCACCAACAAATCGCTGATCGTCGTGCGCTTTCAAGCAGGCGGTAAGTAAATATTCCAGAAGCGGATTCAAATACCAGTGATGTTTACGCAAAATAAATAATAAACGCTTCGTTAATCATAATATATTCTTTCGCGATCATCTAAGATTCTGCTCATGGATTTATCTGAATCTCAGCTTACTTCACGCCGCAAGGGCGCCGTCGCGCGCCGCTGCGACCTGGACGAGATTTAGGAGACGAAAATGCAAAAGAACATGCTTGCAGGGCTCGGACTGGTCGCCCTGCTGGGCACGCCGGCCGCCGCGGCCGACCTGTCCTATCCGCCGCCGGTCGCCGCCTATGCGCCGGCCCCGGTCTTCACCTGGACCGGCTTCTATATCGGCGCCAATGCCGGCTATGGCTTTGGCGAGGCCGATTTCTCCGGCGACATCGACGGCTTCATCGGCGGCCTGCAGGCCGGCTATAACTGGCAGGGCGCCGGCAGCCCGCTGGTGCTCGGCGTCGAGACCGACTTCCAGTATGCCGACGTGTCGAGCTCGGTGTTCAGCCTCGACTATTTCGGCACGGTGCGCGCCCGCGTGGGCTACGCCTTCGACCAGTTCCTGGTCTACGGCACCGGCGGCTTCGCCTATGGCGCCGGCAGCTACGAGCTGCTCGGCCTTACGAATGACCGCAACCATTTCGGCTGGACCGTCGGCGCCGGCGCCGAATATGCGCTCGGCAACAATTGGAGCGTGAAGGGCGAGTACCTCTATCTCGACATGGGCGAGGAGACCTACGCGACCTTCACCGGCCCGCGCGATGTCGGCCTGACCAGCAACGTCATCCGCGCCGGCGTGAACTACCGCTTCTGAGCCGGCGGGCGGCCTTTGCCGCCATATTCGGCCTAACCTGAATTGGCGGCCGCGGTCTTCCGGAATGGAGACCGCGGCCGCTGGTGTTTGGAGGGCCCTTTTGCCGTGAGGGGCTCGATTATGTGCTATTTTCGCAACTGTGCAGATTGATCTTTCAGCGATCATGGCAAAATTGTTGCGCATGACACGCTTTTGTGATTGGCGATTTTACCTCCCGAAATCGAGCGCTCGCGCGGCTTTGCGCGCCATCTGGCGGGCTTTGCGTCATCCGCGCGTCTCCCGCGGCGACCGATTCCGCCGCATTCCGGCCCTCGACATGCCCAGCTGGGCCTCTACTTCACCCCCCGAACTGAATTGCGTTCCTGTGTTTGGGAGAGTGAACCCCATGAAGAAGATCATCAGCTCGGGCGTGGCCGCCATCGCCCTTCTCGCTGCGGCGCCGGCCTTCGCCGCGGACATGGCGCAGCCTTACCCGGTCAAGGCACCGCCGGCCGTCATCGCCGAGCCGGTGTTCAGCTGGACCGGCTTCTACCTCGGTGCCAACGCCGGCTATGCCTGGGGTTCGGGCCAGGAAGGCGCCGAGACCCTCGGCCTCGATCCGGACGGCTTCCTCGGCGGCGGCCAGATCGGCTTCAACTACCAGTTCGACAACAATGTCGTGCTGGGCGCCGAAGCCGACTTCCAGGGCTCCGACATCAAGGACGAGCGCCTCGGCTTCGAGTCCAAGATGGACTATTTCGGCACTGTGCGCGCCCGCCTCGGCTACGCCTTCGGCAACGTGCTGCCCTACGTGACCGGCGGTCTGGCCTGGGGCCACACCGAGGTCAACGACAAGCTGCTCGGCCTCACCTCGGACAAGACCGCGGTGGGCTGGACGGTCGGCGGCGGCGTCGAGTACGCCTTCACCAACAACTGGACCGTCAAGGCCGAGTACCTCTACATGGATCTCGGCGACGACTACTACGCCAGCATCGGCGACAAGAGCGGCCTGACCGCCAACGTCGTGCGCGCGGGCATCAACTACAAGTTCTGACGATCAGCCTGACGGACGCCCGAGCGTTTCCGCCTGAACGAAGGCCCCGGACCAAGTCCGGGGCCTTTTTTCTTGTCGCGGCGGCGGGTGTTTCGGTCAGCCTTTCGGGCGCGTTGCCTCGAAAGCAGGCACGCGTGCGGCGAACGCGTCCAGCCAGGCGACGAGGGCGGGGTGGTCGGCGCGCCAGTTTCCGGCGAAGCGCATGTCGAGATAGCCGAGCGCGCAGGCCAGCGCGATCTCGCCGACATCGGCCGCGGCGGTGACCTCGGCGCGCGGCGGCGGTGCCGCCTCGAACACGGCGAGCGAGCGCGTCACCTTGCCGGCCTGATGGTCGAGCCAGCTGTCACTGCGGATCTCGGCGGGACGGAAACGGGCCTCGTAGACCTGCAGCAGGGCGGCGTCCATCAGCCCGTCGGCCAGCGCCTGCATGGTCAGCGCGGCGAAGCGCGGCTCGCCGCTCGCGGGCACGATGACCCCGCCGCCGGCCGTCATGTCGAGATATTCGAGGATGACGCGGGAATCGTAGAGCGGCCCGCCCTCGTCCCGCAGCAGCACCGGAATCTTGCCCAAGGGGTTCTGCTGGCGCAGCGAATCGGCGGGATTGGTGGTGTCGGCCTGCTCGACGTCGAGATGGATGCCGCACAGCACGGCACCGATCTTCACCTTGCGGCCGAAGGGCGAGGGGGCGGAGGAGCGAAGCTTCATCGGGCACGACGCCTGTTCCGGGCGGGGACGCCCCGGCGTGACATGCGCGCGACGGCCCGGCCCGCCGCGGCGGGACGCCGCAGCTTCGGCGCTGACTTATCAGTCGGCCAGCTGGAGGTCGATGGCCTTCGGCCCCTTGCCGCGCTTGTCGGGCTCGACCTCGAAGCTCACGCGCTGCCCTTCCGCCAGCGTGCCGAGCCCCGAGCGCGTGACCGCCGAAACATGCACGAACACGTCGCGTCCGCCGTCGTCCGGACGAATGAAGCCGTAACCCTTCTCGGTGTTGAAGAACTTGACGGTACCCATGGTCGCCATGCGCCTGCTCCTTACCCTCGGACGGTTTCCCGTCCGCCGGTGCCTTCGACTGGGCAGGGTAAAGCAAGACCGATGCCGGATGATGACGAGCGGGGGCAGGGCTCCGGCGTCAGCGCTCCGGCGTGAGCCAGCCGACCCGCGCGCGGCCGGTTCCATCGGTGGCGAGCACCGGGGCGAGGGCGCCAAGCAGAGCGCGCAGCTCCTCGGCGAGGGTGAAGGGCGGATTGACGATGATCATGCCGCAGCCGGTCATCGTATCGGCCTGCCGGACCGCCCGCAGGTCGAACTGGACGCTCAGCGTCTTGGGGATGCCGGCGCGCTCGATCTCGCGGCGGAACGCGTCGACGGCGCGCACATCCTTGATCGGGTACCACAGCGCGTAGATGCCGGTGGACCAGCGCCTGTGCGCCTCGATGAGCCCCTGGGCGAGGCGGTGGAACTCGCCGGGCTCCTCGAAGGGCGGATCGACCAGCACCAGCCCGCGCCGCTCCTTGGGTGGCAGATAGGCATGCAGCGCCTGCCACGCATCGGTCACCAGCACCTTGGCGCGGGCGTCGCGGCCGACCGACTCAGCGAGCGCGTCGCGCACGCCGGCCACCGTCTCGCAGAACAGCAGCCGGTCCTGCGGGCGGGTCAGCGCCTGCGCGATCAGCGGCGAGCCGGGATAATGGCGCAGATCGGCCGCGAGCGTGGCATCCTCCGCCGGCGGGTTGACCGCGCGGACCGCCTCCAGCCACGGCGCCAGCAGGGCGGCGATGTCGGGCGCGAAGGAGTGGCGCAGTACGGCGCCGATGCCGCCTTCCCACTCGCCGGTGCGGCGGGCCTCGTCGCCCTGGAGGTCGTAGAGGCCGGCGCCGGCATGGGTGTCGATGACGCGGTAGGGCGCGTGCTTGCGGCCGAGATAGGCGAGGATGCGCGCCAGCACGACGTGCTTGACGACATCGGCGAAATTGCCGGCATGGAAGGCGTGGCGGTAGTTCATGCGCCTGTCTCTACGGCGTTATCGCTGGCCTGCGCCTTCGCGCAGCGGCGGCATGACCACACGGGAAGTGCGGCAGGCGCGCCGGTCGACCTCGTCGCAGGAGGTGAAGCCGAGCTGCCGGTTCATGCAGATGCGCACCTCGGTGAGGCGCCGGCGGTCGCAGTCGACCGCTATCATGTCCGGCGCGAGGCCGGGATTGGCGGCGCGGAAGGCGGCCTCCACCTCGCCGGGCGAGACCATGGTGTAGTCGTCGAGGCGGTGGAACGCCTCGGGGATGGTCACGGCCTGATAGGCGCGGCGCACCTTGTCGAAATAGGCGGTGGGGTCGAGCCCGGCGCAGGTGCCGTGCTTGCGCCATTCATGCAGCACGAGGCGCCGGCTCGGCATGAGGTCGAGCATGGAGCGCAGTACCGGCTCGGGCACATAGGGCGCGGGGTTCTGGCAGGATTCCGGCCAGCCGCGCTGATATTGCGGCCACAGCCCGTGCACGACGAAGGCGAAGGGGCGGGCGGTGGCACATTGCGCCGGCTCGGCGCGCGGGCCCATCGCCTCGCAATAGGAGGGCGACCAGGAGAGCGAGAGCACGTAATGGTCGAAGCGGCCGGGCTCGCCCTTCTGCTGGGCGAAGGCGAGCGCGGGCCAGAGCGTCAGCGCGGCGAGGAGGAGCCGCGCCGCCGCGACGAGCTTCACGGGCGGGCCATGCGGCAGTTCGGCGCGTAGGTCCAGGAGCGGTCGAGGCCGTCGACGCACCACTCGACGCCCCAGGAGAAGCCGAGGAAGCCGCCATCCTCGATGATCGAGTACCAGATGGTGTGGCGCTTGTCGTGGACCACCTTGTCGGCGGTGGCGCCGGAGAACTGGCCGGCGCCGAAGAAGCCGGACGTGCCGCCCTCGACCGGGCCCTCGAGGCCGGAGATGTAGACCTCGGCGGCGCAGTAGCGGCGCGGCATGTATTGCTCACCCCAGGGGCGGAAGGCGATCTCGCGCACGCGCTCGAAGCCGGTGATCTTGAGCGAGGAGTTCCAGAAGCGCGATTCGGTGGTGGCGAAGCGGCTCTGGATGCGCGAGAGCGCCGAAGGCGTGTCGCAGGCCGGGACGTTGCCGCTGTAATTAGGGCCGGAGAGCCAGAAGTTCTTCTCGAAGAAATTGGCCGCCTGCGCGCTGCCGAGCGGCGCGACCACGATGGAGGCGGCCAGCATGCCGGCGGCGGCAAGGCCGCTCATCGCCCGCTTGAGGAAGCCCCTAGCACCCTTCGCTTCGGCACGCATCGCACGTCTCCCAAACCCGTTGCGGGCAAGATGCGTCGTCGCTCCGGCCGGGTCAATGACGGCAAGGCCACACCTTTCCGGATTCGGGCACCGTTGGCTTGGGGCCGCACGGGAAGCATGCATCGTCATCCTGAGGTGCGAGCGCAGCGAGCCTCGAAGGATGGTCCTGAAGGTGCACCCGGACGACCATCCTTCGAGGCCCGGCTGACGCCGGGCACCTCAGGATGACGATGCGCTATGCGTGGGCCTTCATGTCCTCAGATCAGCCGGATGACGTAGAGCTTGCGGGTGGTCTCGACCACCTCCCACACGCCCTGGAAGCCGGGGCGGATGACGAAGCTGTCGCCGGCCTTCACCGTCACCGGCGCCTTGCCGTCCTCGTGCAGGATGGAGACGCCTTCGGTGATGGAGCAGAACTCCCACTCCTCATAGTCCACCCGCCAGGCGCCGGGCGAGGATTCCCAGACGCCGGCATAGAGCGCGCCGTCGGGCAGGGTCTCGAAATTCCAGGTGAGATGGCGCGGCGCGCCCGAGACGATGCGCTCGGGCAGCGGCGCGGTCTCTTCCGGTTCGCCGAGGGTCTCGAGATTGAACGGCAGCAGGAAGGACATGGGGCCTCGGCGGGAAGAAGGGAGCCGCCGGGCACGAGAAGGCGCCCGGCGGCGGTGGTACGATCCTAGCTGAAAAATCCCTTGATGGTGGCCCAGATGCTCTTGGGCGGCGCTTCGGCCGCTTCCGCCGCGGGAGAGCCGGCGACGGACGCTTCCACCGGGGCGCTGCCCGGCGCGATCTGCGATTTCGACACCACCTCGGGCGTGATCTCCTTGAACAGAGCGAGCTTGGCCAGCGTCGCCGGCCCGGCATAGCCGTCCGCCTCGAGGCCGTTGGCGGCCTGATACTCCTTTACCGCCTTGGCGGTGCCGGGACCGAACTTGCCGTCCGCGCCGATGCCGAGGGCGGATTGCAGCTTCTTCACCGTCTCGCCGGAGGTGCCGACCTTCAGCAGGATGAGCTCGTAGAGGCCGAGCGCGGCGAAGGTGTCCGGGCCGGCGATGCCGTCGGCCGAGAGGCCGTGCTGCTTCTGGTAGGCCTTCAGCGCTTCCTCGGTCTTCGGGCCGAACCGGCCGTCGGCGGGAACACCCAGCTTCTCCTGAAGGATCTTCACCGGCGCGCCGGCCAGTCCCTTTTTCAAGATCGACATGATGAGCCTCTCAACGCTTGCGCGGGCCGGACGAGGACGCAACGCCTCGCGGGCCGCATGCCCCCGTGCGAGGAGCAGACCACAGCTTGACCGACGGGAAAATGAAGGATCGGCGGCGGGGGCCGCAAACAAGAGCGGCGCGGCCCATCCCGCAGGATGCTCCGCGCCGTCTCAAGCCGCTTCGAGGCGCCCCCCGGCGTCGAAGCGAAAGCGGTCTGACGCTACTCCGCCGGGGCGGCCTGCGGCTCCGGCGTGGCGGTGGCCGGCGCCTCTTCCAGCGCGGCATATTTGGCGCAGGCGAACAGGAAGCCGGCGACCAGCACATAGGCGAAGGACACGGTCGGGGTGACCGCGATGCCTACCGTCTCGCCATGCATGAAGCCGAAGAAGGTGAGCACCGCGCCGGCGAGGGCAAAGGCGGCGGCGTGGACGAACTGCCGCTCGACCACGAACACGCCGATGGCGCCCAGCACGAGGCCGACCAGGATGGCGCCGCCGCCCATCACCTCGATGCCGTGATAGAGCACGCCGACCGCGCCCATCTTCTCGATGCCGATGGCGGCGGCCGAGGTGCCGGCGAGGCCGAGCGAATTGTCGATCAAGAGCTTCGCCCACGCCGCGAGGTGCGGGGTCAGCGCCAGCACCACCGCCGGGGCGTGGCTTGCCGGGGTGGTCTGGAACGCCTGCGCGCCGATCAGCATGCCGATGTAGAGCAGGATCGGCGAGATGGCGACCACCGGGATCAGCGCCAGCAGCAGCGCGATGATGCCGAACCACGAGAGCAGGATGACGATCAGCCCGGTGGCGGCGGAATAGCCGATGCGCCCGCCCATCGATTTCCAGCCGGGGTGGCCGATATAGACGGCGTTGATGAAGGGGTTGCCCATCAGGCAGCCGATCAGGCTGACCACGCCGTCGGCGGTGAGCACCCGCGTGGTCGGGTAGTGGTCGCCCGCGGCTTCCGCGCTCTCCACGTTGTCCATCGCCTCGACCAGATCGTAGATGCCGAAGGGGATGGCGGTGACGAGGATGATGCCGAGATATTTGAAGCCGTGGAAGACGTGGTCGACCGCCGGCAGCGGGATGGAGAAGCCGAAATTCGCCAGCGCGTCGCCGACCTTGGCGACGCTCATGCCGCCATAATTGAGCCCGAACAGGTTCGAGCCCCAGGCGATGACCATGCCGACCGCGATGGCGACGAGGCCGGCGGGGATGCCGCGCGGATATTTCAGCCCGCCGAACCAGCTCACCATGATGATGGCGAAGCAGACGAGGCCGATCACCGGGGTGGAGAAGATCTCGAAGGCCGGGCGCATGGAGATGAAGGCGATGGACACGCCCGCCAGCGTGCCGAGCAGCGCCGCGCGGGGGGTGATCTTGCGGATATAGGGGGCGACGAAGCCGCCGATCATCAGGATGAAGCTCTGGAAGAACACCCAGACGAGGCCGGCCTCCCAGCCCTGGATCGGATCGCCGGTGGCGGCGCCAATCGGCAGCATGATGACGAAGGTGACGACGAACATGTGCGGCACCGAGATGCCCGAGGGCAGGGCGCAGACGTCGTCGCGGCCGGTCTTCTTCGCCAGCTGATAGCCGAGGAAGGCGTAATAGGCGGTGGACAGGAACATCATCAGCCCGACCGCCGGCAGGATGCGGCCGAACACGATTTCCGGCGGCATCTTCAGCACGAACTGCAGGAGGCCGGTGAGCACCAGCATGTTGACGAGGATGTTGGTGCCGAAGCCGAACAGGGCGTTCCAGTCGCCGCGGGTCCACAGCGTCGGGCGCATGCCGACGCGGGAGGGCGAAATCGGGGTCATTTCGGTCGCGGACATGCTCGGTGTTCCTCGAGATGGCGGAAGGGGGTGAGGCGCATGCGCAGGCGTGGAAGGACGCGAAACGGTCAGGCGGCGCTGGCCGCGAGGGCCTTGTTGCCGAGCGCCACCTTCAGCGCCGCGGAATCGGAGACCCAGCCGAAGATCCCGCCCTGGGCCTTCACCATCTCCAGCCCGACGCGGTGGAACTCCGGGAAATAGGAGGCGCAGCAATCGGCCAGCGCCACGCAGCGATAGCCGCGATCATTGCCCTCGCGTATCGTGGTGTGGACGCAGACCTCGGTGGTCACGCCGGCGACCAGCAGCGTGTCGACGCCGCGGTTCTTCAGCATGAGTTCGAGGTCGGTCTGGTAGAAGGCGCCCTTGCCCGGCTTGTCGAGCACCGGCTCGCCGGGGGCGGGGTAGAGCTCGGCGATGATGTCGTGGCCGGGCTCGCCGCGGATGAGGATGCGGCCCATCGGGCCGGCACAACCGATGCGGGCGGTGGGCGCGCCGCGCTCGACCTTGGCGGGCGGGGCGTCGGCCATGTCGGGGCGGTGGCCCTCGCGGGTGTGGATGACGAGCATGCCGGCCGCGCGGGCCGCTTTCAGCGCCGCCTTGCAGGGGCCGACGGCGGCCTGCAGCAGCGAGACATCGTTGCCCAGCGTCTCGCCGAAGCCGCCGGGCTCGAGGAAATCGCGCTGCATGTCGATGATCACCAGCGCCGTGCGGGCCGGATGGAAGGCGAGAGGCGCAGGCTCGGCGGCGAGAAGCGATTCGGTCATTGGCGCTCCGACACGATGAAGGAGCCCGGAGACGGCCGGGCCCGAACGTGCATACAGAGGTGTATGCATCGGGCGTGCCAATGATTATGAGTTAGGCAGTATGGCTCTATCTCATTGAATTGTAACGATTGACGTCCTTCGGCGTGCCCTGCCATTCACGGGACTTCTGCTCACATCTCCGGCATACCGCCTCAATCGGCAACAAACGCCGCAGACGCAGGGGCAGTATCGTCGGTGTTATGGCCGGCGCGTTATTCCCGCCGCCGATGTGAGGGCATCCGCTTCCGCGTTGGCCGCCGCGCTGGCGGCCGCGCCGGATTGGGTGGTGGTGGTCGGGTTGGGCCGACCGGCGACGGCGGCGAGGCCCGTGATCGCCTGCACGAAGGAACATTGCTGGTGATAGGTCATCGCATCGCGCAGGGCGAGCGACAGGGCATATTTGCTCAGCGGGACCGGCGTCCTGTTCGCATCCTGCCGGGCTGTCATGATCATGCCGAGCACCTGCGCCCGGTTGGTTTCGATCTGCTTGGTGATGAGGGTGATGAGCTGGCTCTGCATCACTTCCGAATCCAGCACATTGTTGGTGCCGCCGGCGATGTTGGCGACCAGCGCCGCGATGCTTGGGCCCTGCGCAGCCGTCGAGAAGGCACCGATCGCCGAGGCCACCTGGGCGATCTGGCTCAGCACGGCGCGGCGCGCGGCGACGCGGTAGTAGAGCCCGTCCATGTAGCTCTGGCAGAGCACGTCGGAACGCTGCAACAGGGCGTCCTGGATGAAGTCTCTCTTCGCCGGCGTGTCGATGTCGACGACCTCGCCGAGGTCGAGGACCGGCACATGGGTGGTGGACAGGCCGGACACGGGCTGGACGGCCGGCACGGTGCCGGTAACCGGATCCGCATAGGCGGCGCTGATCGAGTAATCCACCAGCGCCACCGGCCGCATATAGGGGCCGCCGGGCAGGGTCGCCGGATCGCACGCCGCCAGCGGCAGGCCCAGCATTATGAAGCCGATGCCGCGCGCGGCGGCGCTCCAGTACACGCCCATCGCCTCCACCCCCTCTTCCCCGCCGGTATGATGAGGAGGTTCAGCGATGCAATCAATAGATGTGCTAATTAATATTAACTATTTTAGATTGCAGAAGGGATTGATGCGTCGGGTATCTGGACGCGGGGTTCGGGACTGCTGACACATTTTGTCCCGATCGCCTGCTTTCCTGGCCCGCTGCCGTTCTTCTGAGCGCATTTCTTCCTCCCGCATGACCGGGCTTGACCCGAAGTCGGCATTTGCCAACTTCGGTCTTTGAACGAGGAAGTCGGGCAAGCCCGACTTCCTGCCACCCAGTGACCGGGAGCACCCGGTTCCCCTGGGTCCCCCGGTCAAGCCCGGGGATGAGGGCAGGTTTGGATTTCAGCCGCTCAGTCCGGCGGCGAATGGTGCGCAGTCGGGGCTGGGCGCACCTTCCGCCCCTTTTCTCACAGGCCTCGAACGCCCATATTCCGCCCATGGCCAAAGCTTCACGTCCCGGCGGATTCGGAGAGCGCTCCCAGCGCGCCTTCGAGCCCGCGCAAGTTTCCACGCTCGATCCCGCCCTTGCCGAGAAGCTCGGCGTGGCGCCGACCTCGGGTGCCTCCGCCACCGTCGCCGCGCTCTCCGCGCTGATCGAGGGCGGCCGCGCCGAGGTCGACCGGCAGGTCTGGACGCCGCACCGTCCGGCGCGCCCGGAGAAGTCCGAAGGCGGCGTCAAGTTCGTGCTGAAGTCGGACTACACGCCCAATGGCGACCAGCCGAAGGCGATCGACGACCTCGTGGCGGCGGCGAGCGAGGGCGAGCGCGACCAGGTGCTGCTCGGCGTCACCGGCTCGGGCAAGACCTTCACCATGGCCAACGTCATCCAGCGCCTGCAGCGCCCGGCGCTGGTGCTGGCGCCGAACAAGACGCTGGCGGCGCAGCTCTATGGCGAGTTCAAGAGCTTCTTCCCCGACAATGCGGTGGAGTATTTCGTCTCCTATTACGACTACTACCAGCCGGAAGCCTACGTCCCGCGCACCGACACCTTCATCGAGAAGGAATCCTCGATCAACGAGCAGATCGACCGCATGCGCCACTCGGCGACGCGCTCGCTGCTGGAGCGCGACGACGTCATCATCGTCGCCTCGGTGTCCTGCATCTACGGTATCGGCTCGGTCGAGACCTATGCCTCGATGACCTTCAAGATCGAGGTGGGCGAGCGCATCGACCAGCGCGCGCTGCTCGCGGACCTCGTGGCGCTGCAATACAAGCGCACGCAGGGCGATTTCGGCCGCGGCACGTTCCGGGTGAGGGGCGACGTCATCGAGATCTTCCCGGCGCATTACGAGGATCGCGCCTGGCGCGTCTCGCTGTTCGGCGACGAGGTGGAGAGCATCCAGGAATTCGACCCGCTCACCGGGCAGAAGTCGCAGGACCTCAAATTCGTCAAGCTCTACGCCAACTCGCATTATGTGACGCCGCGCCCGACGCTGATCCAGGCCATCGCCGGCATCAAGAACGAATTGCGCCACCGGCTCGACGAGCTGAACGCCATGGGCCGCCTGCTGGAAGCCCAGCGGCTGGAGCAGCGCTGCACCTTCGACCTGGAGATGATGGAGGCGACGGGAAGCTGCGCGGGCATCGAGAACTATTCGCGCTGGCTCACCGGCCGCCTGCCGGGCGAGCCGCCGCCGACCCTGTTCGAGTACGTGCCGGACAACGCGCTGATCTTCGTCGACGAGAGCCATGTGACGGTGCCGCAGATCGGCGCCATGTATCGCGGCGACTTCCGCCGCAAGGCGACGCTGGCGGAATACGGCTTCCGCCTGCCGAGCTGCATGGACAACCGGCCGCTGCGCTTCGAGGAATGGGAGGCGATGCGCCCGCAGACGGTGCATGTCTCCGCCACCCCCGGCAAATGGGAGATGGAGCGCACCGGCGGCGTCTTCGTCGAGCAGGTGATCCGCCCGACCGGCCTCGTCGACCCGGAGGTCGAGGTGCGCCCGGCGCGCACGCAGGTGGACGATCTCTTGGGCGAGGTGCGGCAGACGGCGGCGAAGGGCTACCGCACGCTGGTGACGACGCTCACCAAGCGCATGGCCGAGGATCTGACAGAGTACCTGCACGAGAACGGCATCCGCGTGCGCTACATGCATTCGGACATCGACACGATCGAGCGCATCGAGATCATCCGCGACCTGCGGCTCGGCGCCTTCGACGTGCTGATAGGCATCAACCTGCTGCGCGAGGGCCTCGACATCCCGGAATGCGGGCTGGTCGCCATCCTCGACGCCGACAAGGAAGGCTTCCTGCGCTCGGAGACCTCGCTGGTGCAGACCATCGGCCGCGCCGCGCGCAACGTCGACGGGCGGGTGGTGCTCTATGCCGACAGCATCACCGGCTCGATGGAGCGGGCGATGGCCGAGACCGAGCGCCGCCGCGCCAAGCAGATCGCCTGGAACACCGAGCACGGCATCACCCCGGAGAGCGTGCGCAAGGCGATCGGCGACATCCTGAACAGCGTCTATGAGCGCGACCATGTGACGGTCGATGCCGGCCTCGCCGAGGAGGGCGCCACCTATGGCCACAACCTCGCGGCGGTGATCGCCGACCTCGAGAAGCGCATGCGCACGGCGGCTGCCGATCTCGACTTCGAGCAGGCGGCGCGGCTGCGCGACGAGATCAAGCGGCTGCAGGCGACCGAGCTCGTGCTCTCCGACGACCCGCTGGCGCGGCAGGAGAATGTCGACGACCGCACCGGCGGCTATCGCGGCGAGCGGAAGTATGGCCGCTCGGCCAATTTGCCGGAGAAGAAAGGCGGCGGGCGGCGGTCGTCCCCGGGCCACGTTTCCTCCGGCCATGAGGCGCGGGCCGACGAGGCGCAGGCGCGCTATGACGCGGGCGGCGCCTCGCGGATCGTCAGGCCCTCGCTCGACGACATGGGCCCCGGCACCGACCGCACCGAGCCGCTGCGCGTCGAGGACTGGGTGCGCCCGGAGCGTCCGGACCCGATGACCAAGGGCTACCGCAAGGGCGGGCGGCGCAAGGGGCGGTAAAGCCGGTAAAGCCGGTAAAGCCTCTTCGTGTCTCCGTCATCCCGGCCGAAGGCGCAGCCGCAGAGCCGGGATCGCTCTCCATTCTGGTCACGATCCCGGATCGGCCGTTGGCCGTCCGGGATGACGAGGAATGGAGAGGTATCGTCATGGCCGGGCTTGGCCCGGCCATCCACGCCTTCGGGCAGAAAGACGTGGATCCCCGGCACGAGGCCGGGGATGACGTCGCGTGGGAGTGGATCGCCCCTCCGAGATGACGGGAACCGGGCGGCCCTTCATCCTCATTGACAGCCGCCACGCCGCGGCTTCCCCTTCGGCACGCGGGGCTCGGCATGTGAGTCTCGGGGCAGGGGGAAAGCCATGGGGTTCACGCAGGCCATCTCCAGCGTGCTGGGGAGATACGCGACGTTCCAGGGGCGCGCGCCGCGCTCGGAATATTGGTGGTTCGTGCTGTTCATGGTGCTGGCGAACTGGGTCGCCGGCATCGTCGACACGCTGACCTTCGGCGACTATTCGCTCTGGCGCTATGGCGACGCGCACCTGTTCACGCCGTTCACCTCGCTGGTCGGGCTGGCGCTGCTGATCCCGTCGATCGCCGTCGGCGTACGCCGCTTCCACGACATGGACCGCACCGGCTGGTGGCTGCTGCTGGCCTTCACCGGCATCGGCACGATCATCGTGTTCTTCTGGTTCATGTTCCGCGGCACGCAGGGTCCGAACCGCTTCGGGCCCGATCCGCTGGGCTGAAACGAAAACGGGCGGCTCTCGCCGCCCGTCCGTCATTCCGGATCGATGGTGCCGCTCAGCCCTGCTGGATGGCGCTGAGGAGCCATTCGCCGCCGGGGCTGCGGACGAAGGTCCAGAACTCGACCACCTGTTCCTTGCGGCTGGGGTCGCCCTGGACGATGCGGCCGGTAGCCTTCTCGACGATCACGTCGGTCAACTCGTAGCGCATGGCGACGGTGGCGTATTCGCTGCCGTCCTCGGCCCAGGCTTCCGACAGGTCGCCCTGCAGCAGCTTGACGTCGCCGAGGCGGTTCTCCAGCCCGTCGCGCTCGAGCTGGTCGAGCTCCTCGCGCAGATAGCCGCCCATCTCGGGCGTGGCGAGCCGCAGCAGCGTGTCGCGGTCGGCGCGGCCATAGGCGGTCTGGATCTCCTCCAGCCGGCGCTCGAACGTGTCGAAGTCGGAACCCTGCAGCTGGATCGGTCGGCCGCGCGGGCCGGTGCCGAAGCCGGCGCGGGGAGCCGCGCCTGCGCCGCCCATCGGCGCTCCACCCATCGGTGCCCCACCCATGGGGGCGCCGCCGTTCAGCGCCTCGCGCTGCATCGGATCGGGGCGTGCGCCGCCGGCATAGGAAGGCTGGTTGCGCGAGCGCATCCAGCCCATCACCAGCCGGACCACGATGACGACGAGGGCGATCTGCAAGAGCAGGCCGAGAATGCCGGCGAGGCTGCCGAGGCCGGAGAAGAAGCCCGAGCCGAACAGCAGGCCGAACAGACCGGCGCCGAGCAGGCCGCCCATCAGCCCGCCCATGAAGCCGCCGCGGTTGAAGAAGCCGCCGGGCGCGCGGGCCGCGGTCTGGCCCATCTGGCTCTGCGGCGTGGCGGAACGCTGCATCGACTGGGCGGTGGGCGCCGTCGGGGTGGGGGCTGGGGTGGACCAGGTGCGCGTGCCACGGCTGCCGAAGCTGCCGCCACGGCCGACGCGGGCCTCGGCAAAATCGGCGGCGACGGTGACGCCAGCGGCCAGGAGGAGCGCGCCAAGGGCAAGGCGCAAGGAAAGAGAACGCGGACGCAAGTCGGTGGCCTCTCTACGGTGGAAACGTGACGCGGCGCATGCCGCTACGTCATCCATATGGAGGAGAGGAGGGGCAATTGCCAGCCCGCAGAACCCCATTGCGGCCGGACCGCTCGTCGCAGCTCCGGCGCCGTGGCCCGACGCACCGCTTTGCGCCCGGCCACACATTCGCGTGAAGCGGCGGCCCGCCCGCTGTTACGGGGACCGCCGAGCGGGCTCAGCAGCCGAGGAGCGACTCGATGGCGGCGATGGAGCCTACCGGCGCATTCGCGTTCGGGCTCTTCTTGCCGGTTTCGGCAGGACGGGTGGCGGAAAGAGAGGCGGCCTCGACGAAGGCGGCAGTCCGGGACGGACGAGTCACGGTCGGGGTCTGAACCTCGCTACGGTTCATGACGGGGGGCATTTCGAAGTCCTTCCTGTTACGCATACGCTTCAGTTCGACACATCCGGCCTTGGCCGGTCTTTCATTTTGCCGGACGACAACCTGCGGATGTCGCCTTTGCATGCCCACCTTTATGAGCCAGTAACTCTGAATCATCCCTGAGCACAGCGTTCATGCTGGCGGCGATTTCGTTCACAATCGCGGCGGCGATAGGGCATTTGATGAGAATTACGAAGGCTGTGGCGCGGCCGCCTCACCCAAATGGCCATAGTGGTGTCGGTGTGTGCGGGGCGGGGCATTCGGCCTGCGGCATTGCGGGCGGGGAGAACGCCGCGGCTAGGCTGTCATGGACGGCATGCTAATTGCTAAGTTCGCCTTAGCCTAAAGGAGTATCGCCATGTCCGTTGCCCTCACCATCGCCCTGCCCGATGCCGAGCTCGATGCCGACGGCGAACTCGACCTGTCGCTGCGCGACGACATCCGCATGCTGGGCCGGGTGCTGGGCGACACGCTGCGCGACCAGGAGGGCGAGCCGACCTTCGAACTGGTGGAGCGCATCCGCCGCGTCTCCACCCGCTTCCACCGCGAGGAGGACGAGGGCGCCCGGCACGAGCTGGAGGCGATCCTGAACCAGCTCGACCCCGAGCAGACCGTCACCATCGTCCGGGCTTTCTCCTATTTCTCCCACCTCGCCAACATCGCCGAGGACCAGAACGTCATCCGCCGCATGCGCGCGGCGGCGGCGGCCGGCAATGGCGGTCCGCCCAGCGTGGCCCGGGCGATCGAGAAGGCACGCGCGCATGGCGTCTCGTCCGCCGAGCTGCGCGGCTTCTTTGATACCGCGCTGGCGAGCCCGGTGCTCACCGCCCACCCGACCGAGGTGCGCCGCCGCTCGACGCTGACGCATGAGATGTGCATCGCCGAGCTGCTGGCCGACCGCGCCCGGCTCGACCCGACGCCGGAGGAGCAGGAGCTCGCCGACGACGAGCTGCGCCGCCGCGTGCTGATGCTGTGGCAGACCAACCTGCTGCGCCGGACCAAGCTGACGGTGCTGGACGAGGTGGCGAACGGGCTCGCCTATTACGACTACACCTTCCTGCGCCAGCTGCCGAAGCTCTATGCGGCGGTGGAGGACCGGCTCGCCGCGCTCGACGGCAGCGGCGAGGCTTCCGAACTCGCCTCCTTCCTGCGCATCGGCAGCTGGATCGGCGGCGACCGCGACGGCAACCCCTTCGTCACCGCCGACGTCACCCGCGAGACGCTGCGCATGCAGAGCGCGCAGGCGGTGCGCTTCTATCTGGAGGAGCTCGACGCGCTCGGCGGCGAACTCTCGATCAGCACCATCCGGGTGAAGGTCTCCGGCGAGCTGATGGGGCTGGTCGACGCCTCCTCGGACGGCTCGCCGCACCGGCGCAACGAGCCCTACCGCCTCGCCACCGGCGTCATCACTACGAGGCTGCGCGCCACCGCCTTCCGGCTGGAGATCGCCGACCTGCTCGGCATCACCGAGAAGCCGGCGGCGGCGCCCTATGCCTCCGCCCAGGAATTGCGAGCCGACCTCGACATCATCGACCGCTCGCTGCGCACGCACGGCTCCAGCGCCATCGCGCGGGGCAAGCTGCGGGCGCTGCGTCGGGCGGTCGATTGCTTCGGCTTCCATCTCGCGGTGCTGGATTCCCGCCAGAACTCGGACGTCCACGAGCGCTGCGTCGCCGAGCTGTTCGAGGTCGCCGCCCCCGGCACCGACTACAAGGGCCTGCCGGAGGGCACGCGCGTCGCCCTGCTGCTGCGCGAACTCGCCACCGCGCGCCCGCTCACCTCGCCCTTCGTCGCCTATTCCGACGAGACGGTGGGGGAGATGGCGATGCTGCGCACCTGCGCCCGCATCCACCAGATCTACGGCCCCGAGGCGATCCAGACCTGCATCATCTCCAAGGCCGAGGGCGTCTCGGACATGCTGGAGCTGGCGCTGCTGCTCAAGGAGGTCGGCCTCGTCGATCCCGCCGGTACGGCGGCGGTGAACATCGTGCCGCTGTTCGAGACCATCGAGGACCTGCGCAACGCCGCCAGGGTGATGGAGCAGATGTTCCGCCTGCCGGAATACCGCAAGCTGGTCGACAGCCGCGGCGGCGTGCAGGAGGTGATGCTCGGCTATTCCGACAGCAACAAGGATGGCGGCTTCGTCACCTCCGGCTGGGAGCTCTACAAGGCCGAGATCGAGCTGATCGAGGTGTTCAAGCGCCACGGCGTGCGGCTGCGGCTGTTCCACGGCCGCGGCGGCTCGGTCGGCCGCGGCGGCGGGCCGAGCTACGATGCCATCCTCGCCCAGCCGGGCGGGGCGGTGCAGGGGCAGATCCGCATCACCGAGCAGGGCGAGATCATCTCGTCCAAGTACTCCAACCCGGCGGTCGGGCGCGGCAACCTCGAAATCCTCGCCGCCGCGACCATGGAGGCGACGCTGCTCTCCGGCGACGCCAAGGCGCCGCGCGAGGAATATCTGTCGGTGATGGAGAAGATCTCCGACGCGGCGTTCAAGGCCTATCGGGCGCTGGTCTACGAGACCCCGCGCTTCGAGGATTATTTCTGGGAATCCACCGTCATCAACGAGATCGCGACGCTGAACATCGGCTCGCGCCCGGCCTCGCGCAAGAAGACGCGGCGGGTGGAGGACCTGCGCGCGATCCCGTGGGTGTTCTCCTGGGCGCAGTGCCGGCTGATGCTGCCGGGCTGGTACGGCTTCGGTACGGCGGTGGGCGAATGGCTGAAGGCCAATCCCGACGGCCTGCCGCTCTTGCAGGAGATGTACCGCGAGTGGCCGTTCTTCCGCACACAGCTCTCCAACATGGACATGGTGCTGTCGAAGAGCTCCATCGCCATCGCCTCGCGCTATGCCGAGCTGGTGGAGGACGTGGAGCTGCGCGAGAGCATCTTCGGGCGCATCCGCGCCGAGCATCAGGCGGCGATCGACGCGCTGCTGTCGATTGCGCAGCAGCCGAAGCTGCTGGGTTCGAACCCGCTGCTCGACCGCTCCATCCGCGCGCGCTTCCCCTATATCGACCCGCTGAACCATGTGCAGGTCGGCCTGCTGCGCGCCTATCGCGGCAACGACACCGACGAGAAGGTGCTGCAGGGGATACAGCTGACGATCAACGGCATCTCGGCAGGACTGCGCAACTCGGGGTAAGAAGGGGCGAACCTCCGGGGAGCGTCACATGGCCTTCGTCTGCACTTCGCCCGCCGTCCCCACGCTGCTGGCGGACGACGAGCGCGTCCGCATCACGCGCTGGGATTTCGAGCCCGGCGCGACCACCGGCTGGCATGAGCACGCGATGGACTACGCCATCGTCTTCGTGACCGACGGTTTCATGCAGATCGACGTCGACGGCGTGGTCACCGAGGTTCGCATGCGGGCCGGCGAGGCCTATTCGCGCCCGGCCGGCATCCGCCACGACGTGAAGAATGCCGGCGAGGCGAAGATGAGCTTCGTCGAGGTGGAGATGAAGTGAGGGGCGGCTGCGCTAGGCCGTCCGCACGTCCGGCGGCACCCTTGCCATCAGCATCGCCGCCTTGATCAGCGCCGCATTGTCCTCGGTCTGCGAACCGTTCGGCATGTGCTTGCCGTCCTCCAGCCCGATGCGGCTGTCGAGGCCGCGCAGCAGCGCGTCGCGGTAGAGCGGCCACATGGTGGCGTCGAGGCCGTGCTGGAGCACCGGCACGTCGAGGCTGGCGCGGGCGAGCACCTTGCGGATCGCCGCGGCGACCTCCAGCCCCTCCGCCTCGTCCTGCTCGTTGATCTCGATGAGGATGCGCAGCGCCTGGCGCGCCTGCGGCAGCTTCACGAAGCGCTCGGCATCGGCCGCCGACCACAGGCCCGCCTCGACGCCGATGCCGCGCGAGAGGGCGAGCGCGATCATCTCCGGCGCGTCCTCCTCGATGAGGTTCACCGAGACGTAGTCCGGCAGCACGGTCCATGCCTTCACCGCCTCCAGCCGGCCGGCGCCGCCCGGCGCGATGCCGGCATGGGTCGACAGGCCGATGGGCGTGCCCGGCACGCGGGCGCGGATCGCCTCCAGCGCGCTCGCGACATGGACCGGGTCGAGCGTCTCGGCGCCCGCCTCGTCGCGCGGATGCAGATGCAGCTCGGTGGCGCCGGCGGCCAGCACCGCAGCGGCGTCGGCCGCAAGCTCGGCCGGGTTGAGCGGCGTGGCAGCATGGAAATCCCGGCTCCGCGAGCCGTTGAGGCAGGCCTGCAGCATTTCGCCCTCCACTCCTTCAGGTGCCGGGTTCAACCCGCGAGGAAGCCTTTCCGTTTCAGCCGCTGCACCGCGCGTTCCAGCGCCTGAAGAAATTCCGAGCGGTCGCGGGCGGAGAAGGGGCGGGGGCCGCGGGTGATCTCGCCGGCCTCGCGCAGATCCTGCATCAGGTTGCGGGTGGCAAGCTGCATGCCGATGGAGGAGGCGGTGAAGGGCTTTCCGGTCGGCCCGATGGCCTCCGCGCCCTTGGCCACCGCGCGCGCGGCGAGCGGGACGTCGGCGGTGATGACGAGGTCGCCTTCCTCCACCCGCTCGGCGATCCAGTCATCGGCGACGTCGAGGCCCGGCGGCACGATCACCCGCTCCACCTCGGCGTCGCGCGGGACGGCGATGTAGCTGTTGGCGACGAGGAACACCTTGATGCGGTGGCGGGCGGCGACGCGGTAGGTCTCGTCCTTTACCGGGCAGGCATCGGCGTCGATATAGATGACGATCGGTTTCGGCAAAGTATTACCGGTTGTCGTAGGGGTAGTCGCCAAGAAAGAAGGGCTGCCTTGCGGGCAGCCCTTCCCATGTCAGACCGCGGTCCGGCCCGGTAACCGCCTAGAGAGGCGGCGCGTAGTGTCGCATCACGCGGCACGGACCTCGCAAGAGGCAAGTGTCCAGGTCACGGATACCGACGACCGCAGATCAAGACGATCAGACACTGGATCACCTCCTTTCGATTGTTGACGACGATTGAAGCTTAACCCGATTCGTCGAAACGTCACGCTTTCGTTGCGGGCAGGCGGTCGAATTCACTGTTCACTTCGCGTTACGGCGAGCAATCTTTGTTGCACGGCAGCAGGATGGAGGCAGGGATGCGGCGCAGTCTCGGATTCGGTTTTTCCTGGGCGCTCGCGCTCACGCTGCTGGCGACGCCGCTCGGTGAAGCGGCCTTTGCGCAGCAGGCGGCCGACACGCAGGCGCCGGAAGCGCCGAGCCAAGTCGCGGCAGCGCAGAAATCCGCCACCGGCAAGCACTGGATGGTGACGGCGGCCAACCCGCTGGCGGCGCAGGCCGGCGCGGCGGCGCTGAGGGCGGGCGGCAATGCCATCGACGCCATGGTGGCGACGCAGCTCATGCTCGGGCTGGTCGAGCCGCAATCCTCCGGCCTCGGCGGCGGCGCCTTCCTCGTCTTCTGGGACGCGCAGGCGAAGACGCTGACCACCTTCGATGCGCGCGAAACCGCGCCCCGCGCGGCCACCCCGACGCTGTTCCAGGACGAGAAGGGCCAGCCGCTCGCCTTCATGGACGCGGTGGTCGGCGGGCGCTCGGTCGGCACGCCCGGCACGCCGCGACTACTGGAGACCGTGCACCGGCGCTACGGCAAAATCGCCTGGGCGCAGCTCTTCCGTCCGGCCATCCGCCGCGCCGAGGGCGGCTTCGAGGTGTCGCCGCGCCTCGCCTCGCTGATCGCTGAAGACGTCGGCACGCTGACGCGCAACGCGGCGGCGCGGGCCTATTTCCTCGACGCCGATGGCGCGGCGCTCAAAGCCGGTACGTTGCTGAAGAACCCGGCCTATGCGGCGACGCTGCGCCGTCTGGCGCAATATGGCGCCGACGCCTTCTATGGCGGCGAGCTCGCCGCCGACATCGTGCGCACGGTGCGTGAGGCGCAGAACCCCGGCGTGCTGTCGCTCGGCGACCTGCGCGAATACCGGGTGAAGGAGCGCGCGCCGGTCTGCAGCGCCTATCGCAGGCTCGACATTTGCGGCATGGGGCCGCCAAGCTCGGGCGCGCTGACGCTCGGCCAGATCCTCGGCCTCGTCGAGCCCTACGACCTCAAGGGCCTCGGCCCGGCCAGCCCGGAATCGTGGCGGCTGATCGCCGACGCCTCGCGCCTCGCCTTCGCCGACCGCGAGCGCTACATGGCCGATTCCGACTATGTGCCGATGCCGACCAAGGGGCTGCTGGCGAAGGATTATCTCGGCCAGCGCGCCAAGCTGCTCGCCGGCGACGATGCGCTCCCGGGGGTCGCGGCCGGCAACCCGAGCTGGGACCACGCCATGGCCGAGCCGCGCGCCGACGGGGCGGCGCTCGACGTGCCCTCGACGACGCAGATCACCATCGTCGACGGCGAGGGCAATGTCGTCTCCATGACTTCGACCATCGAGGCCGGCTTCGGCTCGCGGCTGATGGTCGGCGGCTTCCTGCTCAACAACGAATTGACCGACTTCTCCTTCCGCTCGCAGCGCGACGGCGTGCCCATCGCCAACCGGGTGGAGCCGGGCAAGCGCCCGCGCTCGTCCATGGCGCCGACCATCGTCATGAAGGACGGCAAGCCGGTGCTGGCGCTCGGCTCGCCGGGCGGCAGCCAGATCATCGGCTATGTCGCGAAGACGCTGATCGCCCATCTCGACTGGGGCATGCCACTCGATGAGGCGATCGCCGCTCCGAACGTGCTGGCGCGGTTCAGCGCGGTCGAGATCGAGGCGGGGACGAAGGCCGAGGAGCTGGCGCCGGGCCTGAAGGGGCTCGGCTTCGAGGTGAAGATCATGCCGATGACCTCCGGCGTGCAGGCGGTGTCGATCGGGCCGGAGGGGCTGACGGGAGCCGCCGACCCGCGCCGCGAGGGCGTGGCGATCGGGGAGTAGGGGCGAGGCGTACGCCGTCATCCCGGCCGAAGTACCACTTTTCCGCCCTCATGGCCGGGCTTGACCCGGCCATCCAGGGGACCGGGTGCATGCGGAAAGTCTGGGTCCCCGGGTCAAGCCCGGGGATGAGGGCGGAGTTGGGGGGCGCTCCATAGAATGCACGCGATCCCGGATCGGCCTTCCGGCCGTCCGGGATGACGTATGAGAGGCCTAATGGCTGATCATCCACGGCCGCGCCGAGGGGAAACTCTTCGCTCCGCTCGCGGCCGTCGCGGTCTTGGATTTCTTGGTGCGGCTCTTCATGCCGGAGCAGCAGGAGCAGCCGGAGGCGTGCTTCTTCGCCGCGTATTCGCCGGTGCTCATCGGCGCGTGGCTAGCGCGCTCATTGGTGGCATGGGCGGCAAGGCTCTCGCGCGACATGCCGGAGAAATGCGGCGCGGTGAGCAGCACGCGCGGGGCGGAGGCGCCGCAATCCGGGCAGGGCTGCGGGTCCTGGTACTCGCTCATCGGCCGCATGGCGGTGAAGTCGCCGCAGCTCTCGCACTGATATTCGTAGACGGGCATGACCCGTACCTCTTGCCGTTTCCTCGGAGTGTAGGAGCGGGGCGGTGCAAAAGCACCGCCAAAGTCTAGTGGAGAGGCGGGGCGGCGCAAGCGCCGCCCCGCGGCACCGGACATCTAAGCGGGGGGTCTAAAGGTCCGGTGAAAGCGGCATGTCGACCGAGCCGTCGATGAACTTCGTCGGGCCGGCGGCGGTCGGGTTGATGTCGAAGTCGAAGATCTCGGTGGGCAGCCACAGCGTGGCGCAGGCGTTGGGGATGTCGACCACGCCCGAGATGTGGCCCTGCACCGGCGCGGTGCCGAGGATCGAATAGGCCTGCGCGCCGGAATAGCCGAACTTCTTCAGGTATTCGATGGCGTTGAGGCAGGCCTGGCGGTAGGCGACGTTGACGTCGAGATAATGCTGCTGGCCGTACTCGTCGACCGAGATGCCCTCGAAGATCAGGTAGTCCTTGTAATTGGGCGTCATCGGCGACGGCTTGAAGATCGGCGTCTTGATGCCGTACTTGGCCATGCCGCCCTTCAGCACGTCGACCTTCAGATGCACCCAGCCGGCCATCTCGATGGCGCCGCAGAAGGTGATCTCGCCGTCGCCCTGCGAGAAGTGCAGGTCGCCCATGGAGAGGCCGCCGCCGTCGACATAGACCGGGAAATAGATCTTGGAGCCGCGCGACAGGTCCTTGATGTCGCAATTGCCGCCGTGCTCGCGCGGGGGAACCGTGCGCGCGCCCTCGGCCGCCGCCTTCGCCTTGGCGTCGCCGCTGAGCCGGCCCATATGCGCCGTCGCCGCGAAGGGCGGGTTGGCGAGCGGGGGCACGCGGGTCGGGTTGGTGGCGATGAAGTCCACCTCGCGCTTGTTCCAGGTGTCGAGCAGCTTCGGATCGGGCAGGCAGCCGATCAGGCCGGGATGGATCAGCCCGGCGAAGTTCACGCCCGGTATGTGGCGCGAGGAGGTGTACATGCCCTTGAAGTCCCAGATGGACTTCTGGGCCAGCGGGAAGTGGTCGGTCAGGAAGCCGCCGCCGTTCTTCTTCGAGAAGAAGCCGTTGAAGCCCCATTCATTGCCGGGGATCGCCCCGATGTCGAGCAGGTCGACGACCAGAAGGTCACCGGGCTCGGCGCCCTTCACGCCGATCGGGCCGGAGAGGAAATGCACGATCGACAGGTCGATGTCGCGCACGTCGTCGGCGCTGTCGTTGTTCTTGATGAAGCCGCCGGTCCAGTCATAGGTCTCGACGATGAAGTCGTCGCCCGGCTTCACCCACGCCACCATCGGAATGTCCGGGTGCCAGCGGTTGTGAACCATGTCGTTGTCATAGGCCGACTGGTTCAGGTCGATCTTGATCAGCGTATCGGGCATGCTCTTCTCCACTCTCCCCTTGGGCAAGCTCATCAGGCCGGCGGACGCGGTGCGTCAGACCGACAGGAATTTGGCGACCTTCGCCTCGTCGACGTCGGCGCGCAGGTTCTCGTGGACGATCTCGCCATTCTCGATGACGAGCACGCGGTCGGCAATGTCGAGGGCGAAGGAGAGCACCTGCTCGGAGACCACGATGGACAGGCCGCGCTCGTCGCGGATGCGCTTCAGCGTGCGCGCCATCTCGCGGATGATCGAGGGCTGGATGCCCTCGGTCGGCTCGTCGAGCAGCAGCACCTTGGGGCCCGTCGCGAGGGCGCGGGCGATGGCGAGCTGCTGCTGTTGGCCGCCGGAGAGATTGCCGCCGCGCCGGCCCTTCATCTCCAGCAGCACCGGGAACAGCTCGTAGATGTCGGGGGGCACCTTGCTCTCGCCGCGCGGGATCAGCCCGGTCTCGATGTTCTCCTGCACCGTCATGGTGGAGAAGATCATGCGGCCCTGCGGCACATAGGCGACGCCGTTGGCGACGCGCTCGTAGCTCTTGAGCTTCGTGATGTCGGTCTCGCCGACCGAGACGCTGCCGCTCTTGGTCGGCACGATGCCCATGAGCGACTTCATGAGCGTGGTCTTGCCCATGCCGTTGCGGCCCATGATGGCGACGATCTCACTCGGCGCGACCTTGAAGTCGAGGCCGTGCAGCACCTCGCTCTCGCCGTAGGAGACGTGCAGGTTCGAGACGTTCAGCATGCCTGCCTCCTCAATGGCCCAGATAGACCTCAATGACCTTCGGGTCCGCCTGGACCTTGGCCATCGGGCCTTCCGACAGGATCTTGCCCTGGTGCAGCACCGTCACCTTGTGGGCGATGTCCTCGACGAACTTCATGTCGTGCTCGATCACGATCACCGAGCGGTTCTTGATGATGGTGTTGAGCAGCTCGGCGGTCTTCTTGCGCTCGGAGACGCTCATGCCGGCGACCGGCTCGTCGAGCATCAGGAGCTCCGGGTCCTGGATCAGCAGCATGCCGATCTCCAGCCACTGCTTCTGGCCGTGCGAGAGATATTCGGCGCGCTGGTCGAGCTGGTCGGCGAGGAAGATGGTCTCGGCGATCTCATGCACCCGCTCCTTGACGGCCGTGTCGCGGCGGAAGGCGAGCGCCCCCGCCACCGAGCGGCCCTTGGGATAGGAGATCTCGAGGTTCTCGAAGACGGTGAGGTCCTCGTAGATCGACGGGTTCTGGAACTTGCGGCCGATGCCGGCACGCACGATCTCGTGCTCCTTCATCCGCGTCAGCTCGCGGTCCTTGAACTTGATCGAGCCGGCGGTCGCCTTGGTGCGCCCGCAGATGAGGTCGAGCACCGTCGTCTTGCCGGCGCCGTTGGGGCCGATGATGACGCGGATCTCGTTCTCGTCGACGTAGAAGGACAGGTCGTTGACCGCCTTGAAGCCGTCGAAGGAGACGGTGAGCCCCTCCACCGCGAGGACGAAGTCCTTGTTCATGGAGTCGGTGATGACGGGTTGCGCGTTCATGGCTCCGGCTCCTATTCGGCGGCTGCGGGGGCGGCCGAGCCGGCGGCCGGCGGCGTGGCGGCGGGAGGCGTCGCCCGGCGCTTGGCGCCGCCGAAGAGCGGGCCGAGATGCGGGGCGACATAGACCTGGTAGAGGCCGGCGATGCCGTTCGGGAAGATGAGCACCACGGCGATGAACATGCCGCCGAGACCGAAGAGCCAGAGCTCGGGGAAGCTCTCCGAGAAGGAGGTCTTGGCCCAGTTCACCAGCAGCGTGCCGTAGATGGCGCCGAGGATGGAGAGGCGCCCGCCGACCGCGGTGTAGATGACCATCTCGATCGAGGGCACGATGCCGACGAAGGAGGGCGACATGAAGCCCACCTGCAGGGTGAACATCGCCCCGCCAATGGCCGAGAGCGAGGCCGCCAGGCAGAAGACGAAGATCTTGAACGAGGAGACGTCGTAGCCGGAGAAGCGGACGCGGTCCTCCTTGTCGCGCATGGCGACGAGGATGCGGCCGAGCTTCGACGACTTCACGTAATAGGCGAGCAGGATGCAGCCGATGAGCAGCGCCACGCAGACGAAGTAGAGCACGGTCTTGGCACTGTCGGTGCGGATGTCCCAGCCGTGCAGGGTGCGAAGATCCGTGATGCCGTTGATGCCGCCGGTATAGCCCTGCTGGCCGATGATCAGGATGGTCATGATCGCGGCGAGCGCCTGGGTGATGATGGCGAAGTACACGCCGCCGACGCGCCGCTTGAACAGGGCGTAGCCGACGAGCAGCGCGAAGAAGGCGGGCACCAGCACCACGGCAATGGTGGTGAAGCCGAAGCTCCGGAAGGGCTCCCAGAACCAGGGCAGGGCGGTGATCTGGTTCCAGTCCATGAAGTCGGGGATGCCGGGCGTGGTCTGGATCTTGGTGTTCTCGACGCTGGAGGCTTCCAGCTTGAGGAACATCGCCATGCAGTAGCCGCCCAGGCCGAAGAACACGCCCTGGCCGAGCGAGAGGATGCCGGCATAGCCCCAGCACAGCACCAGGCCGAGCGCGACGAAGGCGTAGGTCAGGTACTTGCCGACGAATTGCAGGCGGAAATTGTCCAGCGTCAGCGGCAGGACGACCAGCAGGAGGATCGCGAGGATGACGATCCCGATCATGTCCTGCGGGCGGAGGAAGAAGGTGCGTCCGGATTTGACGGGTGCGGTCATGGCGGCCTCCTCAGCGACGGACCTTGATGACGAACAGGCCCTGCGGCCGCAGCATCAGGATGATGACCACGCCGAGCAGCGTGAGGACCTTGGCCATCGAGCCGGAGAGGAAGAACTCCAGGGTCGACTGGGCCTGCGAGATGGTGAAGGCGGAGGCGATGGTGCCGAGCAGGCTCTGCGCGCCGCCGAACACGACGACCAGGAAGGTGTCGACGATGTAGAGCTGGCCGGAGGTCGGGCCGGTGGAACCGATCATGGTGAAGGCCGAGCCGGCGACGCCGGCGATGCCGCAGCCGAGGCCGAAGGTGTAGCGGTCGACCTTCTCGGTGTTGATGCCCACCGCGCCGGCCATGACGCGGTTCTGCACCACCGCGCGCACCTGCTTGCCCCAGCTCGACTTGTACATGAGCACGGCGACGACGATGGTGATGGCGATGGTCAGGCCCATGACGAACAGGCCG